>SKVC01000067.1 GCA_007129655.1 Thermoplasmata archaeon
AAGAATTGTTCTCACCCCTCAGTAAAAACAAACGGACCCTGGGGGATTCGAACCCCCGTCCACGGCTCCGAAGGCCGTAAGGATATCCAGACTACCCTAAGGGCCCTGAATGAACGGATGTGAGTGAAGGAACTTAGGGGTAGTTAGAACTTTTTGTTCTGACACGACCCTAAGGGCCCTGAATGAACGGATGCGAGTGAAGGAACTTAGGGGCAACGAAAATATAAACAATTTTGGTAAGACCCTAAGGGCCCTGAATGAACGGATGCGATTAAGATGTGCAAAGAGGGATACGGATATATCATTTTCTGTTCTCGGAAAGAAAAAATAATTATATGACGGGGGTAATCGGCTTGGCGATAAACATGGATAAGCTAGTGGACAAAGGAGTAAAACGTTTGAAGTGGGCTAGAGACCATATGAAGGTCCTAGATATAGTCAGAGACGATGTAAAGGACCGTGGATACCTAGAGGGTAAGAATATATCTATGGCACTCCATGTAGAGGCGAAGACAGGAGTACTAGCTTTATCGTTAGCTCAAGCAGGTGCCAATGTAAAGATGGCAAGTTGCAACCCGCTATCAACCGACGATTCAGTTGCCGAAGCTCTACGAGAGGAATACGATATGGATGTCTACGCAAGGAGGGGCGAAACTCACGAAGAGTATTACGAACATCTGAAGAGCACGTTGTCCCATGATCCGGACGTTGTAATAGACGACGGTGGTGACCTGATATCCATGATACATACAGAAAGACAAGATCTGATAGATGGCATATACGGAGGTGCCGAAGAGACCACTACCGGAATAGTACGGCTCAGGGCCATGGAAGCCGATGGAGCCCTAAAATTCCCGGTGATGTCCGTTAACGATGCCTACATGAAACACATGTTCGACAATAAATATGGTACCGGTCAGTCAACAATCGACGGGATAATGACCGCCACCAACTTACAATTAAGCGGAAAGAAATTTTTAGTCGTGGGCTATGGATGGTGCGGCCGCGGCATAGCTATGAGGGCAAGCGGAATGGGTGCTAACGTCATGGTTTCAGAAGTCGATCCCATAAAGGCGGTCGAAGCTACCATGGATGGTTTCGAAGTACTACCTGTCAAAGAGGGAACGAGTAAAGCAGATTTCGTCGTAACGGTAACCGGCTGTAAAGATGTGGTAGACAAAGAGGCGATCGTGAGTGCAAAGGATGGCTGCATCCTGGCGAATTCGGGACATTTCAACAATGAAATCTCCAAAGATATGCTGGAAAGTTTATCCGTATCTCAACGGGAGGCCAGAGAGGATGTGATCGAGTACAAGATGGAGGACGGTAGAAAACTAAATCTACTCGCTGACGGAAGATTGGTCAATCTCGCCATCGGTCAAGGACATCCTGCCGAGATAATGGATATGAGCTTTGCGTTACAGATACTCGCTGCGGAATATGTTGTTAAAACGGATGGACTAGAACCGAAGGTGTACAATATACCAAGAGAGCTAGATGAGATGGTAGCTAGATTGCGATTACAGGCTGACGGTATATCTATCGATACTCTTTCTGAAGACCAAAAAAGATACCTTAACAGTTGGGATGAAGGAACCTGAGCGAGTAAAACACTTAAATAAGCGAAATCTTTATCCCGCCAAAGTATCCAAAATACAGAGATATTGGAGATGCCCCTATGATATCCAAAAAAAATGATAAAACAACCCTGATGGCCCTTCTAACAATCGCTTTGATAGTATTGTTGATAATAGGATCTGTGTTTTTTTACCAACTTCCAATTCAGCGGTACGAAAAAAGAAGAGATATGATGGGGACTTACGTACGTATAGTCGTGTACCATCACGATGAAGCACATGCCATGGAATCTATAGATTCTGCATATGCTAGAATAGAAGATGTCGTTTCCGTCGCTTCACGCTACGATCCTTCTTCCGAGCTTTATATACTGAACGACGATGGCCGACTAGAAGCAGCATCTCCAACACTAATTGAACTCATACAAAAATCGATTGATATCTATGAGATAACAGGTGGAGCTTTCGACATCACGATCACTCCGCTGTTGAACTTATGGACTGATGAATTCGAGCTAACAACTATCGATTCCGGATATGAAACGGACCTTAACAACGGTATCCTATCGGAATCCTTAAGGGATGAATTCGAAGACATAGAACCTCCGATCTATCTACTGAACGAAACACCGGTGGTGACGATAACGGGAAACGGCTGGACCATTTCATCTTCTTGGCAGAATTACTACGTATACCAACATGATACGGAACTAAGTGTATCCACTAATTTTTGGAATCTACCCTACGATACACAAGAGCATTACATAGATATAACTAAACAATACGTAGGTTCCGACAAGATAACAATAGATGGCAACTCAATAGAGCTTGAAGAGGGTATGAGTTTAACTCTCGATGGGATTGCCAAGGGTTATGCAGTGGACAAAGCCATCGAAGAGTTGCAAAGCAATGGAATAGAAAGTGCCTTGGTAGATGCAGGTGGCGATATCGCAACCTTGGGAACAAGATCCGAAGGTAAAAAATGGACTATAGGTCTAAGAAATCCGGAAGATGAAATGGAGTCGATAATGGAGTTCGGTTTGTCCGGACAGGCGATAGCTACATCTGGAAACTACGAACGATATTTTGATGAAGAAGCTCAAGTTGGACATATTATGGATCCTAACACGGGAAGGTCGATTTATAAATCCTCCAGTGCAACAATTATCACAGGAGATTGTACAATGGCGGATGCCTTGGCAACGGCTGTGTTCGTACTAGGCCCTGAAGATGGAACTGCATTGGTGAACTCTCTTGACGAAACTGAGTCTTTGATATTGTGTTACGAAGACCCGACAAGCTTAAGCTCATCAGATGGTATTTCAGATTATATTATAAATGAAGGATGATACGGTGGTTAAAATGAAACTATTTAACAACAAAAAAAGTAACGGTGTTCACCCTACCGAGAATAAACTTTCAAGCCATAAAAAGATAGAATCGACGGGTTTACCAAAAGAGGTAACACTGCCTCTATGCCAACATATCGGGGCCCCGGCCCAGGCCATCGTTAAAAGAGGGGACGAGGTAAAAACGGGACAGAAGATAGCCGAGGCATGTGGTTTTGTATCCGTACCTATCCATTCCACAGTATCGGGTAAAGTTAAGAAGATCACAAAAACAGTCAGTGCGGTGACTTCACGGGTGATGGAAGCGGTTGTGATAGAATCTGATGGTAAGGACGAATGGGTGGAATTGAATAAACCGGCACATCCGGGCACCTTATCTAAAGAAGAGATCATCGAGCGAATCAAAGAAGCCGGCATAGTTGGTTTAGGAGGAGCTACTTTTCCAACACATGTTAAGTTACAACCTCCTCCCGACAAACCTATAGATTCAATTATTATAAACGGATGCGAGTGCGAACCGTATATAACCTCGGATCACAGATTGATGTTGGAGCATGGAGAGGAGATACTCAAAGGTCTGGAAATAATGATGAATGTGATCGGCTGCAAACGAGCTTACATAGCTATAGAGGATAACAAACCCGATGCCGTACGTAATATGAAGGAATTACTCTCCAAGGATAAGTATCCCGGTAAGATCACAGTAGAATCATTGGGGACCCAGTACCCCCTCGGAGCGGAGAAAACACTCTTGAAAAGGATACTAGGTAGAGAAGTTCCCGTAGGATGTTTACCCATGGAAGTGGGAGTGGTGGTGCAGAATGTGGGCACTCTTAAAGCTTTATACGATGCAATTTATCTTGGAAAACCACTCGTCGAAAGAGTGGTAACCGTTACGGGCATGGTAAAGGAGCCGAAAAATTTACTTTCCAGATTCGGAAGACCGGCAAAAGAACTTATAGATATGTGTGGAGGGATAGTCGGCGATGCTGACGAATTGATATTCGGAGGGCCTATGATGGGCGTAACACAACCCCGTTTTGATGAACCGACTCAAAGAGGCACTAATTCGATATTGGTAAAAAAGAGTGAAAAAGTTCCGGAAAGCAACTGCATACGCTGTGGAGCTTGTGTAGAATCCTGTCCCATGAATCTCATGCCTACGGTGTATGTACAATTCACGAAGAATGAATGGTATGAAGAACTAGAAGATTATTGGATAGAAAATTGTGTCGAGTGTGGGTCCTGTGCATACAGTTGTCCTGCAAATATACCCCTTGTACAGTACATAAAGGTAGGAAAATCCGAACTAGCCAAACTGAGGTGTAAATGATGACTGAAGAATTATCTGATAAAAAGCTAAAGGTTAGCACTTCCCCTCACGTACACTCGAAGAAATCTACTGAGAAGATAATGTACACCGTCTGTTTGGCGCTCCTTCTACCAGCTGCGGCAGGAGTTTACTTCTTCGGAGTTTATACTATATTCATCATACTGTCCTCCGTTATAGCATGTATCTTAACCGAATACGCCGCAAAAAGGTTGAGGAAACATGAATTCAAGATGGACGGTAGTGCAATAATCACAGGTTTACTGTTTGCACTGATAATGCCACCCCGTATACCACTCTGGGCGGTGGTCATAGGTGCTTCATTTTCCATAGCGATCATCAAAGAAGCCTTCGGTGGTTTGGGCTACAACATATTCAATCCAGCCCTTGCAGGTAGAGCCTTTTTGTCCGTGAGTTTTGCAGGGATGATGACCAGGTGGATCGCTCCGGTTGCATCTCCTTTCGCAGAATCGGTAACTACGGCAACCCCATTGAATGATAGTTTTGTTTACGCCGGTACGAAGACCGAGCTTTATATGGACCTTCTATGGGGTAATGTGGGCGGTTCTTTAGGCGAAACCTCGGCCCTTTTGATATTGATAGGAGGTATAGTCTTATTGTTGACCGGTGTTATCAAATGGAGGATACCTGTGATATACATAGGAACAGTATTCGCATTCACATGGCTAATCCCCGGCGAGGATCCTATATTACATATCCTAGCCGGCGGTCTTTTCTTGGGTGCTTTCTTCATGGCTACGGATTACGTGACCGCTCCGCTGACAGACAGAGGACAGATGCTCTTCGCCCTTTGTGCAGGACTGCTGGTAGTAGCTATAAGAGTATACGGCTCGTTACCCGGGGGAGTTGCTTTTTCGATACTTATAATGAATGCATTCACTCCATTGATAGACCGTTATATACGGCCGAAACCATATGGATATGTTCCCCCTGAAAAGGAGGATGATAAAGATGAATAAAAACAGTTTTAGCTCAGATATCTACCCGATTTTGTTCCTAACCATAGTAGTCTGTATAGCTGTTGTTGGACTTGTTTTAACAAATTCCGTGACAGAGGAAAGGATCGAAGAAGCCAGGACAGAAGCCCTCAAGGAGATTTTGATCGCTCAGTTCCCGGACATGGACACTTTTGAGTACGATGAAGATATAGAAGTTTACACAATATACGATCAAGACCAAGAGATCATCGGGTATGCCTTTGAAACCGAAGCCGATGGTTACGGAGGGGAGATAGAGTTATTGGTAGCTTTGGAGGGAACAGATATGAGAGAAGGTAACATAATAGTAAAAGGGATATCGGTTTTATTCCACGGAGAAACTCCCGGACTGGGTGCTAGGATAGAAGAAGATGCCTTTTTGAATCAATTTGAAGGTACAAATGTAGAGGATATCAGGTTGACCGACGACGGCGGCGATATAGATGCAATCTCCGGTGCAACCGTGAGTACAGAAGCGGTAGTAAATACCGTACACGAATCTGCGCTGGAAAAGGCGGCTCTGATAAGAGAAAATATGGAGGTATCAGCATGAATAAATTCGTAGATTATTTCAGAAATGGTATAATGGAATCGAATCCGGTACTAGTGTTGTTGTTGGGTCTGTGCCCTGCTCTTGCAGTCAGTACTTCCATAGACAACGGATTGGGCATGACAGCAGCCGTATTATTCGTGCTGCTGTTTGCGAACATAATAATTTCTTTGATCAGAGATTTTATACCGGCAAGAGTTAGGATACCGGTTTTCATCGTGATAATCGCTACACTGGTTACTATTGTGGACCTTTCCATGCAGGCCTTTTTACCGGATCTAAGTAAATCTTTGGGTATATACATCCCATTGATAGTTGTTAACTGTATCATCCTGGGTAGAGCTGAGGCATTCGCATCCAAACACAAGTTAACAGAGTCTATCGCCGACGCTCTTGGGATGGTTGTTGGTTTTGGTATAGCCCTACTGCTTATATCAATGTTCAGACAGTTGTTCGGTACCGGAAAACTGTCTATCTTTGGCTTACAATTTTTACGGGTACCCGGCCTGGCGGAAAATCCGATGGCCATATTCATATTACCTATGGGTGCTTTCCTGGTTCTCGGTGTACTACTTGCAGCATTTAGGTATATGGGGGTGGTGAGCGGTGAATAATCTATTCTCCATATTCATCGGAATGGCACTGATCAATAATTTCATATTGACCAGATTCTTGGGACTTTGTCCTTTCTTCGGTGTCTCCAAGAAACTCTCTAGTGCAGTGAGCATGGGTGTGGCGGTAATACTTGTTATGGCAGGAGCTTCAGCCATAACGTGGGTACTATTCTTCAAGGTACTGGTACCCTTCGGAGTGGATTATATGTCCACGGTCATCTTCATCTTGGTTATCGCTTCGCTGGTTCAGATAGTGGAGATATCCATAAGAAGAACAAACATCACTTTATACAACGCATTAGGCATATATCTACCGTTGATCACTACAAACTGTGCCGTTCTCGGTGTGACATTCATAAATGCCCGTTCGGATTTTACATTTGTAGAGACCATGGCGAGTGCCTTCGGAGCAGGTGTAGGTTTCACGCTGGTTTTGGCCATAATGTCCGGTATCCGTGAACGACTGGAATTGGCCGACATTCCCGAATCCTTTGAGGGGGTACCGGTAGCGTTCCTCGTAGCCATGATGCTGGGGATGGCATTTTTAGCATTCGGAGGCATGGTATAGATGGATTCTACAGCGATACTGGTGATAGTTACACTGACTCTGGTTGGTTTAGGATGTGGTCTAGCCATATACCTGGCTAACAAATTTTTACCCGAGGAAGATGAGACTTTAAAAGCGGCAGAAAAGGTCAACCAATATCTTCCAGGCATGGACTGTGGTGCTTGCGGAAAGCCAGGATGCTTTGCATATGCAAGGGATGTAGCCCAAGACCTTGAAACATTGCAAGCAACTCCATGTATGGCACTCATGAACGATGACGATGCTTTAGGTAAACTTGGTCAGAGTTTAGGTGTAGATCTGAGCGGTGGGGTAAGAAAAGTAGCGGTGATCCACTGTACAGGAGAATCAGAGGTGATTTTTGATTACCAGGGAGTTTCCACTTGTAAATCCTCCATGCAGGTATCGGCAGGATTTAAAAAGTGCCCTTATGGATGCCTCGGACTAGGTGATTGTGCAGAGGTTTGTCCGGTAGACGCCATCTCTATCGACAGGGAAAAGAAGATCGCCGTTATAGACCCGGAACGGTGTATAGGGTGCGGTCTTTGTGTAAAAGAGTGTCCTAATGATCTGATAGAGTTGATACCGGTTGAGATGCCACAATATCTCGGATGTAACTATCTATCAAAAAAAGATATACCTAGACGGGAAAAATGCGATGTCGGATGTATCCACTGTCGTTTGTGTGTAAAGGCGGCCGAAGGTGACGAAGTCAAGTGGGACGATGAAAAGGACCTACCATACTTCGACCCGGAAAAATCTTTACCCGCCCCGGATTCCATAGAAAAATGTCCTAGAAACATCATCATACCTAGAAAGGTAAAATAGACATTTAGATCTAGAGGCGGTCCGATGTAGGATTATCGAATTATCTCATATCAGAGTGATATCTATTGCCTCGGCACTCTGTATTCCTTTGATATTCCGGAGTTCATTCTCCATATTGTCTATTATCCCACCTTCATCAGGTATAACAATAGAAGGTATTACAGCCTTTAAACCGAAAGCGACTTTTTCCTCTGCTGCTCCTTTATATTTGCCATATCTTTCAGCAATTTTTTTGACATCCTTCTTAATGTTTTCAAGATCTTCATCCGGATCCTCTGGCATAATCCTATACACTAGCAAAACGTCGCCCATCTCAAGGCCCCCTAAATCCGCATTCCGAGCACATATATGTCTCTCCTTGATCCCGGCAGTTCTTGCATCTACCTATTGTTGTTTTTCCACACTCAGGGCAGAGAAAAGTAGTATTTCTCAGTCCGATAAGCGTAATCCCGCATGATGTACATCTTGCATCGTCTTTCATTGTAATCACTGTTTGAGATTTGAATCCATATTTAAGTTTGTCGATAAGCTTACACTTCTAGCTTTGGTATTTTTTCCCATTCTCCGCTTTTCAGGAGCAACAACAATCGTTCTTTTGCCTCTGTAAGTTCAGGTGTTAAACCTTCTTTCAGCCCCATCTCTTTAGGTTGTATTCCTATAAGGAACACGCGTTTTACCTTTTCTTCTAAAAAATCCATGGCTAGAGAAAGGGGAATCGAATGGGTGCTCATGGTGAAAACACCTAATGCTTTACGGGGAACCAAACGTATTTCGCCCGGCTCCAGATTCATATGCGCAGCATCGACTAAAACTGCATCTTGATACATTCCTTCGTCAACGTGTATTATATAATTCTCAGGCATGGGCCCGCAGTCTACAACCTCCCATTTTGGATCTTTGAAATCTCTTGCAACAAAGGCGCCTACCCCGTCGTCACCTCGAATGTCGCTTCCAACACCGAGAAGTAGTTTGTCTGGCATATCATCTTCAAATGGCAGCACATATAAAATATTCACCCAATCCAAAACAGAAAATTATTTGTGGTACACAGACATAATACAGCCGACTATTAAATGGAAAAAATGCTGAAAAAATGTACCCAACTGTTGGAGTTCGCTCCTCCCGAAGAGGTTGACGAATACTCAAAGAAACAGTTAAAAAAACGTATCCTCGAATGGAATAACTCCGAAAGGAAATATCTAGCCAATCTGGAGTATTTTGTAAACGGAAAGGGTTATTCATCTTTATTGGATGCTATGTACGCCGTTCCACAGATAGAAAAGATGAAGATCAAGTTTCTTAAACCCGAACTCGAAGGAAAATGGACTTTTTCAAAACCAGCTAAAGAATTGATGGAGCGAGGGGGAAAAGGCATCTTCAGAACCTTTGATTACGATCCTACATTCATCAACGGATGGACGATGGCTAATAAGGCTAAGGATGAAATGGTCATGGTTATGGGCTACATCACAAAGTTCTTCGTACCTATGTCTATAAAGAGTAAATCCATGTATCATCATGCGGAGGATATACCCCGTGCCTATGATCCCCGTTTAAAAATGATCAAAAATTTATGGAAAGACATTAGAAACGGAGTAGTACCTCTGGAAATGCGTTTATGTATGTACTCGAAAAGGGATAGATATTCCTGTATAATAGATCTTTTAGCGAATAAACAAAAACCTCATCCACTTTATAAAGCACCTTTCCATAAGCGCATAAAGAATTCCCCTGTGGAGTACATGGAATTCGATGCGGTACTGGCGAATATTGATATATCTGACCTAAACAAAAGAATTTTTGAGTATATCTTCGAATGCGGAGAAACTACGGTTCCGGAAGTTGCACACATTTTCAACTTGAGCGAAAAGATAGCTCAAAATAATCTTAGTTCGCTAAAAACAAGGGATATAGTATATATACGTAAAAACTTATACTATAATCTAAACAAGAAAAAATTGGAGGAAATGGTAGAGACCCTGGAAAAGACAAAGAATTAAAGCCGTCTCCAACGGTCTTCTTCGTTTTCTATTGGTTGTTTATAATTTTTTTTGTAATCTGTAGGTGTTCTTCTCCGAATCATCTCGACTAGAATTAGAGCGGTAATAAGTACAGCCCCCAAGATTGCAAAATATCGAAAATCTGTGTAACCAGCTTCTTGATCTTCTACGGTGATGGAGAAGAACTCCTCCTCTTCCGGATGATGCCATCTCTGTAGCTCTTTTCTTACGGTGAAATTGTAGTTGATCTCTCCTTCTTCTTCCTGTGGGGGTATCGTGTATGTCCATGTTAGATTATCTTGTGGATCTCTTTCCATCCTTCTTTGAAATACCCGCTCTTCTACATCTATCCAGTTTAGATACACCGATGTGATGTTATAGGCTTCTACAGTGATATTTATCTCGTGTGATTCACCCGTACGTATCTCTGAAGGTGGCGTGTGACGAATTGTGGGTGCCCATTCTCTACCCTCTGCAAAACAATCTATAGGGTAGATGACCGTTATTGTCATCAGTAATAACGCTGCCAAAACAACTAAACGATATCCTTTCATATTCGCGATGCACCCTTTATTGACCTTTGAGTAGATCACCTATTGTAATAGCCCCTCCTTCATTCGATTTTATGGGTGCTACTTCCGCGATAACCTCGAAAAGATCGATCTCGAGAGCACTTTCCAGCTTTTTTGTCAATTCATCGCTTGGATAAAGGTCTCCATGTTCAACCTTAGCGATGACGGATTTCTTTTCCATCACAGTTTTAGCTAGTTCTTCCTGAGTCATCCCTCTTTCTATCCGTGCATTACTTATCTTTTCAGGGTAGTCTAAGGCGAGTTCTTTTTCACTTTCCTGTCTGGTAGATGAATAGGGTTGGTCTCTTCTTTTGTTTATCCTAGCCAATATATCTTCTTTTTTTGCTCCTCCTTTAGAGCTAAAAACTTCTTCTCCATGTTTTGCACATCTTTCACATACTTGTAGAGTACTCCCCTCGACAAGTACCTTTTTTGTCCTTCCGGCCGGTTTACCACAAAGTTCGCAGTTCATTTATGTTTCCCCCTGGTTAATCAATGATAGTACTTTTAAGGATATAAAGATTATTGCTGTTCTAGTACTTATTTCGGCGAAAACTTTTATATCCCTGCCCCCATTACCTGGTAAATAAGCTCAGTCTTAAAATATAAAAAGTGATATCATGGCTTCAAAGAAAAAGTCAAAAAAGGAATCCGGTGATTGGTTTGATGAGCTCGATGCCGAGCTCGATGAGAAGACAGAAGAGATTATAAAAAATTTGGATGAAAAGGACTCCAAATTGGCAGATTTGAACAGGGAGTTCATCAAAG
>SKVC01000094.1 GCA_007129655.1 Thermoplasmata archaeon
AGGGGGTCTTGGATAGATGATTTTTCGGATTATAATGCCTTTACAAACAATCACATAGCTCGCAACAATAACGGACTTCACATATCTCGTTCCAATTACAATATTTTGTTAAAAAATAATATATCTTTTAATAATGGGCATGGTTTATTTATGTTTGTTTCAAGTAGAAACACAATTATAAATAATACCTTCTGGCAAAATGGAAGAAGTGGCATTTATTTATATAATACGATTGCGAATAAACTAGATAATAACTCAATGTATTTGGACGGATTAAGAATTCATGGGAATGAAATAATAAACTGGAATACACACACCATTAATACGAGTAATAGTTTCAATGACAAACCGGTGTATTACTGGGCTAACAGAACAGATGGTGTAGTTCCATCGGGTGCAGGGCAGGTCATACTTGCCAATTGTACAGGAGTTAAAGTGAAAAATCAGAACGTGAGTGAAGCGCAGTCCGGCGTTTTATTGGGTTTTTCTAATGGTAACCATATATCGAATATATCTGCATGGAACAATGATCGTGGGATCGATGTTTATCACTCGAATAATAATACTATTGAATATAATGATATATTCAACAGTTCACGAAGCATAAATGTCTTCCGTTCCTCAAATAATAAGATAAACGATAATCTCATCTTGAATACACAGTCAGCCATATTTATATCTTCTTCAAAAAGAATTAAATTATCCAACAATACGATGATGGCTGGAGGCATCATGATAGCTGGCGGTACGTTAGTCAATTGGAATTCACATTATATAGATTTAAACAACACCGTAAACGAAAAACCGGTTTATTTCTTGAAGGATGTCGAAGGGGGAGTAGTTCCAAAGGATGTAGGTCAAGTTATACTAGCCAATTGTACAGAACTATCTATAGACGGACAGATCATCGGGGAGAACGCAGCAGGTATATTACTAGCGTATTCAAGACACAACACCATATCCAATGTAACGGTAAAAGACAGTGATCGTGGGATATACCTAACAGATTCGGAGTATAATTTACTAGAATCGAACAATCTTTCCAATAATTATAATGGTATATATATGGCAAGGTCAAATAGTAATATAATAAACAACAATGACTTCTATAATAACACGAGGGGGAGCTTCATCGTATCTTCTTATGATAACATGATCTACAATAATCGATTTATTGAAAACAAATTCCAACCATACGATAATGGAGATAACTTATGGAATAAATCCTACCCGATCGGAGGTAACTACTGGAGTTCTCATACAACCCCTGATGTATACTCTGGACCAGATCAGAATATAAAGGGCTCGGATGGAATCGTAGACGTTCCAAAAGATATAGTCGGAACGGTTAATAAAGATAATTACCCTTGGACAAATCCATATTTTGAAGCTCCGCCCAAAATTTCAGACCCAAATATACCAAAGGAAGCTTCAAATATTTCGATAAACACAAATATATCCGTTTTTGTAGAGTCTGATAATCATCCATCAGAAGTCTCATTTTTCCTTGAGGATATAGAGATATACAACGAAACAATCTATGAAAATAAAACCGTAGATACCGGATCTTTAAATCTGGAATATGCAACAATATATGAATGGGAAGCCCATGCAATTTGCAATAAGAAAATAATATCCGTTTGGAATTCTTCGTTTACCACTGAAGGGTATACACTATCTATTCACGCTGAGGAAGGAGGTACGACAATGCCGGAACCAGGGATATATGGTTATCCTTATGGCACTGAAGTGACGATTGATGCTGTTCCAGATAATCATTGGGTATTTTCACATTGGAATTTAACAGATGGCGAGGGTAAAGAGAGTACGATTACTGTTCTAATGGATAGCGATAAAAATATCACAGCTCACTTTAAACCATTGGTGTTTCCAGAAGTAGAAATAATCTCACCTGAAGACAAACAAATGTTCAATAAAAACGATATTAAAATTGAATGGGAGCCTGAACAAGGCACCTACGAGATCAGTCATTATGAAATACGTTTGAATGATGATGAATGGATATATTTGGGTGATGTAACGAATCATACATATTTTAATCTAACTGATGGATGGCATAGAGTTGAATTACGTGTATACGACAGCATGTGGTTCAATTCATCTGCTATCATTGATCTGGGAATTGATATTACTGAACCGATTGTGAATATAACCTCTCCTCATATCGGTGAAGCGTTTTCAACCACAAAAATAACTGTTAATTGGACAGGTAGAGATAACACTTCGGGCATTAATTATTTTAAGGTGAGATTGAACGAGGGGACTTGGATAAATAAGACTAGAATATCGTCACATATGTTCTTTGGTTTAAAGGAGGGAGAATACATTGTTGATGTCGTTGCATACGACAATGCATCCAATTATGCCCTTGACAGCGTTAACTTTTTTGTAGATTTAACCGACCCCGAAGTGAATATTCTCACACCCAATAAGGGAGAGTTCTTATCGACAAAAGATGTAGAGGTAAGATGGATAGGTGATGATTACAATACAGGTGTTGATTACTACGAAGTTAAGTTAGAAGGAGAGAATTGGAATAATAAAGCTAACAAAACACTCCATGTATTTACAAATTTAAATGAAGGTCCTCATAAAGTCTATGTGAGAGTATATGATCTTGCCGGGAACTATGCTATAGATAATGTTACTTTCCATTTAGATTTAACACCACCAGAAATAAAAGTTACGTCTCCAAATGATGATGAATTGATTAGAGAATCAGACATTACCGTCAACTGGATAGGATCTGACAATATTAGCGGCATATCTCATTTTGACCTACGACTGAATTACGAAGAATGGCTCAATGTAGGTCTAAACAGAAGTCATTCTTTAACTGATCTTCCGGATGGCCCCCATAAAGTAGAGATACGTGCATGGAATATAGCGGGGCACCATTCTGTGGATTA
>SKVC01000133.1 GCA_007129655.1 Thermoplasmata archaeon
AGTTCGAAGTTCTGTAATGTGACTTCCAGTTCTATGTAGGTTATGTCGCCTAATAGTTCTACTGAATCGTCAACGAAACCTTCCATGTCGATGACCTCGTCTACGACATCCATGAATATGTGTGGTGCGATCCATGGAGAAAATATTTCATCGTCACCTGCTGGTTCATCATACATGTGGTTATCTTCTACTACATCGTAAAGTAGACCATAATCCGGGTTGTCATCTATCCAGTCAACACCTACATGATAGTATCTTGTGGCTTCGCCGGTTGCTCCATCGTCGTAGTACCAGGCGTCCCATCTGAACTGTAGCATGTGTGTTCCTTCTTGGATGAACCTGTGGAATCCTGTTCCGAATTCCAATGTAGTGTCGCCTCCGATTCCCATGTCGCCTACGTACTGATGCATGGGATAGACTTCGTCACCGTATTCGTAGTGATCTACGGCTACAGGGAAGTAATCTCCACCAGGTACCAAACCGATGTAAACTTCGTTCAGTGGTACGTTACCAACGTTCTCGAAGGTTACTTCGATAGTTTCTGTGATAGTACCCTGTTCGATGATTATCTCTTCGGTTATGGATGCCTGTATCTTAGGTGTGAAGTCGACTACGAGGTCGATTTCTCCGATTTCGGTTACATCTACGCCGTCACGGGTGGCTTCTAAGGTGTAATCGATCGGGTAGATACCAGGTGCTACATCCCATTCAACATCTACTCTGTAGAAGAAGTCTTCGTTGTCACCAACAGCTATTCCATCAGGTATTCTCGCTGTGGAATCTCTGAGTGTAACGCCGGTGGGTAGACCGGATAATGTTAGACTGGCATCGTCCAGGAGTTCGCCGCCATCGTTAGCAACGTTAACGGAGAATTCTTGGAATAGTTCGCCTGCCCATAGATTGTCTGAATCTGTTGCATCGACATCGGCTACATCTGTATTCTCAGCTATTTCGAATTCAACGTATTCATCTTCAGATCTTGTAACCATGGCTGTTGTATCATCATCATCGTGATGGTATCTGTAGCTTACTTCAAAGGTGATGTTATACGTTCCAGGTACAGCAACGTTGTTGTTATCGGCCACATCGAAATCAAATGCTATGGTTTCTTGTGTAGCCATAGCAGTTATAGTATATCCATCGCCGCCGGGTCCATCGTCATTTTGAACGTTCCATGTGATGGCGTTGTTTGAGGGACCATCGACATCGCTGACCGAAATTTTCACTTCTTGTATTTCTGAATTTGTTAGGCCTGGACCGTTATGATTCTGTATGATGATTGTGAACTCAACAGACTCTTGCCCTACATATACGGGGCCGGGAGCAGGTGGGTTCACTGCTGTTATTCTCACCATATCATGGTCTTCCGAATTCTCTGTGTTTACTGCAGGTACTTCCCACGCCATACCTGCCGGGATCGCGGCAAATATAGACATGACAAGTATTGCGCACACTAGTACACTAAATTTCTTTTTGTTTATCACGCTCTTTTTTTTCATTATGTATTCCTCCTTAGGAATAATCACCCTGTTTATATTTTAGTAGTATATAATGATTTTGGTGTTTTTCTCGAATGGTAGTGACTACACCTTTTTTGAGAAAAGCAATTTTGTCTGAAGATTGTCTGACGGGAACCGAAAGAGGTTTATCGACTGTGAACAATCCGCTTTCATGACCGTAAAAGACGCAAGATTTACAGTAAACACACACGCAGAACTGGATATAAAGGATATAACGGAAGAAGGACGACGAGCGGTGGAAGAGAGCGGTATCAACGAAGGCATCGCCGTTTTTTTCGTCTCCGGCTCCACCTCTGCCATCACCACAGTCGAGTACGAACCGGGACTGCTTCACGATCTACCGGCAGCCCTAGAGCGCTTATTCCCGAAGAATATATACTATAAACATCACGAAAAATGGCACGACGGTAACGGGCATTCGCACACTAGAGCATCTTTCATGGGTCCCAGTCTAACAGTACCCATAACCGGAGGTAAACTACAGTTGGGAACCTGGCAGCAGATAATACTGTGCGATATGGATGTTCCCGCTAGAAATAGGGAGATAACGGTAAAAATGATCGGTGAATGATTTTACCGTTTGGCAAAATCCTTACTGATGTGTGCTAATAGCGCTTCCAATTGGATCCTTTCGTTGGAGCCCTGGACCATCCTGAACTCGGCTTCGCCGATCCTATCCACGAGTTTCATCTTGCGCTCGTTGTCCATGGGTATGTTATAGATAGACTTGTGTATCTGACGGATTATATCGTTACCCGAAAGCCCGTAATCGACAAAAAGGTCGTAGAGTTGGCCTCTGGACTCCATGAAGTCGCCCTCCATGGCCGTGTTTATCATCTTCTCTATATCTCCGGGTTTAGCTATGTTAGCACTCTGACGGACCACTTCTTCGTCTATGCTGTCCGTTGTAGAAGCAGATATCTGCAGAAGATTGGTAGCCTTTCTTAGATCGCCCTCTGATATCTGTACTAAAAGATTGATGGCATCCTCGGTTATAGTCAGTTCCTCGCCCTCGGCGATATGGTTGATCCAATCCGTCACTCCTTCCTTAGATATGTATCTAAATCGGAAGACCGCACAGCGAGATTGTATGGGATCTATGATCTTAGATGAGTAATTACACGATAATATGAATCGACAGTTACTGGAATATTTTTCCATAGTTCTACGTAGAGCCGCCTGAGCCTCCGATGTTAAAGAGTCTGCCTCATCGAGGAAGATAACTTTGAAACCTTCAACGCTGAGAGTGGTGGTCCTAGCGTATTCCTTTATCTTCTTTCTGATAACTTCGATACCTCTTTCGTCGCTGGCGTTCAGTTCGAAGAAGTTATGCTTCCAGTTGTCACCGTAGAGCTCCTTAGAAAGGGCCAGGGCCGATGTTGTTTTACCCGTACCTGCGGGACCGGCGAAAAGAAGATGTGGTATATTACCCTGTTCTGCGTAGGCTTTCAACCGCTCTATGATACGCTCCTGACCATAGACTTCGTCTAGTTTCATCGGTCTGTACTTTTCCGTCCAAATACTGTTCATCTGACGAATACGATAACAGAAGATGTAATATAATTTTCGTTAAAAGAGGGACAAATTTTATTTACCGAGAAAATAACATAAGAGGGAATGTTTAGAAAGGGACCCAAGCGAGCGAGTAAAGTCCAGGAATCCAAGTTGATCAAGAACGCTGAAAAACTTGCGGAAGACCCTCTAAAAGTGATACCGGAGTGTAGAGATAGCTGTTGGTTTTGTAAGTTTGGGAAAGCAGAAAAATACATCAAAAAGATCTCGAACCATAAAGATGATAAAAAATACCTTGAAAAACTTTCACGAAAAGGTCCTATGCTTTCAAGGGCGGTAGCCGGTACTTTACTGCTGACCATCGACAAGAAAGCACCGTTACTGGCTAGTGCAAAGACATCCAGGGGTGATATTTCCTATGCAAGAAAGGGAAACGCCAGTGAAAAATATCTCCTCGGTGTACAGTATTTCAACGATCCCGTAGTTAGATTATTTGCATATCATGACAAGGCTAAAAAAGGGTTTTATTTTTACTCGTGGAACAACAACATCGTATGCACCGGTAAAAAAGATCAACCTCCGGATGAATACATACAAAATCGGCTGTCTAGCATACGTTATAGATTGAAAACCGTAGAGAATAACAGCACTTGCGGACATACCGTACCATCTTCTTCCGCTTCTTATGTAACCCTAGAATGGAGAGGTATCGGTACACGATTTTCTATCTGTTCGGGTTGTGCACGCAACGATGTAAATCTGTTCATGCATCTTACGGAAGGTATGCTGTCGCACGATAATTCAGAATCGTTTTCATTGAAAGGCCGTTACAGATTGGAATGCGCCTCCGATTGCAGAGATTGTTCACTTCCGAAAACAGAGAGTATCACAGGTGAACTCAAAGAAAAATATTTTAGCGGGGAGTTATCCGACGTAAAATTTCTGAAAGATTACAAACAGAGTGCACGAAACAAGCTGAAGAAAAGTCCCAATGCTTACGTACTTGGCACAAGATGCTTCGGTAACGATAAAGATCTATTTCTGAAAGGCTTCGACTACGAAGATTATGAAGAGAAAGCTTTGAAGAAGGCAATCGAAGGAAAACCGTTGGTGGTTGACCAAAACAGTGTGAATGAATTGTTGGGAACCGTTTGGAAACAAAAGGGAAAAGAGATCATCCGTTTATTCGTCGGGGATGAAGAAAGAATAGATGAACTGTATGAAAGCTCGGAAGAAAGAAAGATCACACCCCGGGATGTATTGAGAACTGCGTACAACATAAAGAAAAAAAATGAAAGATTGAAGTCGATACCATCCTTTGAACCACTCCCGACCGAAGCAAGGATGGCCCACGAATTAGCCATGGTGTACAAAACTCAGGGTAAGGATGAAACGATCAGCCATATCGATGGTTTGGATATATCAGATACAAGATTAAAGGCGTTGACATATGGTTTTTTAGAGGCTTTGAACAGCGGGGATTCACATCAATGGAGATACGATAGAACAGAAATAGACGTAGGTAAATCTTTAAAAAAATACGTATTAAAACTGTTAGAATCCGAAGGTGACGAATACGCTCGTGCGTTGCAGGATCTCATGAGGATGAGCGGCTCGACTGCGAAAATAGTCTTGGAAGATGGGACGGAATTGAGATGAAGGAAACAAAATCCTTAAATATGTAAGGTGTAAATGGTAGTATAATGTCAGCCAAACAGCAAGGTGGTGGTTTTCAGTCCGCAGCCGGTCTGATACGCTATTTCGACGAAGAAGATGCCAAGGGCCCTAAATTCGACCCTCGATCGGTGATTATCTTCGGGATAGCATGTCTAATAGTTATAGAGATATTAAAATGGCAGTGGCCTGTATAAATCAGGCTATGTTTTTTTCAGATATTTGCCTTTTTTCCAGTATATCTTTTGAATCGGGCTCTATTTCCAGCGCATTGTCGTAGGCGAGTATGGCTTCTTCGTAAACTTCACGTTCAAAAAGTATGTCTCCCTTTAATTCCCATCCCTCTAGTAGCTGAGAATCTATAGATAGTGTTTCATGGATACTTTGAAGAGCGCCGCCCCACTTTTCCATTATATACAATACCTTAGCTTTCCAATACCATGCATCGGCGTTAAAATCATCTTTATCGATCAGTTGGTCAAAGACTCGGTTGGCTTCTTCATACATTCCTTCGTCTATGAGCACCCTTCCCTTCATTATTAAAGCTTCAGTAAAATTCCTATCTCTGTTAAATGCCTGGTCATACAACTGAACCGCACCTCCCCAACGGCCATCTTCTTGGGTGCTTTTAGCTTTCAAATACCACAATCTAGAATTATCTCTATCCTGAGTGATGAGTTTGTCGATTATTTGGTTAGCTGTATCATGTTCACCTGTTTCGAAAAGAAGCTCTGCAAAACCGACTTTTGCTTTGATGTCATTTTCATCAAGTCCTAAAGCTCTTCTGAAATTTTCTTCCGCATCACTGTATTCAGGGATACTCAAATAAAGCAAGCCCAGATTTCTAGCAACTGTAGAATCCTGAGTACGAGCTAAAGCTTCCTGATAATATGATATAGCCTGATTTAGAAAATCTTCGACTATACTCTTTCTGAACTCAGGCTCAAAAGCGCTTATATCGGCGCATTCAGCATTGTAATAAAATAAATTGGCAAGTTTAAGATAAACATCTCCCAATTCACGTAATCCGTCTGATGGGTGCTCCATGGATTCGAAGAGATATAATATTTCTGAGAAAATTTTCACGTCTTTAGGAGAGAAGATGTAATTGTCAAAATTTATATCATTGGAAATACCAAGTTCGGCCAAGATAGTGTTCATTTTGGATAATATTCGCTCTGGGTTATCGTCGTTTAATAAATTTTCAACCTCATCTATGGTGGGTTTGCCCGGCATAAATTCGAGTTCGTCCCCCGGTCGCTCACCGATGGTTAAAGTCGGTACTGAATCTTCTCTGTATCTATCAGTTACCGGATTTCCGATGACAGAACTAGTTGCTATCCAAAATATATTTTCTTCGAATTTAGATTTAGCACATTCGGTACATACGAGGTAAACATCGCTTATGTCCTTTTCGCACCGAATGCAGTTTCCTATCATCTGAAAACAAGAATGGAGAGGTTGATAAAATATTTAACCGTAGTTTTTTTGGAATTTTTCCTTGTATCCTTGGAAACTACCGTCGGCGATGGCCCTCCTAGATTCTTTGAATATGCTTAAAGTAAAGTGTAGATTGTGTAGCGTCGCCATCCGCATCCACGAAAGCTCTTCTGCCCTGCATAGATGATTTATGTAAGCTCTTGAGTATTCACTGCAGATACTGCAATCACAATCTGGATCTAAAGGTCCGTTATCTTTCTTGAATTTGGCCTTTCTGATATCAAGAGAACCTTTGTGTGTTAGTATTGAACCGTGTCTAGCGTTACGGGTAGGGTACGCACTGTCGAAGATGTCCATACCTCTCTCTATGGCTTCCAGCATCTCCACCGGCGAACCCAGGCCCATTACATATCGGGGGGCTTCTTGCGGATATATCTCGTCGGCGATATCGAACATCGCGTACATCTTTTCCGCCGGCTCTCCGATGGATAATCCGCCAAGGGCGTATCCCTGGAAACCTATATCGACTAGTGCTTGGCAGCTCTTAGCCCTGAGGTCCGGTTCTATTCCTCCCTGGGATATTCCGAATATATCACCGTCTACTTTTCGGCATTCTTCAGCCCACCTTGTGGTCTTATCTACAGAGGCTTCTAAAGTTTCTCGCTCTGCCGGATAAGGAGGACAGTAGTCAAGGCACATAGCAACGTCGGTATCCATCTTAAATTGAAGTTCAACGTCGTCCGTGGGGGTCAACTCGAATACGGTTCCGTCCAGTTCGGACTTGAACTTGACCTTGTTTTCTTTGATATCCTGTTCGAAGCCTTTTCTTATCATCTGGAAGCCACCGCTGTCGGTAAATAAGACACCATCCCAGTTCATGAATTCGTGCAGACCTCCGACTTCCTGTATTATATCTGCACCGGGTCTTATCAAAAGGTGATACATGTTGCTTATCAGCGCCTCGACACCGAGTTCCTTTAGATCTTTGGATAGTAAAGTTCGAACCGAGCCTCTGGTGGCAACGGGCATGAACATCGGAGTAACCGCCTTTCTTCCGTTTACCTCTAATCTTCCCGTTCTTGCATTTCCGTCTGTAGTTTTCACATCAAATTTTAGCATTTTTTCCCTCCATGAGCATTGCATCTCCGAAGCTGTAGAAACGATATTTCATCTGAACCGCCTCTCCGTAGGCATCCATGACCCTTTCTTTACCGGCGAAGGCGCTGACCAGCATGAGAAGTGTGGAACGGGGCAGATGAAAATTGGTGAGCAGCAGGTCCATACCGGATTGGAATTCGTAACCGGGATATATGAATAGGTCTGCCCAGCCTTTTTTAGGGTATATTACACCGTTCTTCGAGGCCGATTCAAGTGTTCTTACCGTTGTGGTTCCGACCACGATAACTCTTCTGCCTTCATTATTTGCTACGGTGACCGCTTCGGCTGTGGTTTCCGGTATCTCGTAGTACTCAGTGCCCATTTTGTGGTCTTCCACATCATCCGTTCTCACCGGGATAAAGGTGCCCGGGCCTACATGGAGTATCACATCGTGTAGCTCGACGTTCTTCTGCGATATAGCATCTAAGACTTCGTCGGTAAAATGCAGTCCAGCGGTGGGTGCGGCTATCGAACCTTCCTCTTGTGCGTAGATGGTCTGGTATTCGTCGGAAGCCTGTAACTCTTCGGTTATGTACGGAGGGGTTGGCATCTTTCCGTGGGATTTCATCAGATCTTTAGGATCCGCTGAGCTAACGACATATTTACTTCCTTCTTTTTTTATGACTGTGAGTTCCTCATTACCGACGTACAGTTTACTACCGGCCTTGATGTTGGAGCCTTTGATCAGGCACTCCCAGCCTTCATCGAGAGGACGATAGAACAGTATCTCAGCCTTTCCTCCGGTTTCCTTCTTGGCCTCCAACCTGGCGGGTATCACCTTGGAAACATTCCTGACGATCACATCGCCGTCCTGTAGTAAATCGGGGAACCGATAAAAACGCAGGTGTTCGGATCCGTCCTGTTTCATATAAAAAAGTCTGGAACTGTCTCTGGGCTTCGCCGGTCTTTGGGCTATGAGTCTTCTATCGAACTCGTAATCGAAATCGGACAGCTTCATGTAACCTCTTGAGTTCCCTTACATAAAAAAGTTTAGCGGTGTCTTCCCGTCCGTATCCAGTATCGGATCGACAGGAAGATCCCTACGTAAATGGGTGGAAATATCAGCGCCGTGTATATGCTGTTGAAGAATCCCTCCTCGCCGCCCATGATGCTCAACATCAACCAGGTAAAGACTGCCAAGCCGGTGGACAACAGGGCAATGATGGCCACTTCGATATTCTTCATCTTATCGACATGGTAAGGGCCGACGGATATTTAAATGTGATTGGTGCCGGGGAACCGGTCGATACCGTACTTATCAACTTCTCCGACGTCGGTGATGTATGGATTCGTCCCGTATCTCCAGATATTGTACATGTATATACAAAACAAACGGATCACTCGACCCCGATCCTCTTGTACACATATCCCGCGGTGAAGATTATTTTGAGAAGGATCAGTAATGCAAAGATCATAGTTATGTGGGGATGAGAGATATAGGGTGTAACGAATATGAATGAAGACACCAACGGGATGAAGCTCATGCCGTAAATACCGTACTCTATTATACCTTCGCGTGGGATTCGTCTTGTATCATAACCTAGAAGAATCAATGTGAAAAAAATCCAAAAAGAAGTCTTAAGATTATAATAATTACATCCGCTGATATCTGATAATCGGAAAATAATTGGGTCGTTTATCACTTCTATTTATAAACTGCATATCTGTTTCATATCAAAGTGGAAATAAAATACCACGATAAAAAATAAAGTATTATTCCGAATATTCCTAACATCCCACCTAATTTTAATAGCTTCTCCCTTTTGTTTTCAGGTACCATTTTTTTTAATGTGATATAACTTACAATAACGGCAATAATAGATAATATCAAAGGAAACCAAAAAACTAAAAAATATAATTCTGGAGACGCAGAATTGAATGTGTATACCAAATAAAAGAATGAAAAAGGATTTCCTAAAAGGATCCCAAACAAACCGGTTGAAATAGATAGGATGATTAGATATATTTGCTTTGTTTCCATGCTATGTACCGCCTAATTCCTTTTATTAGTCATTTCATACCAATATATAGGTTCTATCCACATATGTCCAAGTGTACCCCCGTAAACCGGTCCTGTGCCATGTTTTGAATACCTAAATACAGGGCCTGACACACTTCCATGATTCTCGCCCCAAGCACCTTTAAAATTAAGCCATTTTGGGGTACTAAGAATTGTAAGTTCATATTCAATTTTAGAACCGGAGGTGTCATAGTAATTCGCTATGTTCTCATGAATGTAATAGAAACCCCAACTTGATGTTTCAAAGTTACTTGCATGACCATCTTTCTCTACAAAAACTTTGGGGTGAGTGTTGAATTTTTGCAAATCTCCAGAGGTCCAATCACTCTTTTTAGCTTCGTAGTGCCAAGAATAACCTGCTTGTGTAGGGGCAGAATTTTTGTCGGGTAATATTAATTGTATCATCTCCCAGTCTCCTTCGTGATAATTTAGATACCAATCTGTTCCGGGTACCTGGTAGGCGGGATTAACAAAATAAAAGAACCAATATTGTATAACTATTTTGTTGTCCGTTGCGGTGAATACGCGAGAGTAGACTGTAGCATTATACTCATTTTCAAAATTGCTCCACAGATTGAGATAATTGCTACTGCTCGGGTGTTCAGCCAGATCGTCAGGAGTTGGACTGTTTATATTCGGACCGCTTTTGACCAATGTGGATTGAGACAGGAACGATCCTATGTCAACTGGAAAATATTCCTCATCCTCGTGGAAGTAAAGCACCGGAGAATGCCTTTCTGCCAACATACGCTGTCTTCCGGGATTGATTTCTGGTGCTATGGAAAAAGACACTTCAATTATCGCTGTATATGCGGGATCTTCGTAGATATATAATGGAGTATATTCTCCCATCGAACCATCCATCGAAGTCTGTGTCTGGATTTATTGGATCCGTCTTTATCCCGTCAATCTTATCAAGAACAACCTCTCCGTCATCGTCGATCCTCCACCCCTCGATTTCGTAGTAATCCGGTACACCATCCCCATGATAAAATCGGTACTCTATCCAGCGGCGACACCCTCTTTGTATCCTTCTATCAAATTCCACCCATTGTCGACCACACCATTTCCATATTCCTTGTAAGAAGACGCAATTGTCCCAACAATAGAGTCGCTGATATAAACAAGGCTGAAATCAATGTGTATTTCGATTTGCTGGATGTTATCCGGTGCATTACACCATACCCAAAAGTGCCCTTTCTTTCCCATTGTAAAATTATCCGTCGCCATGCTCAAATATATGCCTTGCTTTTGTTGAGCGTCTATGGGTGCCTTTTCCGGATCATTACCCGATATTCTAAGAATCACCGGCCCATTCGCGGTGATGTTAATCGCATATCCATGAGTTGAGTGTGTGGTTGAGAAGGAAGCATTTCCACTAATTATTCTCAATTCCCCAAATATCTGCGATATCGAATCATCCTCCGTTATTGGTACCGGCACAAATAGATTGTAGCTACCATCCCCAGAAGGTATGATCTCTATCTCATAGTTGTAATTAACACTTTTCCGAGGCATTACAAATAAATAAATAGTCAACAACAGAAGGATTAATACAACCCCTATAGTAGCACTTTTGAGTATTAACTTCTTATTTATATTACGTTTCATCTGAAATCACTTTCACCACACATCAAGCTCAATGTTGTCCCATTCGTCCGAGGTATAATCTACAAAAAGTAAAATCCAGTGGTAGTTCATACAAGTTTTTGGGTTTGGGTTCAACCAATCTGTATAATGGTCTAAATTCAAGTTGTGCCCCA
>SKVC01000012.1 GCA_007129655.1 Thermoplasmata archaeon
AGTTCAAAAAAGGCGGGTTCGAATTCTACAGAGGTGCTTATGTGGTATACGACGGGTTCGTTTTCTGATAGATCACCGTAAAGCGATATAGAGTCGAGTGTTATCGAACTGGTAACGTTAACGTCCGGGGAGTCCATTATACTAAATCCTTCATCAAGGATCCTGTGCAAATTTTCCCTCGTTTCGTTTTCCAGTACTGACTCCACTATATCGGCGTTTTCAACTGAATGGCCTGCGAATTCGCGTATGTCCTGAGCCTCAAGATATGAGCCTTCGATGGTGTAAGCATATATCTCCAAAGTTGTGTTCAGGCGTAGCATCGAAGTTGATGAATAGGCTATCTCGTGTGTTTCGTAGATCAACTTTGTTGCCCCTTCTCCGGATTGAGCATATACGTTTGCAACCATTCCGAAGATCATGACGATCATGAAAACGGGTACCATGATCCGATAGTAAAAATTGTCTTTCTTCTTACGCTTTATTTTTTTCTTATTTACAGGTCTCTTTTTTTCACTCACACCCTTCTTTTTCACCGGTTTATCTTTCTTGACAACCGGTTTCTTTGGCTTCAACTGGGTTTTCTTATGATCTGCGATGGCTTTGATGGTATTGGTTATCAATTCAGGGTTCGTGACTCCGTATAGTATACAATAAGCCTTAGATTTTTTAACACCCTTCTTAAGTTTAAATGTGATCACCACATTTCCGTAATCGAAGGTGGAAGCAAGGAAATCCTGAACTATTTCTACAGTTTTCATGTCTTCCAGCGGATAATAAGATGAATTTTCAAGCTTGTTCGTATCGAGTTTGATAACCCGATCGTTGGTGACCAAGAATCTCATACCGGCATCCTTGTAAAGTAGTCCGGCAACTGCAATGCCGTATATCACCAGCGAAATCGAGAAAAGCTGTGAAACGATGGACAGCAGCAGATTCCAGTCCAGTATATCGAATGCGGGTACCAGGAAAGCTATAGAAAGTAACACGAAAGTAGTTCCGGACGCTTTCAGGGGTGAACTCTCAAAAGGAATTATATCTCCGAGCCGTATAAGTATACCGCCGAAAAGCAGCATTATAGCAAAGAACATCAGCGTCGGCAGGGAAAATGGAAAATCAAGGAACCTTTCCCAAAATTGTCTAGGATAGGATTCGGTTATGTACAAACGAAGTGAGATCATCAATGATATGGAAAATGTGATCACCAGTAACGAAATCCACGAGTGTTCCAGGAGTTCCCTCCATCCGTGGGGTCCGAATATATGTTTACTGAACAGATGTATCAAAACACAGATGGCTATGAGCGGAGCGAAGGCCGGGATCATGGTGGATAATGAACCAACTAGTACGTGCTGGGAGAAAATGGAATAAGTTAACAATCCTACGGAGACCGATAGTGCCGATGCGATGGCTATCTTCACATAAAAAGCAGGATGTGAAGTCGTGTCCGCCATTATGGTTTCCCAAGATTTAAAATTGATCTTCAATTCGAGTTTACGACCAACATCCTTTGTGCCTTTGGATACGTCTTCTATAGCCTTTTTCTGTTCCCTAAAAATCTTGTTTACAGTCGCACCGATAATCACGAAAGGAAGTGTGTACACTCCGATCATGATAACATATGTAAGCATGTCCGGAGTTTCTAATATGCCATAAATTGTCAGCATATTGATTATGGTAATACTCGCCGCAACGACGACTATTATGGATATGAGGATCCTAGTGGTAATAGAAACTTCGGTTTTTGCCAATTATCTCTACTCCTTACTTCATGATGTAAGTCTAATAATCGCCTCTGCAGGCTCACCGTCGACTTCTTCAAGAGCGGCCTTTGCCTCTTCCTCTGATACTCCTGCACTGGAGGCAACTAGCTGGATGTCGCTTTCCGGGATCATCACCTTTCCTTCTGCAGCTTCTTCTCTGGGAGTCCCGACTATTTGGTAGGTTTTCTGGCCTTTAACGGATATACAAACAACTTCCGCATCTTCGAATACGAGTGTTTTATCCTCCGTCTCTATGGTGACCTTCTTTGCATGGATCTCTTCCGACTTCATGCCCATCTGTTTCATCATACGTTTCATCTGTCTGGGATTCCCCATTCCGCCTGGCATCATATTGCTTTCACCATATACCTATACGGAAAACTTGTTATAAAACTATTGCGCTATAATTTTAACCGTGATGACAAACCCCTAACTGAGTCCAATGGACGATGATGAAGATTTTGAGTGCTGAATCACCTATGGCTTTATAGTCTTGTACTCGCCGATAGAATAAGGCTGGACTACCAGTAGTGCGAATCCCATCCATACAAGCAGAAACACGGATAGCATAATGTTGTCTATCCAGTATATGTGGTTGATCAAGACCAGCGCTACCGGTATTATAACCGAAATTAACAGGTAAACGAACATCCTTGCCGATGACCTTCTAGCAACCATACTCCTTCGGAGAACTGTTCCGGTTAAAAAGTTTTTGGATGAAAGATACGCTTATACAGAATGAATAACTTTATATCCACATATTTATTAACATGCCTAACAAGAGGTAACTTCCATGGATAAAAAAGCTCTTTTTGGTCTCATACTGGTTGTTAGTTCGTTACTTATGATGTCCATATCTGTATCCCTTCCCTGGTATCAAGTAAGGATGGAAACCGGAGATGAAGTAACACATGTAGATGCTTATTTTGATTACAGGGAAACAACAGTTCAAAATGATGGTGAAGAAACAACGGAAACTGAAAGTTACGACGACCTGCCTACCGTGAAAACGGTGATGGACAATACGTACGGTGTTTTCTGCATAGCCTTGTTTGTATTGGTACTCGGGATGGTATCTATTATCTTCAATATGCTAGAAAAGATATCTAAAAACGCTACAGGTCTGTTATTGGTCCTAGGGGTACTGTTTTTACTATTGACACCTTTATATTTCATGTACGCTCTACCTCCTGCAGTAGGAGAGGATCTCAACGTCCAGGGAGGACCCAACGAAAAGATGGGTGAACAATTTTTTGGCTCCAACAACCATATAAACTATGCAGAGTGGGGAGGAGCTTCGGGTTGGTATTTAACATTGCTGGCCGCAGGCATTACGGGGACTGCCGCTCTTCTTTTATTCTTATCTACACCTAGGACAAGGGAAGCCCCCATCGGAAGGGCCGAGATTCGACGTTCTACACAATTAGAAACATCTGAAGAAGAGCCAAATAAGCCTAAGCCGACCTACGAGGGTAAGAAAACGGTTTTTGAAGAAGATGAAGGTTGGATCAGGTATTGATCGATAATCTTCCAAAACTTTATTTATCAAGTCAGACGTTGTAATTGATTCGACATACTAAATAGGCTTGAAAGCATGGTTATACGCGTAAACGATAGGAAGGAAAAGTCCACTGTTCTAGATCTTATGGAACCCCTTATAGCCCAATGGTTCGACGAAAAATTCACAGATCTTACCGAACCTCAGGGATATGCGATACCCTTGATACACCACAAGCAGAACGTACTGGTATCTTCACCGACGGGTTCCGGGAAGACACTGACGGCATTTTTGTCTATAATCAACGAACTTTTAAAACTCGATAAAAGGGGAGAATTAGAAGAAAAAATCTACTGCGTCTACGTTTCACCACTCAAGGCACTGGCCAACGATATCCATAAAAATCTTGAGATGCCGTTAGAGGAGCTCAGGACACTAGCAAAGAAGAAAGGTGTCAAGATACCTGAGATAAAGACGGCTACCCGTTCCGGAGACACCCCACAGAGTGAACGCAGGAAGATGGTGACCCACCCACCCCATATATTGATAACGACTCCAGAGAGCTTGGCACTGATACTCTCATCTCCACGATTCAGAGAGAGGTTTGACGATGTACAGTACTTTATTATGGACGAGATACACGACATATGCTCCTCGAAACGCGGTTCCTTTTTATCGTTGAACGTAGAGCGGCTGCAGGCCCATGTAAAGGGCGAGATGACCCGTATAGGATTGTCTGCAACCCAAGCGCCGATAGAAGAGATAGCGGGTTTTCTAGGGGGTTGTGATAACGGAGAGCTAAGGCCGGTTGAGATAATAGAGGTGGTTGCAGAGAAAAATCTCGACCTGTCCGTCATATCTCCGGTAGACGACATGACGCTTCTTCCATACGAAGTAGTAAATCATCGTATGTACGATATACTTAAAGAGATGGTGGACGAGCATCGGACTACGTTGATATTCACCAATACTAGGAGCGGTGCCGAGAACGTTTCGTACAAACTACAGGAACGAGGTATCGAGCAGATAGCCGCCCACCACGGCAGTTTGAGTAAGGAAACAAGGTTGACCGTCGAGGACGATCTTAAAGACGGCGAACTCGCCGCTGCAGTATCGTCGACTTCTTTAGAACTAGGAATAGATGTAGGGCACATCGATCTAGTGCTACAGGTGGGTTCTCCAAAGTCGGTAGCCAAGGGACTTCAACGTGTCGGCCGTGCCGGTCACGGGGTCGGCAAAACTTCCAAAGGGCGTTTGATAGTATTCGAAAAGGATGATCTTGTAGAGTGTGCCGTACTCACCAGAGAAGCGCTGCATCACAATATCGACAGAGTCGCCATACCGGAGAACAATCTCGATGTTTTGGCACAGACCATAGTAGGTATGAGCATAGAAAAGCGCTGGGATATCGCCGAAGCTTTTGATGTTATAAGGAATTCATACTGCTATAGGACTCTTCCGGAAGAAGATTACATGGCGGTTCTTTCCTACCTCGGCGGCTACGGTCAGAGTAATACATATTCCAAGATATGGTACAACAAAAAGGAGAAAACATTCGGTAAAAAAGGAGGTGCCCAGATGATATATTATCTAAATATCGGCACCATACCTTCGGATTCCAATTACATGGTGTACAGTGAGAAGAACGTTCCTTTGGGCAAATTATCCGAAAAATTCGTCGAAAGGTTGACCTCCGATGATGTTTTCATCCTTGGCGGACATTCTTATGAATTCATACACACTAGAGGTACCAAAGTTTTCGTCCGGGAGGCCAGCGGTAAGAAACCCACGGTACCCAGCTGGTCCGGAGAGATGCTACCTAGGAGCTATGATCTATCCCGGGCATTGGGTGGGTTCAGAAGAAAGCTGTTCGAAGATCTGGACAGCGATATGATCCCGTGGCTCATGGAAGAATATCATCTCGACAGGGGCTCGGCTAATACAATAATACATTACTTCAAAGAGCAGGCTGCTTTTTCTTCGGAAGTGCCCACAGATAGACGTATATTGATAGAGGGTTACGTAGACCAGAACGACAAACACAATCTTATCTTCCATGCGTGCTTCGGACGTCGGGTGAACGATGCACTCTCCAGAGCCTATGCATACAGGATCTCCCGTAGATACAACTGCAGCACTAAAGTGTCCGTAACAGACGATAACTTTTTGATCTCGACCAGCAAGAAAATGAACATAAAAGAAGTGGCTGGTCTGGTGACCGCCGACAACGTCGAGAGCATAGTTCGTAGAGCGGTCAGGAATACAGAGATGTTCAAACAGAGGTTCAGACACTGTGCCGGTAGAGGATTGATGATACTTCGTAATTACAAAGGTCGGGACATATCTGTATCAAAACAAAAATTACGTTCCGGGAAGATACTAGAGGTACTCGACGGATATCCTGATCATCCGATAGTCAAGGAAACCTACAACGAGATACTATATCAGGTCCTAGACCTTAAGAATGCAAAGGAAGTTCTACAGGAGACAGAAAGCGGAACCATGGAGGTATGTACCAAGGATTATACCGATACTCCGTCTCCATTTGCACATAACGTGGTGATGATCGGTATATCCGACGTTATAATGATGGAGGACAGAAGCTCACTTCTCAGGCAGTTCCATCAAAAGGTTCTCGAGCGTGTGATACCCAAGGAAGAGATCGAACGGTTCATGTTCGACAGGAAGGAGGTCGAGGAGCACTTTTTCTCTAAAAAGCCTTCATTTGTTAACAAAGAGGGTATGCTCGATGTGATAAAAGAGATAGGACCGTTACACATTTTCAAAGAGCGAGGGCAGAACATATATCTGTATACGGATCGTCCCTACGAAGAAGTCCAGACATGGGGACGTGAATTACTGAACGAGGGTAAGATATGTTCCATATGGATCAACGATGTCAAATGGGTAACGACATCGGATATGAAAAGATATCTTTCGTGTCTGGATCAGGGAGAGATGCCCCACGGTAGTCTGCCGGTACTTACATGCTTGGAAGAAGGTCTTAAGACCAAGGGAGAGATATACGAGGAAACAGAACTCAAACTCAAGGATATCGAAAATCTAATAAGAGAATTGGAGAGAAAAAGACTGGTGAACCGTCAGGGCATCACCGACGAAGGAGATCACCGGTACGGACTTTTGGATAGTATCGATCTGGATATGGAGGATCTAGAGAGCGTGTTGATGGATCATCTGGAATATAGCGCTCCCCGTGGTTTGGAGGAGGTGGCTTATGCTCTGGCTATTCCGGAGAATCGTGCATTGAAGGCACTCAGCATACTTCTGGATCAGGGTAAGGTAGTATCCGGAAAATTGGTTGTCGGAGAGGATAAACAGTACATGCTGCTCCAGGATTATCATCATCTGCGTTTTCCGGGTAAAGACCAGGTATCAGAAAAGTATATTGAGGAATATCTTGCCGAGAAACATTTCAAAAAATTCGATACTATCGAGGATCACTTCAAAGTATTCGGAGAAGCCAGTTCGACCTACGATATTTTCCTACGTGTAAAGGATTTTTCAATGGATCGATGGGAATCCATGCGAAAAGAAGAGGAGATACTAGAAGGCAGATTCATCAACGGTAAGGTATGCCTTGTGTCACGAGAAGCGGTTCCCATGTATGTGGGCGCATACAGGGACGAAGCGTTGAACGAAGAGGAAAGCAAAGTACTGAAACTCATCTCAACCGGTAAGGCAAACACTACAAGAGATCTGAAAAAAGCGTCCCATCTTTCCAATGATAGACTCAAAGAAGTATTGTATAAGCTAGATTACAATCTCTATATGTACAGAGAATATACTGGAGAGGAGGGCTGGTCATCTACTAATTTGTACAAGTGTATAGATGAAGAACCATTACCCAAAGAACAGGCTAGGGAGGCCCTCGTACTGCAGTTATTAGAAGCCGACGGGCCGGTTTCTCTATCCGATCTGCGTTACCATACGGGATTCAGCCGCAGGGAAGTAGAATCCATCTTGGCGAAGAATGTTAGAGAAGAGCTCGTCAAGGTCGTACGGGTTGGAACATCTCAGCGGGAGATGTACGTAATGGCCCAGGAGATGGATGATCTATTGTCGGCCACTGGTTCCCAGGTGCACAAAACCAGGATTCTATCTAGAAAAGATCCTTATGCTAGACCCATGTGGGCCGATATATACAGCAGGTACGGTGACGACCCGGTATTTCCGATCGTAAAAGATGGTAGGGTCGTCGGTGGGATAGAGAAATGGAAGATGAGCGGCTGCATAGAACTGCGTCATATCGACTTACCGGATGAAAGTTTATTGGAGCAAGTGGTGGAATGCATCGACGAGCTCATGGAATATCACCGTCTCCAGGGCTATGATATAGTGAGGATACGTCACTTTAACCATATAGTTTCCCATGAATTGGACGAGAATTTTTTAGAGATATTCCGCGATTCCGGATTCCACAGTATACAGGATATGCTGGTCAAAGGTAATATTGTAAAAGATAAATTCACCCATGAAGAGTTATTATCTTACGTATTCAGCAGGCAAAGGCTCGGCAAAACGAAGTACAAGACTCCCAGGGATGCGGTATCCGCCATGAAAGGAATCCGTTCTGACATGGAGTTGAAAAGCAGGGTTAAAGAATTCTCATCCATTGAATGGCTCCACAGGAAGGGAAAAGTTATAGTCGGTAAGATGATACCGCCTTACAAATTGTACGCATTGCCTGAAGATGCGGCGTTGTACAGGCAAGCGAAGGATGTGATCTTAAGCCGTCGGATGCAGACGATCCTAGATATGATCGAGGATAAGGAACCGGTTCCCCTAAGAACGATATATTACAATTCGCCCTTAGATAAGAAGCAGACGAAAAAAGCACTCGACGAATTGTACAACGGATTGATTATTTCAAGGGATGTGGACGGAAAATACATGTCAGTGCCTTCTACGGACACGGAACCATACCAGGCAAAAAGAAAGGTAGTAAGATGGGTATTCAATAATTTCGGCCTTTTTACCGCTGAGACACTTTCATTCTACTTAGGTTCTGACTTCAGTATGAAAGAGATCAGAAGTATACTCGGAGATCTTGTACAAGAAGGATATCTGGTCAAAGGGTTCCTCAAAGAAGGCGACGACGATGTTTACTGGATCCTTGCAGACGGTATCAAGAAAGTAGGCTCTATGATATTCGACGAACAGATCGTCGTTTCGCCCAAGGACCGTCTTAGCCTGTATCTAAGGGAGGAGATTTTAGAAAATTTTGACCTAGGCACATGCTACGTCGTGTTCTCAGGAACAAAGATGGTGGCCGGCTTCACCGCGAGACGGAGGGCAAAAACACTTCGGATAGGTGATTATGAGGGCGATAAGAGATATCGTCGTACGGTGAAGGATTGGGCTTATAAACATAATCTAGGATTAAAAGAAAAGGGTACCAATAAGCGGGTTTCCGATTACGAAGTCCGCAAATGGTACGAACGCACCAGAGGGGTATGAAAAGGGTTTCAGAGCTGCTCGCGGTTCTTCACTGATGCAGATTCGTGTACTTTTATGTCTTTACCGCGGACGGTATCTATTTTGCAGCCGGGACCGATTCTGACGGAATTTCCTTCTACGAGATCAGCCTTGGTTCCTTCAAGGTAGATGTCGTCGCCCTTGATGGTACCGACCTTTAGGCTGCCCTTCTTTACGAAAGAAAAGAAACCACCGCCTCCGCCGATCTCTACAAGTACGTCGCCGCCTTTGATATTTCCGATCCTGCAGTCCGCTCCGGGTCTAAGCATTATCTCCGAAGCTTCCAGTGTAGCTTCTATTACGAATGCGCCGGAGGCCTTGAACGATTCCGCCTTGACATTATGTTCCGCTTTGAATGCACCCGAAGATTCGATATCGTTTACGGTCAATGAACTCTCGAACTTCGTAGAACCGCTGCTTTTGATCCTGTCTGCCTTGACTAGTCCTTCGAACTTAGATGCTCCCGAGAGTTCTAGGAAATCAGCTTCAGTTTTTCCTTCGACCTTTATACTGCCGTTAGAACCGAGTTTCTTTACTATCAAGTCGCCTTCGACCTTGGTTGCACCGGATATCTTAGCTTCGTCTGCCTTGACGTTACCTTCGACCTTGGATGCACCGGAAGACGAAAAGTATTCGCAGTCGCACCCACTTATCTTCGAAGCACCGGTCAGTCGAACGTTCTTAGTTCGTTTCCCGGTATCGGTGACTTCGCCTTCGATATCATCCATATCTTCGTCGACCTCGCTCTCAAGGTCTTCTTCTTTCAGTTTGTCTTCTGACTCGTATCTAGCTTTGATCTTTTTGTAAGTGTCTTCGGATATCTCGCCGTTTGCGAGCCGCTCTTCGAGCTTTTTCAGCATTTCTTCATCCATGTTTATCTCCTTGTTGTTACTACTAATTAGTCGTCTGTAGTATATATACTTGATTGAATATATTATTAGATATCTGCAACTCTCCGGTAGACAACTTCAACTTCAAAGTTGAAAAGTTAATATATCTCCTGTTCATTCTCCATATGATGAAGGACTTCACCGAAGATCTGCTGAGACTGTTCTCGTCGAGAACACGCTGTCAGATAATGGAACTTATGGCCAAGGGATACGACCATCCTGAGGACCTTTCAAAGAAACTGGACATCACCAGACAGGGCATCGATAAGCATCTTTTGGAACTTCATGACTGGGGGTTGGTTGAGAGGAACGCCATCTTTCCGCCGGACGGACGGCCTAAGATCGTGTACGAGTTGACCAGTGAGTGCAGACAGCTTCTACTAACGTTAGATACGGTAGGTGGAAATTACAAAGAATCCATGATCGCACGAGCGGAAGACCAGATGGACACACTGGACACCAAGCTGGCCGACGGAGAACTGGACGAAGAGCTTTATCACCGCAAGATCCGAGAGATCAAAAAGCGGTGGCGGTACAACGAGTTAAAGAACGAAAAAGATTAATAGTTTGTAGAAATCAAAGACGCATCCAACACGCCACTGTGGCTTAGAGGTATAGCGATTCCTTGGTATGCAACAGGGTTTCCCTGCTTGTGCCCAAAGAGGAATAGGTCGTGGGTTCAAATCCCACCAGTGGCTTATCACTTATTACACGTATGAATTGTGAAAAAACATCCCGTAATAAACATACATGACATAGATTCCTACCTTGAATATATTATTTCTCCGAAGAAATCCGACCATGATCCGGGACCACTACCCTGTTCGTCCATCACGAAGCCTGTCCACGGGATCAGCCGGATAACATCCGCAGCTATCCCCGCTGTCACAGGATCATCCAGTACGTTATAGTTGGCGATCGGGATCTCGTACTCATCGTCAGAATATATCAGCATCTCTAATATCTCGACGGCATCATCGTACGACACTTCGCCGGAGATTATGGCGACTACGGCACCTGAAGCAGTGTCTTCATCTTTCTCTAAAAGTTCATCTATATTTTCTTTTTCTATCACCTCTTCTGTTTCTTCAGGAGGAAAGAACGTGTTGAGATGCTCTCCGATGAAATCATCCGAACGATATGCCGTCGTGGGCATGCTCCCGCTGTAGATCGCTTGGGTGGTCAACGTTCTTCCTCCGTACTTTCGTTAGACATA
>SKVC01000123.1 GCA_007129655.1 Thermoplasmata archaeon
ATCGATAAAAATTCAGACGGAAGTACCATCCATACGACGAAGGCTGAGATGGCTATGGTGATTATCGCCGGTACGAAGTATGAAGTTACCTTATCTGCGTAGGCTTGAATAGGCACTCTCGAACCCTGTGCCTCTTCCACCATCTTGATAACCTGGGATAGGAATGTGTCTTTGCCTACCTTGGTGGCCTTTACCTTTAACGCACCCTGTTTGTTTATGGTGGCTCCGATGACTTCGTCTCCCTTTTTCTTGTGTACCGGCATGGATTCTCCGGTAGCTATGGATTCGTCAACGTAACTGTCGCCGTCTATCACCTCTCCGTCGGTTGGTATCTTCTCACCGGGCCGGACCAACATTATGTCTCCGATCTCGATGGAATCTACGGATACTTCTTTTTCTTCACCATCTCTTAGTATCCTAGCGGTCTTTGCCTCTAAGGTCATCAGTTTCTTGATGGCTTCCGATGCCCTTCCCGTGGCCTTGTCTTCTATGTACCTACCTATCAGATGGAAGGCCATTATCATACCTGCCACTCCGCCGTAGTTTAGTATGTCCGGTCCGTAACCGAACTGATGAGATACGGAGATGATACCGGTTGAATAAGCTGCTAGAGTACCCAGCATGATCAGTGCGTCCATGTTAGGGGTTAGATTCATGAAGGATTTTACCGCCGAGACGTAGGTTTCTTTTCCCGTGTAGACGAGTATAGGAGTGGCCAAAACTACCAGAGCGATGTTGTAATACCTGATACCGCCCGGTGTGACCCCTAGGAACATATGGGGTATCATCAAGGCCAGCATAGGTATGATGAATAACCAAGCTATCATCGCTCTGTGTTTCGAAATCTCGATACGTTCTACATCCCTCTGGACCTTGTCCTTTTCTTCCGTTTTTCCCTTCAGCCAGGTATCCGGTACATCGTATCCGGATCGTTTTATGGCCCTGACCATGTCACCTTTTTTTACTTTTCCCGGCATATAATTAACAGTGGCTTTATCGGTGGTAAGGTTGACATTCGCTGTGATGACACCGTCTAATTTTTCCAAACCTTTCTTTACCGCCTGGCTGCACGATGCACAGGTCATACCTTCGATCGGTATATCCACCCTGTTTCCTTGGGCCAGTTTGTAGCCTGCTGATTCTACCGCTTTGGAGATATCGTCCATGTTCACTTTTTTTTCATCGAATTCCACCAGTGCCTCCTTGGAGGCATAGCTTACATTGGAACTCTCGATACCGTCGAGCTTTTTTATGGACTTGTCTATCGCCTGAGCGCAGCTAGCGCAGTGCATACCTTCTATAGGGACGGTTTTCTTGTTTTTGGTCATCTGTATCACATTCTAGATGTATTTTTCCGGGGCCTCTTCGAACTGGGCTTTACAGCCCGGTGCACAGAAGTAGTAGGTCTTACCTTTATATTCCACCTTAAGGTCTGTGGTCTTTTCGTCCACTTCCATCTTGCATATGGGGTCTATCGCCATTTGTTTTCACCTCGGTTAGCGTATATGTGTGTTATAATTAATTGGCTTTTTGGTTTACAAGTGTTAAATATTTTGTACATATTTTTACAAACGTAAAGTATTTGTTTGTTAGAGGTGATCATGTATCATGGAATTGACAGAGACCCAGGCTAAGATATTGGAAGAATTACAGTCGGATTCTCGTATATCCATGAGATCGCTGGCTGATAAAGTCGGAGTTAGTACCCCCACTGCCAGCGCAACTGTAAAGGATCTGGAGGAGATGGAGATCATCCGAGGCTATTTTACTTCTCTAGATACCTTCAAACTAGGACTGCATGTATTCTACGTTCGGATGGAATCGGATCTACGGAAAATCCATGAGATAGTAGAAAAAGTGAGATCCTTAGAATATCTACATGGATTCAGAGAACTGGACGGCGGTATCCTCTTTTTGGAGCTCGTGGTGCCTTCTCTAAGGGCATTGGACGATACTGTCATTTTACTGAAGAAAACCGAAGGTGTGCAGAAGTTAGACGTCTCCAGGGTAACACGAGAATTCGGTAAAATGAAAAGTATTTCATTGGACACTACAAGGGATCTGAGTATAGATTGCTTCTACTGCAAGAAAGGTATTGAGGGAACACCGGTGAAGCTAGAGATAGACGGCAGGAAACACTACGTATGCTGCGACGTCTGTGCCTCTGAGTACAAGGAGAAGTACAGTCGGTTGAAAGAAAGGTCCGAAATAGTCACGTAAAAAAATTCTGGTCGTTCACGTGCTCGGTAGTTTGTGTTGATACGTTGCGAAGTACCAAACCCCTTTGAGCTTCACCATGGGTAAAGATGCGAAGCTTTCCTCTCCTTCCATTACTATGGTTCGGTCGAGCATGCAGTAATCTTGAAGTTCGAGTTCGAAGGGTTCCCCGCTGTAAGCTGTTTTAAGAGTTGTGAATAGCTCCGATTCTTCGCTATCCAGATCGTCCTCGTACCTTACACCTTCGATGCTGTGATCATCCCAGTTGGAACCCCCTCCGTCGATATGTTCGATTATCTGTTGCTTCATATCGTCTAAACTCTCGTCCCTGGTAAGAGATATGTCCATCATCTGTACCGCCGCTCTACCGTCTTCGAGGTTCAGTATGTCCATATATGTCTTGTACCGTTCTTCGGGTGTGTTCAGATCTACATCGTCGTTTAGGCAGCCGGAAAGAGCTACGGCTGATAATATCAGGAAAATTGACACAATACCAACATGCTTTTTGTTTATGTATTTCACACTTTTTACAAGCGGTTACAACCTATTTATAATTTAGGAAATGGCTAGACCCTGTAATATTTAGTAAAATACCATGATCCGGACTATTATTGGCTCTTCTAGTCGGTACAATTCTTCGATATAAAGCCTGTGTTCTTGTATCGCTTCATTGAATTCTTCGGTTTCCATGTCCGGAGAAAGGCTTTCAGCATAGTATCTTACCTCAGCCGCAACTCGATTAGATATCTCCCTAAGTGAATAATACGATGCAGGAACGAACCACTCACCATCGATCTTAACGAGAGGGAATGTGATGTTATCCACTTCTCCCGAGCTCCAGGAAACAGTACCATCGATGATACAGAATTCCTCTATAGATTCGAATTCTATATCGAAGGAATCCGATAGATGCCACATCATCAACCTAAGGAAGAAATTCTGTTCGTCGGCATCCATGTCATCTTCGTATGTGATATTAAATATTTCAAAGCTGGATACCGTTTTATTCTCAATCTTGATCTCGTTTACAAACTCGTCTAATTCTCTCTTGGAGTAACTGTATGTGGTATCGTAAAAATGATAATCCGTCAAGCGTACCGCGCCCTCCCCATCTCGATCGTTGAAGGTTTTTACGAACGATGCGAAGACATCCTCCGGTGTCTCCGTGTTAGGAAGGACCTCTTCCTCATCATCCAAGCAGCCGGAGAATCCTGCAGCGGATATCACCAAAAGCAACAACACCGCACAGACAATCATCTTCCTTTCCATTCCTATCACTTTACCTACGAATACGCCTGGTATCTATATATCTATTTCGAAGCTGTCTGACAAAAAAAAAAGAAAAAAAGGGTTTTGGGTTTTAACGGACTACAACGTCACTCTCAAACTGGTTCCGGTTATACGGAACTCCAGGTTCTCGAGGTTTCCAGCCGGATCGTAGATCACGATGGTGTCGCCACCTCGTACTCTTCCGTCTCCGCTGTTGTCGTTGAACCAGATGGGATAATCCACGCCGTCGATAGTTATCACACTATCTCCATCGTAGGTTCCCGGATCCGCTGGTGCCTCTGTCAAGACATCGTCTCCTGGCCCATAAGACGCACCAGTGGTCGTATCATAGATACGGAAATCTTCCCCACCGTTAAATGGGACGTTTCCCGCACTGATACTGATTATCCATCTTTCGCCGTCTCTACGTTCCCGTGAGCCAGACATCGCGGCTAACTCGTCCGTGTCGCCCGGTTCTGGCATCATCATGTACAATGTTGCTGCCAGCACTACCGTTATCGCTACCATCAAGATGGTCGCGATCACCGGAGAAACTGCTGTTTCCTCGGTAAGTATTCTTCTTTTCATTTGTTTAGTCTCCTGCAGGTCTAACCTGCATGATAAATATATAATTGTGTAGTTAAAAGCCTTTCGGTAATTTATAGGTGAATTATTACTCTGGTAGCAGTGATTAAGAAAAACAAAAAAAATAAAAAAACTACCCAAAATCAAAGATTTTCTTCGCTTTTTCATTTTAAACAAAAAAAAAGAAAAATAAAAAAAAGGGTTTGAAGAGGTTTTTTACCGCTTACGTGCTTACAGAGTTACTCTGAGAGACGTTCCATCTATCCTGAACTCGAGACCTTCGAGGTCTCCTCGTTCTGGGGAAACTATCACGATGGTGTCGCCGCCACGTATTCTTAAGTCGTTGGTGTTGTCGTTGAACCAAACATAGTAGTTGCTATCCTCGTATACAAAATGTGTTTGGTTCGCTCCAATTCCAACGTCACCTTCAGGTCTGATGGAGGCACCAGTTCCTGGATCATACAGACGGAAGTCCTCTCCATCGTTGAACGGTATATTACCAGCATTTATGCTGATTATCCAGTTGTCTCCAGACCGGCTTCTGCTGCCGGACATCGCGGTAACGGCATCGCCTTCATCGGCACCAGGCAGCATCATGTACAATGTTGCTGCAAGTACCACTGTGATCGCTACCATCAGGATGGTTGCGATAACAGGCGAAACCGCCTCTTCTTTTTTCCATATGTTTCTTCTTTTCATTATTTAGTCCACCTGTAGGTTTACACCTACGTGCAACTAATATCACTATATAATGTATTTATAACTTTCGTTTTTTTATCGATTTTTAATGGGATGTCATTAAATATCATTAAAACAGTATCAACTGGTGACAGCCATGAACTCGTCACACACCATGGCCAGAACGTTGTCTACGTCCTCGGCCTGCTGCTCGGCGACAGCCATTATCAGGGTGAAGCAATTGTAAGAGCGTAGGTTCGATACCATGATGTGCAGGAACTCTGCGAGTATCTTCATGTCGTTATGGATCGCCAGGGAATTTATGGAATCTAAAACCACCGTATGGGTCTCCGCCGGATGCTTTCTAAGAAGGTATTCTATCTTGAGCATTATGTTCTCCAGCATGGTGGGACTCTCGACGTAGGTAACGTCGGATGAACGCCCGGAACCGCCCATGGTCATGTATGACATAGCGTCCACGAAGTGTACCCTGTCCCGGGGTATCTCCAAAGCATCCAGAACTCCTATGATGGATGTGGCGGGTATAGTTGTCGTGGTGTATATCACGTTCATGTCTTTACCTCGTATCAACTCGTCGGTTATGGTGGTTATCACTTCGAAATAGGCGTCGACGTCTACCTTGAGTGCTACAGCCGTACCCTCTTCGAGTGCCTCTAATTTGTCCTTTAGTTCATCCTTGCTGACCATCTAATCACGCCCCTCCACAGCTCCACCTTTCAACAGCGGAACCATCAGAACTCCTACCGGTGTAAGGTCGAGTACGTACTTAGCTCTCGAATGCTCCGTACCTCGCATCTTGACCACCTGTAACGTTCTCAACAGATCTCCATGACGTTCTAGGTTACCCATGAGTACGATACCGTCTGCTATGGCTTCTTCAACACCGTACAGTGAATACCGGGGTTCTTCCGGGGATATCTCTGAAACTAAGAGAGAAGTGCAGTCATGTGAAGACAGCATCTTCATCAGATTAAGTATGAAATCCCGGATCTTCTCCTCGGTTTTAAGCTGGAAACAAACCGATGTGATGGAATCCATGACCAATCGATGGATGTCTTTTTCGATAACTATTTTCTCGATCTCCTTGACTATCTTGTTGATATCTTCGAATTCGAACTCACTTTTGTGAACGATGTTGATATTCGTATAGATATCAGGCATATCGACGAAATTTAACTTACCCTTATCGATGAGTTCTTCGTCGAAGAAATCGTAGGGAACTATATTATTCAACATCTTCACCGAAGATTCGGTAACGGATATGAAAAGACAGTTATCCGAATCGAGTGCACCGTGAACCAGGAACTCAAGGCTTAGGGTGGTTTTACCGGTACCGCAACTCCCTGTAATAAGCACACAGTTCCCTTTGGGTACCCCTCCATTTAATATTGAATCCAAGCTGTCGATGCCCGTCACGCATCTTTCCCTTTTATTTTCCGGTGTTATCGAGAGTTTTTGTTTAGCCATGAGAACCACTGAAATACACTATGTTATAGTCCATGATTATTTTAATGTTTTGTGTGATTATTCAAGGGTTTCGTAGTGTAGTTTTCCTTCTATGGCTCCAATGTATCCCCTTCTGAAGTAGGAGCAGGGGGTTCCTGCTCATAAGGTGGTTGCTGTTCAGGCGATTGTTCATAGGGTGGTTGCTGTATGGCCGATTCCTTGCCACCGCCCTTCTTCATGCGCAAAGCTGCTATTATCACGACCGATACCGCTACTAAAAACCACCATATACATACTCCTCCTGAATTATGAGGAAGTGAAGTCACCTGTTTTGTTTCTGCATCTCGTAGAGTATGTCCTTGTATCTCAAAAGTTAGCTCGTATGACTACTTTACCGATCATTTAAGATATTGATGTCTGCCATCTAACAGGAATTTCCAGAGCGGTATATATCTAATTTTTTTACCATCGATGGTTTCTTCTTCATCTATTTTTGATGTCACTATAGTACCTTCTTCGAGGTCGAATTCTTCTAGCGCTGCTAAAAGACCGTTGATCTCCCTCTCTTTCGTTTTAATTGAAAGATCACAGCACACTTGGATAATATCTGTTACTTCAGTGCCCTCTTTGACTACAAGATCGCACTCACCTCCGTTCTTCCAATAGAATATTTCCCTTTCCCTTTGGAAGAGATGTAAGAAAACAGCGTTCTCGTATAACTGGCCCCTGTTCTCACTCACGTGGAATCCAGTTGTTCCGAAATAGCCTACATCCATGATATACGTTTTTTTTGAGCTCAGCTGTTGTTTTCTAAATGAATGATCGAATTTCGGTATCAGACTGAAAAGGAATACCTCTTCCAGATATCCGATGTAGTTATCCACGGAATCTAGCGAGAGGCCATATGTTCTTGAATACTTACGAGGACTGAAAAGAAGTCCGGTGTTCGATACCAGATAGTCGACCAGATTCTTGATCTTTTTGTAATTGGTGTTGTACCTCTCTACGATATCTTTATGGACTATATCGCTGAGATAATTGTTACGATAGAACAAAACAATATTGGTTGAGAAGGAAAAAAACATCAGAGGAAACTGACATCCATCCGGGGAACTCCGGCGTTTCTATTTCACTTTTACGTCAACAGCGTTATAGCCTGTTCTTTCCTTGCCGCCCGTCTTACCGTCTTTGGCAGCTATCTGCACTTCCTTACCTGTCTGTGGATTGCGCCCCGTCTTTGTGGCTTTGTGATTATCAGAAACATCAAACTCATCGCCGCCATCACCCTCTGGATCTCCAAGCTCGTTCTTCCTCCTGTTGGATCTGGTGGAGTTGTAATCCTGTGCCTTCGGATCAACGTCTTCGTCTCCTTCATCATCGATGGGGCCCTTTTCGCGTTTCTTAACTAGTACCAGAACCACTATTATGATTATCACCAATAGCGGTAATATCCACCAGTAATCTGATAGGAAACCAGCTGCTGCCGGTTCGGCATCATCGTCAGGGTCGACAGGGTCGTCGGGATCATCAGGGTCGTCAGTGTCATCAGGATCATCTGGATCGTCGGGATCGTCGGGGTCGTCAGGGTCATCAGGGTCGTCAGGGTCATCTGGGTCATCAGGATCATCGGGGTCGTCCGCTATCTCGACGAAATGGGCGGTCAATGTCTTGTGGCCGTCCATGGTTACTGTTATCTCAACGTCAGTTCCACTGGCATCTCCTGTCCATTCCACGAATTCCCAACCATCATCCGCTGTAGCTGTTAGTGTGACTGTGGTTCCTTCGTCGTAAACATCCTGATCCGGATCTAACGATACTGTTCCGTTGCCTTCGATGTTCACAGTCAATTCGAACGTATCTACGTCTACAACATCTTCCGCAAATACCGCAGTTATCTCGTAATCACCGTTCATAGTGATGGTTGTGTTCGCCGAGTTAACATCATCTATCGTTCCGAGATCACCGGTCCACTCAACGAAGTGGTAACCCGTATCAACTTCGGCAACCAATTCGACTACCGTTCCATAATCATAGGTGTAAGTACCTTCGCCAGGTGTGGTCACCTGTCCACCTACCGAACTATCTATCGTGAGTTCGTGTTCGTCGAGTCCGAAGTTGGCGGTTATACTATAATCTCCATCCATGGTGATCTTTGTAATTGCTGAGTTAACATCATCTATCGTTTCGATATCGCCCGTCCACTCCACGAAGTGATGATTAGGGTTTGGAGTAGCAATTATTTCAATATCTATTCCATTTGCATACTTATGCTTCCCTTCCACCGGTGTAGTCGATCCACCCGACGTAGAATTTATCGTCAATTCGTAGACTACACCACTCGTAAAAAATGGATATCCGTCGTTTTTAATACCATTTTCATCTATAGACCAGATATCGGTGAAGTCCCAGCCTATATCGGTGAAAGTGCTCTGGTTTTTCATCTCGACGGTTGACTTACCGGTTGCGTTGCCTGCTGTGTCAGTCTGACCGCTGGTCTCATTATCCCAAAAGTTACCGGTCATCTCATAGTTAGTACCGCCGTCGTCTACATCTCCGGCAAAGCCCTTGTCTGTCGGGTCATCATATCCTTCTTGATAGTGAATGGAACCCGTGGAGTAGCAGTTGATTATCTTGCCCCAATAATTTTCTCCTACGAAACCTCCTAAATTTGTATTTGTACCAGAGGCACGAATTACACTACCTCTCGCATAAGAGTTGTTCACCGAACTGATGTAGTTCCGTCCCACTAATCCGCCAACCATAGCTCTGCCGGTTGTAATACCCACAGCATACGAGTTGTTCACCGAACCATCGTTCCTGCCCACGAGGCCGCCTATCATACTCCCGGCTCCGGTCACATCTCCCTCAGCATATGAACTACTTACCAAATCATCGTTGTATCCGACGAGCCCACCAACCCACCAGTTTCCTGTAGTATTTCCCGTAGCATACGAGTTCTCTACCGTGCCTCTGTTCAATCCAACGAGCCCGCCAACCCTATCGTGTCCGTTCGTGGTTCCCGTAGAATAAGAAAAGCTCACCGAACCATCGTTTCTGCCAACGAGTCCGCCGACCCAATTATTTCCGCTTGTGGTTCCCGCAAAATACGAAGTGCTCACCGAACCATCATTGTATCCAACGAGCCCACCAACATAATCGCCTCCAGTGGTGTTTCCCTTGGCATATGTACCGCTGATCGAACCACCGCCATTCCAGCCCAAGAGTCCACCAACATATAAGTCTCCGATGATGTCGTTGTGCAAAAGCCCCAAGTCCCTGACTACGCCCCCGGTGTCTACATATCCGAACAACCCAACATAATTTGTGCTCGGACGATCTATGTACAATCCGGTTATGGTGTGATTCTGTCCGTCTAAGCTGCCTGTGAACCTTTCCGCACTGTTACCCACCGGAAAGAACCCAGCACCCACAGAAAGATTAGTCCCCCACATCCTGCTGGCATCGATGATGTAGTCTGTCAGGTCGATGTTCTGTACCAGCGTATAATCTACAGTTAAGTTCATAGCCATTAATTGCAGCTGGTGGCTGTTGCGTATCTTGGTGCTCCATTCCATCTGCAAGAACGGTCTTGTTTCGCCGTCCACAATCCACCATGTGTCTGTGAAGTTCCAGTCTGTATCGGTGAATGTAGATCGGGTCATCATCTCTACAGTGGTCTTGCCAGTGGCGTTGCCGGCTGTGCCGGTCTGACCACTTGTCTGATTGTCCCAATAGTTACCGGTCATCTCGTAATCTCCATCTTCGATTACGGTTCCGGCGAAGCCCCTGTTCGTTGGGTTTGTGGCATCATCGTAATGCACACTACCTGTTGAGTAGCTGTTGGTGATTTTACCTCGATAATTATATCCGACGAAGCCGGCGAAAGAGGTGGCTGTACCTGATATTCTAGTTACAGATCCCATGGCATACGAGTTTGACACCGTGCCATAAAAGTTGTAGCCCAAGAGCCCGCCTGCATAACTACTGCCACTCACGTTTCCCGTTGCATATGACATAGTCACAGTGCCATAGTAGTTGTAGCCCAGGACCCCTCCTACATGATTGGCACCGCTTACGTCTCCGGTGGCGTAGGAGTTCTCCACCCAGCCCCAGTTATCCCCAACGAGCCCACCTACACGGTTGGTACCGCTTACGTCTCCGGTAGCATACGAGTTCTCCACCGTGCCTTGGTTCCATCCAACAAGCCCGCCTACATAATCGTTCCCGCTCACATATACATGAACAACACCGATGTTGTGAACTTCTCCGTCCGTGCCAACATATCCGAACAGACCTATGTATTCTGTGCCTGACCGGTCTATGTACAATCCGGTTATGGTGTGATTCTGTCCGTCTAAGCTGCCTGTGAATTCATCATTGTCATCGCCGATGGGAAAAAAGCCAGTACCATCGTTCCACCCTACAGTTCCACTTGCATCTATATCGTTCGCCAGTGCGTAATGTGCAGTTAGATCATCCCTCATGTTCTGCAGATCGTGGACATCGTAGATCATGAACGGATTGTTCGGAGTACCTTCGCCAAACAAGTTCTCTGCCGGTGAGGTACTCTCAAAAATATCGTTATCGGTCACGATTCCGGTTACGATAGCCATGCTGCCCA
>SKVC01000086.1 GCA_007129655.1 Thermoplasmata archaeon
CTTTCAGCTTTCTCCTGTTTCTGAGTGAACTGGATCATCTCTTCGGCCAGTGTCTCTTTTTCAGACATCAATCTATCAATTTCTTGTTGAAGTTTCTCCCGCTCTTCTAATTCCTTTTCCAATGATTCCGATTCCGATAGTAGGTTAGCCCTTTCTTCACCTAAATTGAATACTTCCTCCTCAAGCTTCTCTTTCTCCTTCTCCAATTCATTTAATTCTTTCTCTAACTCCTGTTTACGCTCCTCAATATCTTCAAGTTTATCTTCTATTTCTTCCTCTATTGACTCTTCTTCCTCATCGGCCTTCTTCTCCGTTTCGAGTGCTTTCCTTGCTCTTTCTCTGAGTCCCATAAGATCAACAAAATAATTCTATAATCCCAATGCATCCATCAGTTTTTCGTACTTTTTAAAATACTTTGATTTAGCAAACTTTTCAATCCTCTCTTCTGGTAGCTCTCCTAACAACTTATCAAGAACAGATAAAACTACACCTACCTCATCGATTTTTATACCTACGAGCGACCCTTCAGAATGGATTGAATCTCTTTCTTTTCTTAGCTCTTCTAGTTCATACTCAAGCTCATCTATCTTCTGTTTCCACTTCTCTTCTTTTTTCTTTAATGTATTTTTAAGGATAGTTATGTTATCACTTGTTATTTCATCAATATCTTGGATACCCTCTTCGCCTTCTTCCCACATATCCTTTAGCTGAAACAATTCTTGCTGGATCTTTCTCTGCTCTTCACGCCATTCCTCCGGAGTTATCTTACCTTCCGGTAGATCATTTTCAATCTGTTCAAGTTTCTTTTCCCCCTCTTCGTAATTTCCTTTTAGATCATTAAGACGTTTTTCTTTTTCCTTGATATCGTCCTCCCATGCCTTTAGTTGGATCTCCCACATCTTTAATTCTTTTTCTTTGTTCTGCAGATTACCTTTTTCTTCCTGTATAGTAGATTTCTCCTCTTCCTTCTTCTTGACTACTTTTTTGAATTCCTGAACTCTTTCTGTTAACTCTTCCTGTTTCCTCTCTATCTCTTCCTGTTGCTTATCGATAACCGCTTCGACAGCGTTACTCATATAATTGATACCCTCTTCTAAGGATTCAAGATGATCTTTTTCTATCCTGAGCATTTTGATTTCTTCGAATATCTCTTCACTTTCCTCTTCTTCCAACCTTTCTTCTAAAACCTTTATCTTCTTATCGACATCTTCCAAAAGATTGGTAGTTACAATCAATACTTTTTTAAACGGTTCTTCCAACCTTTCTATCTCTTCAACTTCTAACCCGCTTTTTACTTCTTCTCCTTCGGCACCGGTCACTTTTTTGAAGATGTTAAGTGCCTTTTGTTTTTCCTCGATCTTCTCTTTCAGCACCTCTTCTGTTTCATCTCCCCAACCTAACAATTTTGATAGATAGTCGTCCTCTTCACTTTTTCCGCTGCCTACATCTACTAGAGATATTCCACATTTAGGGCATGTATCGGCCATCCTTCCTACGGGACTACCACATGCATGACAGACCCTTCCCTCCACCACTTCGCTTTCCAGAGATTCTCCACAGTTGCTGCAAGACTTATCGTCTTCGTCTACAGAGGTCCCACAATATGAACAGTAGATACTTCCGCTTTCACTTCTTATTTTCTTGGCCATAAAGCATTCCTTGATTGAGGTAATAAGTATAATACTTTTTCTTTTACAAAGGGTATGCATGTCACTTATTTGTATTTATCCCGAATTTTCCGGCCTATTTAGAAAAAGATTATTACTATCTCGCATATTCATCGATATATGTACAATGCTAAAAGATTCTTTGTGACCTCCGGAACAGGGACTAGTAAAATATCTAAAATAAACGCCTTAGATTCTGCGTTGATCAGAGCCGGAGTTGGAGATTTAAATCTGATCAAAGTTTCTTCAATTCTACCCGCTAATATCGAAAGGGTACACGAACTAGACGAAGGTATAGGTACCTTCAGACCGTGTGTGTTGACATCTGCTCAAGGCAGAGAGGAGCATCTGGTAGCCGGATTGGCCTACGGCTTTAGAAGGGATGGTAAAGGGGGCTATGTGGCAGAACTTAGCTATTCCGGAGACGACATTGACTTCGGTGAGTTTAACAAAAAACTAAAGGATGTTCTTATATCGATGGGAAAAGAACGGAAGGTAGAAATAACAAATATCAAAACCGTATGCGCGGAACTTAACGCAGAACCAAATACTTACGGATGTGCTCTAGCGATACTGGTGTATTTACAATGAACATTGGGCGATACGGGGTTGTCGTGTGTACAAAATGCGGCAACGCAAAGGGTGTGGATTTAGGAACAAAAACTACAAAATGCCCTCATTGTAGAAGAAGACTTATTATTAATAAATTGACAGTGTTCTATCGTTCGGATTCTCAGAAAAATATAGCACAGGTAGTGGGCGAGTTAAACGCGAAAATTCGAGACGCGGAGATGCCCGATAAGAAATCTAATCCACCGGATGCCTACACCCTCGCACTCAAAGAATCGCGATCCGGTTCCAACGAGAGAGAGAGATTGATCATCATCGGGCGGGTGCTGAGCAGAGAACTGGGTTCATTTGACAAAAAAGACCTTGAGATAATCATATCTAGGAGAGGGACGGGAGAAATTGAAGAAATAATAGATGTATTGAAAAAATCCGACCTGTTTTACGAACCTAAACCAGGTACGTTCAAGGCTGTAGAGACTTAACCATATAATTTTCTCTTAAATGGTACCCTAGATTACGGTAATACTCCCTGGCACCGATTCCACTTGTTACTCTTATGATGTCGCTTCCGGATTTGGAGGCTAATCTTTCACACTCGGCGACCAAACCTTTGCCGTATCCTGTATGTTGTAAACTACTCCCATTCTGGTCGATAGGTGTCATCTCTCCAACAACTTTAAGCTCTCTGATAGTGGGTGGGTGGGCTGGAGCTATTCTGAGCCTTGCATAGGCAGCTAAGATATCACTTGCTGAAAATTCCAGAAAGTGTTCCCGCCCATTCTGAGCATCATACTCCATGATTTTCAATTCGATCTCATCTATTTCTATATCATTACCGATACGTCCGGATTCACGACATCTAATACAACGACACTTGCCCTCCAATTCCTCTAAGACTCGTTTCGAGTACTGTCTGAGATTGCTGTGCTTCACACCTCCTTCTACCAATGGTGAAGGGATATCTCTCTGTACCCTTTGTATCCTAACATAAGGTGGGACGATGGCTTTCATCTTGGCGACTATCTCGGCAGCCTCTTCAGTGGAAAGTGGTTTGTAATTTCCTTTTTTCCAGATATCAAATAGCCGGGTGCCTTTGATTACCAGTGTTGGGTAAATTTTGATCATATCGGGTTTGAAACGCGGATCTTCGAACAGAGTTTCGAATGCTTTTATGTCATCTTCCGGTGTAGAATCCGGAAGCCCGGGCATCATATGATAACATACCTTCAAACCATAATCTTTTGCCAGCTGGGTGGCTTTCACCGTGTCTGCAACGCTATGACCTCTCTCTATACCATCTAAAAGGTGATCGTACACTGTCTGAACCCCAAGCTCGATACGGGTTACGCCTAACTCGAGCATGTACTCCAGTTCCTCCCTACCGCATATATCCGGCCTTGTTTCTACGGTTAAACCTATACAACGATTTTTTGCAGTTTCATTCTTTTTTTGTGCTTCTTCGAGCGTCTTGGATATATTACCATTCAGACCGTCAAAGCATCCTTTGACAAATTCCCTCTGATATTCCCAAGTTCTAGCCGGAAAGGTACCACCCATCACTATCATGTCCACCTTGTCCGTCGGATGGCCGATGGAATGGTACTGTTGTAATCTGTTCTCGACCTGTGCTCTTGGATCGTGATCGTGCCTTTCACCCCTCAGGGCGGCAGGTTCTTTACCGGTGTACGATTGTGGACTGGGTGTATCTGAGGATGGACCCCCTGGACACATTATACATCTTCCATGCGGACACTCCGCCGGAGAGGTCATGACTGCAACCACCGTAACGCCGGAACTGGACCGGGATGGTTTTCGCCTTAAAACCTTCACAACATCCTCTCGTGATACGCCACTAGTTGAATCTACAGCATCCAGTATCTCCGAATTGCTGGGAAGTTCGCCTAGCCCGTATTTTTTGCATAGGCGGAGCTTTGCCTTCTGCAGTTCATCGTTTGTGACTATATCGCCTTCAACGATAGCTCTAAGGATCTCTTCGTAATGCTCCATTCATTTAACGATTTAAGTAACAGATATAATTACCTTTCCTTCATCACATTTCCATATTATTGTTAATGCATATACAGAAGATTCAATTACCATCTCATACCCCGTAGGAAGCGAGAGAGGATATCGGTCTGCATAAGGCTGTTTACTCAATTCGTCGGATAACCTTATCTTTGGAATTCTTCTCCTGCGTGTAAATATGGTTGTCTAACACCATAAAATCATTATTTTCTGTTTTTTTCCTTATCTGTAAGGATATGAAAATCATGACGAAGAGGATGACAAACAACAAGTATGTTATAGCTGTAAGGACCCATAACCCGAAATGATACAAACGACTAATAAATAATGGGGGATTGTAGAGGTAGTTTTCGAAGAAGAAAACATAGAAATAATATAAGTTAGGTGTAATCGTGGCTAAGTATGCTATATTTAAGATCTTAAAATGTTTATGTATTTTTAGCCTTTCGTTGATTATCACAAAGGACAAAAAGAATCCTACCCCTATAACGAATTGACCAAGATAGGATATCCCCATCAACATATGTTGCCATTTCACAAAGTTTTCATTGATTGGAAAGTTTCCTGTATACAATATGTATAAACCTATAGAGCGCACCAATATCAGTGCAACACCGAACATTATCAATCCTATGGCTATCAATGGGCGGTTATCAAGTTCATCTTTTAATCCCATAATCTCTGAAAGGGAATATACAATATAAATATACCGATGATGTATAAATCAATATGTTATCATTGTTTTTTACTATACAAAGGATGAAGGAGCGAAAGAGATAAATAAAGCAGCCCGTTATTTTGCGGGGATAGAATGTGGTTAACACCACTATCCTATTCGCAAACGGGCTCACCAGTCGGAATAACTCGCAAATCTCGTTATTCCAAACGCTCGCAAAGCAAAGCTTTGCTCACCAGTCGGAATCAAAGATTCCAACAGCTCACCAATCGAAGATTGGTTCGTAGTCTAGACACGGGGAACAAGTTCCTCTTGCTCGCCAAAACAAGTTTGGCTCGACTATCCTATTCGCAAACGGGCTCACCAGTCGGAATAACTCGCAAATCTCGTTATTCCAAACGCTCGCAAAGCAAAGCTTTGCTCGTAGTCTAGAACTATCCTATTCGCAAACGGGCTCATAGTCTAGTTGGTTATGACGTCGCCTTGACACGCGTATAGCTTTAAGCTAACGCTCAAAATGGCGGAGATCGCCGGTTCAAATCCGGCTGAGCCCATCCCGCATTCGCTCGAGAAATTCCAAGTAATTTCTCTCGTCCGGCTTGAGCCCACTTTTCAAAAAGTGGGGTTGCGAAGAATACACTGGTATTTTTGGTTTTCAGAGCCATCTTGCTCAATACTTTCCTTGATCTAAATTGAAGAACACATTTATATTCTATACGTACTTCCAATCTATAAGAGGATACCATGAATGCAGAAGAAAAGATGGAACTCTACAGGAAGAAAATAGTCGAGATTTTAGACGAAGTTAGCGAAGAACAGATGTCTTTTGCTAAAGAACAATCTTCCAGTAGTCTGGACTTTATGACGATAACTAATGAGTTTCTTCACAATACCGGAAAAATGCTAAGAGGTCTCATCATCATTTCTACCTACAAAGCAGTAAAAGGTGAAGTTAATGATGAAATATTCAAGGCCGCGGCATCTATAGAAATATGTCAAAATTATCTGTTAGCACATGATGATATCGCCGATGAAGCTGCAGTAAGAAGAGGAGAGCCATCCTATCATTATCGCACCATCGACCTATTCAAAACACGGGATAGAAACCTAGAAAATTTGTCGCCGGATTCCAACCTTAACATCGGTTTGGGTATAGTAGGTGGGGATTACCTAGATGCACTAGCTCAGGAAGTTCTATGCTCTGTAGACCTAGAACCAAAAAATGTACTAAAAGCTATGTGTTCTTATTCAACAACATTGAAGAAAACAGGTTACGGGCAAGTTTTAGATATCTTATCAGGGGTAACTCCGATGAAAAACATCTCCGAGAAAGATATTACTGCAATACATCGACTTAAAACTGCTTCTTATACGTTGATATATCCTTTACAGTGCGGTTGTTATCTTGCAGGAGGAACCGACGAGCAAATAAATTGTTTGACTGAATTTGGAGATAAGGTAGGCAGAGGTTTTCAGATAGTAGACGATATACTCGGCTCAGGATTGATAGATGACCAAAGTGACAAAACGAAAAACGATATCGAAGAAGGAAAAAAGACCATGCTACTTTTGGATACTTGGAAAGAAGTCGAAGATGTAAGGCCGATAATAGAAAAACTTGGTAAAGAAGATCTTTCAGAAGAAGATATACAAAGGGTAAAAGATGCCATGAAAGAAGCTAAGGCCATAGAAAAAAGCTGGGCCCGGGCTGAACGTCTACTTGAAGAGGGGCTGGAAGCTCTGAACTCAATCGAATTACATCGAGAAGGTAAAGATTTCTTGGAATACGTCGCCAACCGTTTGATTCACAGGAAGAAGTGATATAAGGTTATTAAATGATTTATCAAATAGTAGATCTTGTACTAGCCATAACCGTTTTGTTTTGGTTATCTTGGGATATGACGCGAAGAAAGGTACAGAGTAAATATCGTTGGGGATGGTTGATCTCTTTGGTCATAGCATTTTTCTTCTTACACTTGTTCGGAGTGATCGGTGTGATGGTCGCTTACTACGTATGGATTAAGTTTATTCGTACTGAGCAAAGTGTGTAAACTATTTCTTAATTATAAAGATGAAAATAAATGGACCCCTCAGAAGCATAGCTTCTAATCCACCATTTTACATAGAAAAATGGACCTCAAAGAATGCTTACGCATTCTCTGTGCCCATTGATTTTCTTTGAAAATAAATGGACCCAGCGGGATTTGAACCCGCGGCCTCAACCTTGCAAAGGTCGCGATCTTCCGGTCTGATCTATGGGCCCGAACGAGTGAAACGAGTTTGGGTGCATAGAGAGGAGGAATTTTCAGAGAAAATTCCTGCGTTCTATGGGTCCTTGAATGAGTTGATAACAAGGAGGAATTTTGTACATATGTATAAGGGTTTTGGACGTTGGGTGTGTAAACTGACCCAGCGGGACGAATGAAATTCGTTAGAATTTCGTGAGCTTGGGGAACTTGTTCCCCATGATTTGAACCCGCGGCCTCAACCTTGCAAAGGTCGCGATCTTCCGGTCTGATCTATGGGCCCTGAATGAGCTGTTTGCGAGTGAAGGGTCCGTAGATTGGAGGAATCTATGATTCCTGCCTGATCTATGGGCCCACGAATGAACGTGAGTGAATGAGTGGGGGCATAGATGGGCTGAACACTTTTTGTTGAGCCGATATCTATGGGCCCTGAATGAGCTGTTTGCGAGTGAAGGGTCCGTAGATTGGAGGAATCTATGATTGAGCCGATATCTATGGTCCTACGAATTAGTGCGTAATAACTTCATGTATTTAATACTATACGTATAAGAATCTAGGATAAAATCCTTGAAGTAACTAAATATAAACCAAAACCACAGGATCGTGAATTGATCTAATCTTTCAATACGATCTCGATCTGAACTTCGTCCGGTACCTGAATTCGCATAAGCTGTCTCAATGCTCTCTCATCTGCATCGATGTCGATGAGCCTCTTGTGTACTCGCATCTCCCATCGTTCCCATGTTTCACACCCTTCACCATCAGGTGATTTTCGGACTGGTACCACCAGTTTTTTTGTTGGTAATGGTATCGGGCCTTTCATAGCTACCCCTGTTCTTTCTGAGATCCTTTTGATCTGATTGCATATGTCGTCCACGCGTTGTGGGCTAGTACCGCTCAACGATATTCTTGCTTTTTGTACCATGTGCACTTCCTCGAAAAAAGGGTATAATAAAAAGGTTTGGGAAGTGGTTTACATCTTTTTCGGATTTATGTCGATGCACTGACCGGCAGCTACCGTCTGACCCATATCTCTGATTGCGAATCGGGCCATTTCCGGGAAGTCGCCCACTTTTTCAAGTGAGAACAACCTTGTTGGTTTCACCGTAACTACTGCGGCATCACCATTCTTTAGGATAGTCGGGTTTTCTTCGACCACTTCGCCGGTTCTCGGATTGAGCTTCTGCTTCAACTCAATGAAAGTACATGCTACCTGTGCGGTGTGTGCATGGAATACCGGTGTATAACCGACTGTGATAACGCTGGGATGGTCTAGAACGATTATACGTGCGTCGAAGGTTTCGGCAACCGTTGGTGGGTTATCAACTGGACCTGCGACGTCTCCTCTTCTGATATCATTCTTACCAACGCCTCTTACGTTAAATCCACAATTGTCGCCAGGTTCCGCTTTGGGGAGCTGTTCGTGATGCTGTTCGATAGATTTGACTTCACCGGTAACATTCGCCGGCATGAAGTGGATCTTATCTCCGGGTCTCATTATACCTGTTTCCACCCTACCGACAGGAACAGTTCCTATTCCTGTGATGGTGTATACATCCTGAACCGGAAGTCTCAATGGTTTTTCCAGTGGCTTTTCGGGAACAGTCAATTCGTCTATTGCTGCCAAGAAATTTGTTCCATCCCACCAGGACATGTTCGGGCTTTTGGACTTGATGTTATCGCCCTGAAGTGCACTGATAGGAACTATCACAAATTGTTCCTTCTTGTAACCGATCTGAGAAAGCAGTTTTGTCATATCTTCCTTAACCGCTTTGAACCGTTCTTCACTATACTCGGGTTTTGTAGCGTCCATCTTATTGACTGCTACGATGAGCTGAGTTACACCGAGGGTTCTTGCAAGGAAGGTGTGTTCCCTTGTTTGAGCCATGATACCTTCGGGTGCGGCTACTACCATAACAGCAGCATCCGCTTGACTGGTACCTGTGATCATGTTCTTTACGAAATCTCTGTGACCCGGTGCGTCAATTATTGTGAAATAATATTTGTTAGTATCGAACCTTTGATGCATCACATCTATCGTAAGTCCTCGCTCTCTCTCTTCTTTCAAACGATCCATAACCCAGGCAAATTGAAAGGTACCTTTACCCATCTCTTCTGCCTTCTTCTTATATTCTTCGATCTTATGTGCTTCCACGGCCCCGGTCTCAAAAAGAGTTCGACCTACAAGTGTTGACTTGCCGTGGTCGACGTGGCCTATGAATACGAGATTCAAATGTGGTTTTTCCGCCATGTTTTTTGCCTCCAATATCTCTATTTTTGGAACACTAATGCCTTTGCATATTTATAGTTTTATCCCATCGATGCCTTTATTTCGACAATTTTGACGATTTACACGATATTTCGGCATTTATCGATTTTTCCACTTTATCTCAAAAACACATCGAGGGTTACCGTCTTTTTGACATTCTATCTCTTTAACCGTTCCGATGGTATGTGTTATCTCCAACATACCTTCGAAGGCGCCTAGCCATCCTAAACATGCATATTCATCGAAGGATGTGTCCTTCATCTTGAGAATTGCACCCTGATCCGTCCATTCGATGGACACTTTACCGAAATCATAAGCTTGTGCGTAACTTTTAGGCGCCTTTTTTAGTAAGGACTTTATGTCTGAAAATCTGACTAGATAAGATAGTACCCCTAGGTCCTTCACTGTATAATTTCCGATGATCTTTATGTATTTCTCATCTTTTGTGTCTGCTACATGCCTGTGTATACCCTTCAGCACCGAAATATCGTACCACTCGATTTCGGATATTTTTTCCGTTTTTATGCCTGTGATGTCTAAAAACTCTTCTGCTACATCTCTATCCCAGAAGCGTTTCATGAATTTTAGATATCCCTTTACTACCGAACCTCGTACGTGTTTCACAGACATGCGATTTCACTATTAAAACCATGTTTAGTGTATTTACTTTTTGGTTGATATCATCGTTCTTCCGGAGTTAGTGCAGAAGCATCTACTCCCGTGTGCAGTGTGAACCTGGGCCTAACTCTGCATAATTGTAGTTTACGAGTTTTATCATCAAATACCATTGCCAAACCCCTTTTGAACTCCATTTGACCAACGATCTGGTCTAAACCGTTCTTCATGTAGGACTGCTTCGCCATACCGAGTGCTGCTACGTCGTCCCTAGCTGTGAGGTTGTGTGCTATGATTATGTCAGATTGCCTTATCGCGCTTTCATGTAATGCAGATGGTTCCTGTGTGGCAAGGATCAATGAAAGTCCCGGGTGCCGTCCTAGTTTAATCCAATCGATAAGCGGCCCGGTAGCCAATGTCTCTTGGCCGTTAGGTAGGAATAGATGTGCTTCGTCTATTAACATGTATATTAGTGGATGGTCTTCAGTTATATCTTTAGAGGTATCTGATTCGATCAGGCCTGCTTGAGACTGCATCTCTATAGTGGTGTACAGCGTTCTTTCAGCCATCTGTTTTCTAGCGAATATGGAAACCACAAGGTTTCGAAGGGCATAAGAGCCCATACGACCCAGATAAGATATATCTAGAACCGTTATAGTACCTCCAACGGCTA
>SKVC01000112.1 GCA_007129655.1 Thermoplasmata archaeon
AATGTTTGTCGACCCTGGAGTTCAAAAACCACTACTCTATCGAACTCATGTTGTACTATATCGGAGATCCTAGCATTGCCGAGGTATTTACGCAATAGCATAACGTAATGGCTGGGAGTCATAGGGGTTTCTATGTCCCTTTCTGTTATGAAAAGACCCTCTCCTAATTTGAAAAGTAAATTTTTCTTCCCTTCTCCGGGTACATGTACCCGGAACAGAAATTTACCCGAGCCCAATTGATAGACTTTCTGGATGAATCCTCCTATTATCGATTGATACTCCCTAACTGCCGCAGCTATTTCGAGGGATTCCATTTGTTCCTTCATGAGGGTATGAATCAGTGTTATGTGTATAAATCTTTTCGAGATACAAAAAAGTTATATCCGTAGAGTACATGAGTTGAGTAGGAGATAATTATGAGGATCAGATGGCACGGACATGCATGTTTCGAAATTGAGAATCAGGAAGTTGTTGTAACCGACCCACATGATGGTAGAAGTATAGGAATAAAACCACCCCGTGTGGAGGGAGATATAATATTGGTAAGTCATGATCATTTTGATCACAATGCCGTAAGGTTGGTAACAAAAACTGATAGCGAAGTAGTTAAAGAGCCCGGAAATCGCAAAGTAGGATCTATAGATGTTAGCGGATATCTATCATATCATGATAGGGCCGAGGGGAGTAAAAGAGGAGATAATATAATATTCAAGTTTGAAGATGAAGGCATAAGCTTCTGTCATCTTGGAGATCTAGGGCACGAGTTAGATGATGAATTGATCGAGAAACTTAAGCCCGTAGATTTTCTTTTCATCCCGGTAGGCGGAACTTTTACCATCGATTCGGAGATGGCAGTAGATTTGATAGCCAAAATCAAGCCGAGTATCGCCATACCCATGCATTACAAGATAGGTGGATTATCATTGGATATTCAAGGTGTAGATAGATTCCTTTCGAACTATCCGGAAGATTCTATACACAAAGTTGGAGTAGAATTGGATTTCTTGGATTCGGATCTACCTGAAAAAACTGAAGTTTGGGTATTTTCACTCTAAAAAGGCCAGTCCTTCCTCTATACGTCCCATCTCTATGGGTGTCGTCTGGTCACCGATCACGGCGCCCTTCGTATTTGCTATCATACAAGTGCCCACCCATCCCGAACCGTGGTTTGCAGTTATCTTGGTAACAGGAACATCAAATAATCCTTCCATGACCTCGATCTCTTCGTCAGTGGCATGAGGGTGACATAACAAACCTTTATTGGTTACTATGGCTAGAGAACCTACCGTTCTTGTATTTGCTATGGTACCTCTGACAACTTCTATGTCTAAAATATCTTTGATACCTTTTTCCGCATCTTTACTTAAAGAAGGATTGATCAAAGCGCCGTGATCATTTATAAGAACGTTGTTGCCGAGTGCATTGTGTTTTTCAGAAACAACGGTAACATCGTTTTCCTCGAGTAGGATGTCTAATTCTCTTTCTGTAATTATATCTGCTACTATCAAGCCCTGCGAATGTGCACACACCAGGGCTCCAATTAAACGTGTTCCACCTATGGTTGTACGAATTATCGGAGTTTCCATAGCATCTGAGAATATTTTCTTCGGTACTAAGGGTGGAATGATTGTAAAATTCTCACTTGTAACTGAAAATGTACCTATGAAAGGTTGGGAGTTTATGGCGCTTTTTATGAGCATGAGAACTACTCACTAGGTATGGAAACTTCTACAATTCCATCTTCGAACTTGATCACCTTTACTCTAATTTTCGATGGGGGTTTTTGCATACCTCTTTTCCATACCTTTTCGTTAGTAGAGGAATCTATCCAAATATCCTCTTGTGGTACCTTCATATGTCTGGAAATGTGTTCTCGTATTTCTTTCATCGCCACGGATGCCCTTTTGCTAGACGGGTCTTTTTTTGTCTTTCGTAGTGGGATGTTTATTATTCTTTCTTCTTGGTCCGCCATTTGATCACCATATTGATTACCGGGATTTACTCATCCAGGGTGCTTCTTCTCCAGTTTCTTCTCTTGGGATGATTCGTGAATCGACGGTTGGTCTTCTGCATCACCCATGCGGGAACCCGCTTGTTTTGTTTACCTTTTTTTAACAACCTTCGTTTCTTCGGACCTGGCTTATTACTTGACATCTTATTATCTCCTTTCGATCTTGATATCCTTCTTTCTGCTGGTTATTTTCGCCAGCAGTTTTTTGAGGGTTTCATCATCTACTTTGCCTTTGATAGCTCCTCTCTGGGCGAGCATCACTATCTGCTGTTCAATACTTTCGGCCACTTCGGGGCGCGCCATACGAACCCTAGCAAGCCGTTCTCTTGCTTCATGAGTCATCGCTGCTCTGAGGATTGACTTGATCTGAGCTTCTCGTTGTTTTTCAGTTTCATCTCCAGATTCCTGAGACTCCATCTGCTTTTTGAGTTCCTCGAGTTTTTTTTTCTTGATTTCCTCAACTTCATCGTCCATGATACCTGATCCTCTTAAAGGTATTTAGAGCGTTCAGGGTCTTCACTAGCCATTTCCTTGAGTATATCATAAGCATTATTATCCAGCAGGGATCTTCCCTTAGATGTAACGATCCTGCCCTTAGGTGTTTTCTCCACCATATCGGCGGACTCTAATTGCTGAATAACTTCTCTTATTATCGAACCGGAGCCTTTGGCGGCTCTCGAAGGCTTTGACCCTCTGTTTTGTTTACCCCCGTACTTTCCTCTTAGTTGGGATATTCCTATCGGACCTTTAACATATACTGACCTTAATACGGCCGATGT
>SKVC01000149.1 GCA_007129655.1 Thermoplasmata archaeon
GGTATCGCTTTATTCGAGGACTCTCATTACAATACTGTAGCAGATAATAGATTATCAGACAATGTGTTCGGTATCTCAAATATAGATTCTACAAACAATATCTTCACTGGAAATGAGATGAACAAAAATAGCATCATCATTTTAGGTGACTATGTTGAATATTGGAACACTCACGAGATAGATGATACGAACACGGTAAATGACGATCCAGTGATTTATCTTAAGGATCAAACAGATGGTGTTGTGAACGGGGAAATAGGCCAAGTCATACTTGCCAACTGCACGGACGTAACCGTCGAAGGTCTTAATATCAGTTCAGCCACTGATGGAATACTAACGGGTTTCTCCCATGAAAACCAAATCACCAATAATACTCTACACGATAATCGTGCAGGCATGGCGATGTTCTACTCTACAGACAATCACATAACACATAATGAAATTTACGAAAACGATGTAGGGATAGTATTAGAAGCATCGTCTCATGGTAATTTGATCAGTAATAATACCATAAATGATAATGAGGAAGGCATCCAGATATTATCCGGAGATGATAACGAAATCTACCACAATATATTCATCAATAACGATAATCACGCCTATGACGAAGGCATAAATATCTGGCACGATGGATATCCATCCGGAGGTAACTACTGGGACAACCATACAGAACCTGATGAATTCAGCGGTCCAGATCAGAACATACCCGGCGCTGATGGTATAGTCGATGAACCAATGAAGATTCCAGGAGGAGATAACGAAGATACATATCCGTGGACGAATCCCCTATTTGCACAGCCTGAATATGAGATAACTGGCTTCGAAGTAGATCCAACCGAAGGTGAGGCACCTCTTCAGGTAGAAATAACTGCAGAAATCGTGAACACAGGCGAAATCAATGTAACAGTAAGACTTGAGACTGATGGTCAAGAGCTAAAGAATTGGACCATCGAACCTGGTAATACAGTAAATGTTGATGAAACATACGAATACACTGAAAATGGGTTTTATTATGTTGACCTCGGTGACGAAACACTAACAGTGAATGTAGGAAACATAGAAACCCACACGTTAAACGTATCCACAGATGGAAACGGAACCGTAATAGTTGATCCCGACAGAGAGGAGTACGAGAACGGAACTACCGTTACATTAACCGCCGATCCGGACGATGGCTGGGAGTTCGTCGAATGGACCGGTGATGAAATCGGTACTGAAGAAACTCTGACCTTCGATATGGACGAGAATAAAACGATAACCGCCGTCTTCGAAATCAAGACATACACCTTAGATGTTGATGAAGATGGAGAAGGAACGGTAAATATCGATCCTGAACAAGCTGAATATGACCATGGAACCGAAGTTACACTAACAGCTGTCCCGGACGAAGGCTGGGAATTCAGTCATTGGACCGGAGATAATCCGACGGGCGAAGAGAACAGCGATAGCATCACAATAACCATGGACAAGAATAAGACACTGACAGCCCATTTCGAAATCAAAACGTACGCGTTAGATGTTGATGAAGTTGGAGAAGGAACGGTAAATATCGATCCTGAACAAGCTGAATATGAGCATGGAACCGAAGTAAATTTAACGGCGAATCCGGAAGATGGCTGGGAATTCTCTGAATGGCTGGGTACAGATGAAACAGGTGAAGAGATAACCATCACAATGGACGAGGATAAGACCATCACTGCAGTCTTCGAAGAAGTAGAAGTCGCAGATACATACGCGCTAACTGTTGATATACAAGGAGAAGGAACGGTAGATATCGAGCCAGATCAAGAAGAGTACGAAGAAGGAACTACCGTTACATTAACCGCCGATCCGGACGATGGCTGGGAGTTCGTCGAATGGACAGGTGATGAAATCGGTACTGAAGAAACTCTGACTTTCGATATGGACGAGAATAAAGAGATAACCGCCGTCTTCGAAATCAAAACATACACCTTAGATGTTAATGAAGATGGAGAAGGAACTGTTGATATCGAGCCAGACCAAGCAGAATATGACCATGGAACCCAAGTTACGCTTACAGCAACACCGGCCGATGGTTGGGAATTCGTCGAATGGACAGGTGATGAAATCGGAACCGAAGATACGCTGACTTTCGATATGGACGGCGATAAAACGATAACCGCTGTCTTCCAAGAAGAAGATGTCGATGTAGACGCGTATTCACTGATTGTTAATGTTGATGGTGAAGGTAGTGTTAACATAGTTCCGGACCAGGAAGAATACGAAGAAGGAACGACTGTAGCATTAACAGCAACACCGGACGATGGTTGGGAATTCGTCGAATGGACCGGTGATGAAATCGGAACCGAAGATACACTGACCTTCGATATGGACGGCGATAAAACGATAACCGCTGTCTTCCAAGAAGAAGTTACTGATGAGGTTGCACCTGCAGACTTCCTATCGAACTACTGGTGGATTTTAGCGCTCGTTGCTGTTATCGTGGTGATCGCTGTTGCATTGACGTTACTTAAAAAACAAGGAGGTTCCGGAGGAGTTGGTAAAGAACAGGGACCGCCATCTCAAGAGACACAGCCACCGGAGACTATGGAAGAACCAGTAGATGAGGGGCAAGAGACGCCTCCACCACCTCCACCAGAAGGTTAAATGTAAGCTGGTTCCGGGATCCTTAAAACCCTTTTTCTTTTTTTACTTTTTAAGAAATGTATTATAGCTAATTATATGATTATACATGTGAGCGCGAGGAGGGAGGACGAGCTAAGCTGTGCTTAGCGAGCGTTGAGAA
>SKVC01000122.1 GCA_007129655.1 Thermoplasmata archaeon
GATTCATACTCGAAGGAGGCAAGGTTTTATCGGAAGAGATACCTCCGTTACTTACACGCATGGACGTACCAGAACACTGGAGATTCGTTATAGTCAGTCCGAAGAACGTTGAAGCATACGATGAAGACGAAGAGCGGCCGATAATGGACGAGATGAAGGTGGACATGGAATTCCCACAAAATATCTGTCACCACATAGTCATGGGGATATTACCGTCTCTTAAATCAAAAGACATCGAAGACTTCGGTTTTCATCTATCTAAATTACAACGTCTGGTCGGCGAATCTTTCGAGCCCTTCCAAGGAGGTGTTTTCCACCCGGCTATCTCTGAAGTGATAGCTGAACTGGATAAGGTAACACACGGTGCCGGTCAGAGTTCCTGGGGCCCCACAGCCTATGGTTTGATCGAGGCAGAAAAAGCCGATAAGATAAAAAAGCACATGGTCAAATGGTTGAATAATAAGAACATCGATGCCTATGTGTTGATCGCAGAACCGTCCAACCATGGTGCCATGATACGTACTTAAACTATATCTATCATGGCCTTCGCCAGCTTTCCAGGCTCCGCGAGGGCATCGGCCGTTGGTATCCCGAGTTCACTCTCGTACCGTTTCACCCATTCGGTCACTTCTTCTTTAGTCAACTTCTCAGGGTTGAGTCCCAGCGCAATAACTTTGCTGCCGGAGAACATCTCCAGTAGCTGTATCTCTTCTTCCGCCGTGGGCATGGGCCATCTGATCTCGTCCTCCCGATAATGTCGGTATTTACGGCCCGGGGAGTGCTGCAGTACTATACCGTCGGGCTGGCTGGCCGCTAGAACCGCTCTGGAGCCGCAAACGTAGGCCGGATGAGAGATACTGCCCTGGCCCTCAACTAGTATGACGTCGGGCTCGTGATCCTTCCATGCACGCCATATCTGGTATTCCAGTTCGCCGACCATGTAGTCCGGTACGGTGGAATCCAAGGGTAAACCATATTCGGTGCCCTGCAGCAGACCCGTCTGCCCGGTAGCCACCCATTCGACGTCGATATGCTTCTTCAATTCTTCGTAAACGGCGATCAACGCCGTTCGCTTGCCGATGGAACTGTCGGTACCCATGAACGCAACGGTTTTAGCACCGACCTCTTTCTTACGGTTATTGAAGTAGTGTAATTCTTCAAGAGGAGGAGATCTTCTTATATCTGTTAATACAACACCGTTTTGAAGAGCAAGTTCGGACAACTCCAGATCGTCGTTTAGATAGTGATGCAGCCCGGAGATGATGTCCAAACCGTTATGTATGGCTGCGATCACATGAACTCTAAAATTATCCGGGAGGAATCCTCCTATGGTGGCGACACCGACTATCAATATCTCCGCATCGACTTCTTTTAAAGCCTCTTCGACGGTTCCGTATATGGGAACGGACTTACAGTGAGATACAACTTCATCGGTAGTAGAACCGGTAAACTTGTAATCTATCACCGCTGTAATATCGTATCTGGTACTGTAGCGCAGTAATCCATGTGACGTCTTAGCAGTCGACCGGTCCAGGTAGCCGTCGGTAAGTATGAGAGCTTTCTTCATGTTAACAACATATCGTAGATATTCATAAATTTTTGGCCTTTATGGCGCCTCGCAGCATCAGTAACATTTATTAATACCATGCCTTCTGATTGACGACACTTCCCCATGTAGTTGGAATGTAATATTCAAACTAACTTGGAATTTTCATAAAAAAATTCCGAGAGTCGGAGGAGTCAGATATGGCAATAAAAAATAAGACGAACCCTAACCTTGTGCGTCTGATAAACGACCTCAAGGAGAAGGCGAGAAAAGAAGAAGCCCCGATCTGGCGAGACGTGGCGGAAAGGTTGGAGAAGTCCTCTAAAAATTGGGCTGAGGTAAACCTTTCTACCATCCAGAGATATACCAGCGATGGTGATTTAGTTCTGGTTCCGGGTAAAGTATTAGCATCCGGATATCTCACTAAGAAACTTACAATAGGGGCTTTCAGGGCTAGCGAAAGAGCTAAACAGATGATCGAAGAGTCCGGAGGTAAATTCATAACCATCCAAGAGATGGCAGAAAAGAACCCGAAGGGCAGCGGTATAAGGATAATGGGGTGAAATAATGAAGGTATATGATGCACAAGATAAGATTCTAGGAAGATTAGCAACCCATATAGTTAAGGACCTTTTAGCCGGTGAAGAAGTAAATGTAATAAACGCAGAGAAAGCCTTCATAACCGGTAGAAAGGACGACATACTTGCAGATTATAGACAACGAAGGGACAGAGGCAAGCAGAGAAAAGGTCCCTTCTATCCCAGCAGACCGGAGAAACTGTTCAAACGAACGGTCCGTGGTATGTTACCCTATCAACAGCCTAGAGGACGAAAGGCATATAAAAATCTCAGGACACATATCGGGATACCCAAAGGATTCGAAAAGATCAAGTTCGTTGAAGAAGATATTAAAACAGCAGAAGGACAGCCTGGGATAAATCTCGGAGAGATCTCAAGGCATCTAGGTGCAAAATTTTAGAGGTATGAACAATGGCAGAAAAAAAGATATTGACCCGAACAGGTAAACGAAAAACTGCAATAGCCAAGGCCACGATCAAGGCCGGCAAAGGAAGGGTCCGAATCAACAGTGTCCCCTTAGATATTCATCACCCGGAAATGGCTAAACTAAAGATCATGGAACCGATCCAGCTCGTAGGTTCACGAGCGGATAAGGTGGATCTTGAAGTTAACATCTCAGGAGGCGGTATAACTGGTCAAGCAGGAGCAGCGAGAACGGCCATAGCCCTTTGTTTCGTAGACTACTTTGAAGACTCAGAACTAGAGGAATTGTTCAAGGAATACGACAGAAGCCTTCTCGTATCCGATCCAAGAAGAAAACTACCGAAACAACCACTCGGACGCGGTGCAAGGAAGAAACGGCAGAAATCATACAGGTGATGTGAAATATGATAATACCTGTAAGATGTTTCAGTTGTGGAAAAGTGGTAGGCAATGTATACGAGATATACCGAAATAGAGTCGATAAGGGAGACGACCCCGGAGAAGTAATGGACGAACTCGGTATAGACCGATATTGCTGCCGAAGGATGCTCTTAGCCCATACGGACCTTATCGACGAGGTCAAAAAATTTTAAGTGAGAAAAAATCTCACTACGGGGCCGTAGGGTAGCTTGGTCCATCCTTCTAGCATGGGGAGCTAGGAACCCGAATTCAAATTTCGGCGGCCCCACCACTTCCTCTTTTTTATCCTCTTTTTTCACTACGTGTAAAAACCGGTGTTTTATCACTGATCACCTTTTCTTTCCATTTACCTAGAGAAAGCACTACCAATGCTACGGATGCAGATATAACGTTACTCAATCCCATGCCTATCCAAACACCCGTTGACTGCAAGCCCATATATAGCGCAAGTATATAGCATAAAGGAACCCTGAGTCCCCAAAGTCTTAGGATGTCCAATCCCATCATGTACTTGGTATGTCCCGAACCTTCGAAGACTGCATTAACCGCTCTGAACATACCGAAGAAAGGCATGCTCAGGGAGAATATAAGCAAAAATTCGGTGCCGATCCGTATCACTTCCGGATCCTGGTTGAATATACTGATAAATTCCCGACGCAATAGAAATAGTGCTATCGTACAAACCGCCATGAGGCCCGCTAAGGTGACCATACCCTTCTTAACTACCTCTTCAGCCCGCTCTTTTTGATCCGCTCCTAGATTCTGTCCAACCATCGTACTCATAGCAACCGCAAGCCCGCCCATTAGGATGAACATGACCCCCAGAACACGATCTCCGGCATTGTAAGCAGCTAAAGATGCTTCACTATTGTGTACCCTGGCGATTATGAAGGTAAGTACTACGAAACCAAAGGCAGTACCGCTGTTGCCTATACTGGCGGGTGCACCGATCTTAAAGAATTTTTTCAATCTCGCCATGTCCGGTTTCATATTTTTTAATTTCAGCACTATACCGACTTTACCACTGAATATAAGATACATTGCGATGATAGCTGCTATCATCCTCGTTAAAAAAGTGGCAAAAGCGGCTCCGAATATTCCCCATTCCGGAAACGGTCCTATACCGTATATGAACATAGGATCAAGTACTATGTTCGCCCCTACAGATACGGCGGTGATCAACATTGGTGTAAGAGTGTCCCCCCATGCCCTAAGTATGAAGGCAAAGGCCATGAAGGTGAACATAAAGGGCTGACCGAGAAATATTGTCCTCATGAAGATAGTTCCTTTGGCAGCAACTTCGGGACTATCGTGTAGTATAAAATCAAGCAAATAAGGAGAGATAAAAAATCCAAGTACTGCAACGAAGGATGAAAACACTAGAAAAAAGAAGAATAACTGCCCGGCATCTAACTCAGCTTCCTTGAGGTGTCCTGCTCCTGTGTGCTGTGAAATAAGTGCGATAGCGGCTATACCAAAACCGGTGCCTATGGAGACCATCAACCATACCAAGGGCCAAGAAACCTGTGTTGCCGCAAGAGCTTCTTTCCCGGATTCGGGGCCCATGTTCCCCAGCCAGTATGTATCCGCAAGATTGTAACCGATCTGCAGCACCGACTCTATCATGATGGGCCACCCCATTAGGAACATGGTGGGGACTATCTTCCCTTTTAATAGGTCCGGTTTCTTTCTATCTTTCAGCACGAAAGCACATTACTAAAAGGATATATATATACTATTGCATAATCATGCAAGTATACACAGATAACACCAAAATATAGTTGTATGAGCCCTTACTCTATCGGTTACCATGCGAGTACTACATGTTTGCTCACCGGATGCAGTTCCCATGCAGAACATATTTGCTACCTATAACAAATACTTCGGAAAACATGAGATCACAGCGGAACTTAAATTCGAAGCCGGTGATGTTAAGGATTTCGATATAATACACGGCCATTACGCACTGACGAAACCTGTAATAGGCGCTTACAAAGCGGCTAAAAAACATCGAAAACCCTTTGTTCTACACTGTCACGGTAGTGATGTTCGTCAGATAACTCATCAAGGCCCCAATAAATTACCTTTAAAGCATTCGCTAGTCAGCAATAGATTGCGAAAAAAAGCTGATGCAGTTATACTCAGTACCCCGGACCTTCTCAAATGGTCTAAAGGTCTCTATTTGGCCAATCCCGTTGACATAGAGATGTTCAAACCGATGGACGTAAAAAAATCCGATAGGATACTTCTTTTAGGACGATTCACCGCCGGCGGTGGAATACTTTGTCACATCGACAAGAAAAAGAAATACGACTGCTTGAACTGGGGAGATGACATACCGTTTCCTCCTAACGTAAAGATGCTCCCCTTCGTACCACATGATGATCTACCTAAGCTTTTCAACCGATACCGCAAGATGATAGGAGCACTTGTGGATCCTGTTTCTCTGGCACGTTTAGAGGCCATGGCTTGTGGATTGGAAACGTACACAGATTTTCCGATGGAATATTCCTCATATTACGGCTTCGAGAATCCGGACGAAGTCGATGACCCAAGAGGTTTCGTGAAAAGATATCATCATCCCGAAAAGATAGTCGAAGTTTTATCGGATATCTATCGAAGCATATTGTAGTTTTTACGGCATGTAAAGATATACTAGATATATCAAGTAAGACACAAACATAAGAAATCCTTCAAATCGAGATATTCTATTTCCTGAAATAACAATAATCGCTAAAAGTAACCCTACACCTGTCATTATCATCATACCGATGTACATATCTGCTGTCACCTTCAAGGGTAATATCAGCGCGCATACACCGATGACAAGCAATATGTTCAGTATATTGGCACCGATCACGTTTCCGATAGAGATATCGAATTGCTTCCTATGAGATGCCATGGATGATGTAGCTAGCTCGGGAAGGGATGTAGCCATCCCGATCATAGACATGCCTATAACACCACCGGATAATCCAAAATGTCCCATATAAAATACAGCGCTAGATATCATCAATTCGGCACCGATAATAATGCAACCTATACCGACTAGAATTTTCAAAGCATCTTTTTTCGAACTGCCGTTTTTTACTATCCCCAATTCAAGAACTTTATTTCGCTCTTTGGATCGATTAGTTTCCCTGATCATGTAAATCATATATAATATTAAAAACAGTATCAGGATCATTCCATGCCATCTCTGAATCAGACCCCCGATGGATAATAACAACATAAGGATCATGGCACCCACCATAAATGGAATTTCTTTTCTTATTATTCCTTCCTTTACCTTTATAGGGCGTATCATGGAACTGACACCTAAAACAAGCAGAGTATTTGCGATAACGGAACCGATTACATTGCCTACGGCCATCTCCGTTTGACTTTTTAAGGTGGCGTTGATACTCGAAGCCATCTCGGGAAGGGTCGTACCGAATGATATCAAGGTCATACCTATAATAAGACTCGGAACCCCGAATCTTACCGCCATAGATGCACCACCGGTGACTAGAAAGTCCGCTCCCTTTACAAGAACGAAAACCCCTGCGGCAAACAGCAATGTCCATAGTAACACCGTTAACATGGTATATCCTGATCGGAACCGGTTATATAATTATCCTGCGTTATCACGAACTTCAAATGAAAGTAGGTGGCGTACTTATCGTCAAGTAGACAGCCTTTTCTTTTCCGATATTTTTGGCACTATGGCTAATGTTCGAGGGGTGCCAGAGAGAATCACCGGTCTCCATAATATATACCTCGTCACCTACGGTGTACTCGATCACGCCTTTCAGCACGAGATGAAATTCCTCACCTTGATGTCGGTAAATTTTTGATTTCCCACCGACCTCTAATTCAGCTATGATAGCTTCCATTTCTCCCGATTTTTGCAGCAGACGGAAGATCTTTCCATCCACTTCCCGACGTTCCTTTTCCTCATCTTTTTTTATAAACACAGATTTCATTTTATCAACCCAGTAATCCTATCAAAACTCCCGCGGCCGTTGCGGAACCTATTACTCCGGCTACATTCGGGCCCATGGCGTGCATGAGCAGGTGACTGCGTGGATTTTCTTTAAGCCCGATTTTTTGTACCACTCGAGAAGCCATGGGTACTGCGGAAACTCCGGCTGCCCCTATCATAGGGTTGATTTTACCACCGGATAGTTTGTAAAACAATTGTCCCAGTAACGTACCGCCTGCAGTAGCTGTTGCGAAAGCAAATATACCTAACAGCAAGATTTTGATGGTCTGTAAATTCAAGAAAGTATCTCCCACCATTAGAAAACCGATACCTAGTCCCAGAAAAATAGTAGCTACATTGATCAATTCGTTACCTCCACTCTTAGATAATCGATTCATAACCCCTGATACCTGGAATAGATTACCAAGCATCAGCATACCTACGAGTGGCAATGCAAAGGGAACGATTATTCCGACTATTATCGTAACCGATATGGGAAATAGTATCTTCTCTATGGGTCTTACCTTTCTTAGTTTGCCCATGGAGATCTGTCTCTGTTTCTTGGTCGTTAGTGACTTGATTATGGGCGGTTGGATGATCGGTACCAAAGCCATGTACGAATAGGCGGATACAGTAACGGCTGCGATGATGCCGGGTTGGTCCTCTACCAGCCTAGTGGCCGTATATATCGCAGTGGGACCGTCGGCTCCACCTATTATACCTATGGAGGCCGCCTCGCTCAGTCCGAAGCCCATAAATACCGCCAAACCCAGGGCACAGAATATCCCTATCTGTGCAGCGGCGCCCAGAAAGAATGTCTTCGGGTTGGCCAATAATGGAGAAAAATCCGTCATGGTTCCGATGCCCAGGAATATTATCAAAGGAATCACCCCTGTACTTATCAATTGAGTGTAAATTATCTCCATAAGACCCCCTGTGTCCGTTAGCCCCATCTCCGTACGGGCTACGTTTGCCAATAATGCGGCAAACCCGATAGGTCCGAGTAGTAACGGTTCCATCTTTTTGAAAATTCCAAGATATATCAATACTATACCTACTCCCATCATGACCCAATTTTCCCACACCAGAGCGGATAGACCAGTACTGAAAAAATCTAACATCTACGTCTCCCCTCCTGCACGTATTGCAGCCACTATCGCAGCTACTTTTTCCTTTTCATCGTCGTCTCTGCCGCCGTAAATTTTCTCAACCAGCCATCCGGTTATGTAAGTACTCAAGGTCAGTATCCCCAGTGTTATAAAAACCACAAGTATTCCGACGAAGATCAATTCTACGGTGGTAGGTGTGTCCATTCATATCACTCCAGTATAGCTATAACGTCGCCCTCTTCTACATCCTGTCCTTCTTTTACATTGATCGTTGCTACCACACCATCCCTGGGTGATGTAATATCGTTCTCCATCTTCATGGCTTCCAGGATCGCGATGGCTTCTCCTTCTGCCACTTTTTCTCCGGGAGATACATTGATACGCAATATGGTTCCCAACATCGGCGAGTTAACCCCAGTTTTATTCTTCGATGATTTCTTACTTTTAGCAGCAGGTTGATTCCCTCCTGGATATAGTACCGATATCTGATACGTCTTACCATCTACCTTCACGGAGTCTTGGTCTTTCATCAACACACTATGACCTATACCATCCACATCGATCTTCAATTTAACAGGGTAATCGACTGCTCTCGGGGCGACCTGGGTTATTTCACTCTTCGGTTTCAGAGGTAATTGATCGGACGTGAATTCCGCCTTAACTTCTCCTTTGAGGAATTTAAGACCTATATCCGGATATATGGCGTAAGTGAGAACATCTTCCGGTTTTCGAAGTAACCCCATGTCTTGTAGTTCTTCCTTTCTTCTTTGGTACTGCGGTTCTATCAAACTCGCAGGCCTATCTTCGATAACTTGGTCCCTCCAATCCGGTCCGAGGATCTTTTCATACATCTTTTCTTTTATCTCTCCCGGCGGTTTCCCATACATCCCTCGGAAATATTGCTTGGTATCGTTGGTGATCCTTTTGTACCTACCGAATTTAACGTTCATCACCGCTTGAACACCTACCACTTGAGAAGAAGGTGTCACCAAAGGCGGATAACCAAAATCCTTCCTTACTCGGGGAACTTCCTTCAGCACATCTTCGTAACTGTCGACGGCTCCCTGTTTTTCGAGCTGACTCACCAGGTTGGACAACATCCCACCAGGTATCTGATGCATGGTGACCGAAGGGTCTATCCTCATCGCTTGTTCTCTGTGCAGATGACTGTACTTCTTCCAGACCTCATTGAAGTACTCTCTTATCTCCATCAATAATTCCATGTCGTAACCTGTATCGTATTCAGTGTCTTTAAGTGCCGCAACCAACGATTCGGTCGGCGGTTGTCCGGTGGCACCGGTCAAAGACGATATTGAAGAATCTATTATATCAACACCGGCCTGACAGGCTCTCATGTAAGATAAACCGGTCATACCTGATGTATTATGGCTGTGTAGATCTATGGGTATCTTGATACTGGCATCTTTACATCCTTTGATAATATCGTAAGCTCTAGTTGGAGAGATCATGCCGGCCATATCTTTTATGCATAGCGAATCGCACCCCATCTTCTCCAGCTTCTTGAAGTCCTCCACATACCGTTCAACGGTATGGATGGGAGATATGGTGTAACATAGAGAACCTTGAACGTGTCCACCGACTTTTTTAGCGGTTTCGATAGGGACTTTCATGTTACGTAAATCATTAAGTGCATCAAAGATCCTGAAATTATCGCACCCGTTTTTGTGTGCGTAATAAATGAACTTCTTTACCATTTCATCCGGAAAATTACGATATGCCACAATATTCATGGCTCTTTCTAGCATCTGAAGAGGAGTATTAGGCAGATGCTCTCTCAATGTTCTGAGCCTTTCCCATGGATCTTCATTCAGATACCGAATGCACGCATCGAAGGTAGCCCCCCCCCAAACTTCTAGCGAGTGAAAGCCGACTTCGTCCATCTTGGAGCATATCGGTACCATATCTTCTGTTCTAAGCCTGGTAGCGAGCACCGATTGGTGCGCGTCTCTTAGCGTTTGGTCGTGGAGTTGTACCATATTGGCGTCCTCCTCGATGCCCATAAAAGGCATACGAGCAATCTGACTGCAAAATGTAAGGGGTGTATAAATTCTTTGGTCTTTTACACCTCAATCGTTTAAGTTATCAACACAGTATCTATGTCAAATAAAATTGCAAAGATATTTTGATCTTTAATCATGGCATCCCTGATTTCCCCTCGAGTCCTAAACGGTTTAATGCCCTAGTAATATGAGTGAACTATTTCAGATATATCTTCGAGATGAAAAAAGTCACCATAATAAATAGAGCTACCAACAATAATATCCAATGCAAAGAAAGTGATCCCTCGTCGGCTACTTGATCTTCAGATAATTCTTGGTCCACCGGAATTTCATCATTCGATGTGTCAACTATGA
>SKVC01000082.1 GCA_007129655.1 Thermoplasmata archaeon
AAAGGTAATTCTTAATTTAAACCTAATGGGTATGACCGCATCGGCATTTACCTACGGTATCGAGGTACTTCTGGAGAACCTGGCCGCAGTTGCTCTTTATCTCGTTCTCCCGAAGGTCTCCGATACTGAGATGAACATCGAAGCCGCTTTTCTTTAACTCTTCTATGATCGGATATCTGTGTGCGTCTTCATCGGAAAATACGTTGATCAATTGGTTCTTTTCCGCCATCTCCGTAGGATTAAGAGGTGTGATCTTTACAGCGAATGTATTTGGAGAAAATGTACGCCGGAGCTTCTTCACGTCGATAACGTTATCCGGATGTAGTGCAAAGTTGAGTGTTATCTTCCTGCCGCCTATGTAGAATTCTCCACCGTAGTCAGAGATACGCTCGAGGCTCCATTTGTCCACAGGCATAAGGAAGTCTCTCCTTTCTTCGTCTGTTGAATGTATGGAGAACTGTAGTTGAAAATTGCCTGAAAAATGCTCGTGGTTGATTTCCTTCAAACGGCGGAACCATTCCTCTCTACCCGACGGAGCTATGGTAGAAACACAGGGCATGTAGTTTTCAGGATTGTACCGTTTCTTTACCTGAAGTATGGCATCCAGAACAGCGTCATTCAAAGACGGCTCGCCTATTCGTGCGAACTGCACCTTGAATTTCTTCGATTTTACTTTACCCGAAGGTGAGTTTTTCTTAACGACGTAATCGATCTGATGCATGAGTTCGTCCGTTGTTAACTTACCTGCGTAAAAGTGCCCGGCATCGCAGAACTTGCAGTTCACCGGGCAGCCGAACATACTGGATACGATGATGACCCACTTATCCTCCCTGGAAGTGGCTCCGCCCAGTGAGTCCACAAACTCTACGTAACAGTCTTTATCACCGAATCGTGCTAGATATGCCTTGGCTACGGCGTCGTCTCCTTGTTCATGTATTATCTTCATGTTCTTACGTCATAACTCAATAAAGAGATAGATATAATCTTTTGGTTTTTTGGATATTTATATTAATGTGTTAATTTACTCAAAAACTTTATTACGGAAACCTTCGCTAAATAGCATCATGTCCAACGCCAGGGAGGCTCTAAACGAATTGAAATGGAGATACGACAGAAAGTTGGAAGGAATAAAGGTATATTACGTACACAGAGGAGCACCGGGCGACTTCAAAGTCCTAGATGGCGAGGATATAGAGGACCTTGGTAGGTCTTTCATCAAGCTGCTCGACGGTGAGATACCGTACCATCGGGTATTCAAAATATCCAAAGACGGAGAGGTTGTTTTTTCACGGGAAAGAAGTTAATCGGTGTTTTTCATCTCTTAGGAAATTTGAACCGTCCAGACGATGGGGTCTTTATATTAAGGGATGAAAAATAAGCGTAACTGGTTCAAGTTGCGTGGCATTTTTTCAGGACTTCGTCCATCTTCTTTTTTAAACTCGCGTTCATCAAACAGTGGGTGATGTCTCCCCTGGTCTTCTCAACGAGATCTCTGGCGACGTCCTGCTTGTGCTTTATTGGGAGTATGGCATTGGGATAATCATAATACATCAGCATATCTTTTATACGTTCCATCGTGACAAGCAATCCCCGTGCAGCCTCCAACTCGTCGTTGGCCAGATGATCCAATATCATACGCCGTAACTCGCCAACGACGTCTCCGAGACCCAGCAGATAAGATTCCGGTGTTATATTGATATCCTTGGGTCCCATTATGTCCCTTTCACTTTTGATCGCCCACAGTATATGTGCTTCCGCCAGTTCCTGAAAACCGTTTCTCAGCATGCCGGAATGATACAATTCCGGATAATCCTCGGCGATGCTTTTAACCTTGGAGGCTTCTTGGAATGCATCGGTGAATTTGTCTTTCGGGTCGCCGTCGTTGTGTATCAACTGTATTATCTGCCTCGATATACGCTCGATAGTTCGTGATGATTTCATCACCAATTCCCGAACAGTGTCTTTGTCGTCGATTTTATCGTTGATGCCCGAGATTATCTGTTCTAATTCGTCGATATCCGGATTCATTTTTATTCACCCCTTATCTCTTTCATGTGATCTACTTTACGCTTAATACTCTCCGGTTTACCGATATCATGCCTCATGTGGATGTTGACACCCTTTACATGGGATAAGGCTTTTTCGCTGGCCGATTCCGCATCTTTCAATTCATCGGCCATACCGACAACAGCGAGAGATCTTGATGTGGTTGTGTATAGTTCACCATCTTTATAGTCCACCGATGCGTAGAATAGTTCCGCTCCCTCTTTTTCTATGGATCCTTCGTCCACCTCCAGGCGGCTTCCGGCAACGGACTCGATACCGTATCCTTCGGGTACGATGTATTTACAGACCGTTGCTTTCTTTTCAAAAGAAACGTCGATATTTGAGATATCTCCCGCGGCTATACCGTCACACAATTCCAGATAGCTCGTCTCCAAGAGAGGTAAAACGTTCATGGCCTCGGGGTCTCCCCAGCGGCAGTTGAATTCGATTATCTTAGGGCCCTTGGCCGTCAGCATGAACTGACCGTAGATTATACCTTTGTAGGTTCGTCCTTCTTTTTTCATGGCCTCCAAGGTCGCCCGTATTATCTCTACGCCTTCTTCGTATGTTTCTTTGTCTACAAAGGGCAGCAGCCCGTCGGGCATAGAGTAAGAACCCATACCGCCGGTGTTCGGCCCCTCATCACCTTCGTATAGTCTTTTATGATCCTGCACAAGAGGTACGGGTATCACGTTTTCACCGTCGGAAAATGCCTGCAGAGTAAACTCTTCACCTTCCAATCGTTCCTCCAATACTAGGCGGGGAACGCCTCCTATCTTTTCGTTCAGAACTTCACGGCTGTACTCGATGACTTCTCGTTTACTCTCCAGATGCTCGCCCATCACCTTAACTCCTTTACCGCCGGTCAGACCCACCGGTTTGACCACCAGATCGCCCTCGTAATGCGACAGAAAATCTTCCACCGCCTCGATGTCGTCGAATACTTCGTACTCCACCCTTCCCGGCAGTTCGTGTTTGGCCATCAAGTCGCGCATGAATTCTTTAGAAATTTCTATCTCGGCAGCTTTGCTGTTGGGGCTGGCGCATCGTATACCGTTTTTTTCCAGTTCGTCGACGATGCCCTTTCCCAGGGGCGCCTCCGGACCGATCACGGCTAGTTCTACTCCTTTATCTACCGCCCATCGTACGATATTTTCGATTTTCGTACCCTTATCTAAAAGCGTTTCATTCGCCAAGCGCGCGATCCCTAGGTTGTTGTTTCCCATGGACGCATATATCTCCGCACCGCTCCGAGCCAGTGCCTTTACCATGGCGTGCTCCCTTGCTCCGCCGCCTACTGTTAAGACCTTCATGATATCGAACCGTAATAGGACGGGGGATATAAGATTTATTTGTTTAACGGGTCATTCGATATAGTCCTCTTTTAGTTTACGGAGCACCAACCTGTCTTTGTGGACGCTGAGTATGTCTTCGGTTTTGACTAATATGTCACGGGTCTCAAGTTCTACCTGGGTAGCTAGCGTACCGTCATCTACCGGCGTGGGTGGTATTGAAAGCGTCATATCATCGAATGGCATCACCGGGACTATGTAGGTCTCTACCGCGTCTTTGTCTCCCACTTTTTTTATGAATCGTGATTCTACCCGGATATACTCTATATCGCCGTCTTTATTTCTCCCGGCCTCTTTAACAACACCCATGTCGTTTCCCTTTCTATCCAATACACGTGCATCGATCAAGTCCTTGATCGGACTGATCCACAGCTTGATGCCCTCTTTATCCATATGATCTATGTACTTTAAATTGATCCTGATGTGTTCCTGGAAAAATCCTTTGTGTATTATCAAATGTGTAGGATTGAGCGTCGAACGGTTCATCTCTATGTCGTGGATATGACCGAATAGTTCACCGTCCGCACCATATACGTTCACACCTCTCAACTGTTTGAAGGTTATCTTACCGTCTCCGGGTTTATCATCTGCCATATATTACCACCATAATAAATAGTGTTTAAGCAGTATATTACACTTATCCTTCTTTAGTCCAAATCCTGACGAATCTATCCACCAAGCTGTCCAAAAATGTCTGGCGATACTGTATCAGGAGGTCTGCTATCTTCTCTTCGTCGACTACACGATATTTACCCTTCTTTCTCTCCACGATCCCATCATCCATCAAACGTTTAAGATGGTATGAGATTGTAGACGGTGCTACTGCAAGAGCTTCGGTTAGGTCTCCATGGATGGAATCCGGGAATTCCATGAGAAACAATATGATCGTTCTTGGAAGTTCTTTACGAAGAACAGCGAGTCTGTCCTTGTCCGAACGGTCTATATCTCCCTTTGCATAGTATCTTTTGTACTTACCCTCGGTTCTTACTATCACTAACTCCCTTTTTTCGAGCACTCTGAGATGATAACGTATGGTGCCCAAAGGGATATCCAGCTTCCGCTCTAACTCCCTGAGGTGAAGGCCTGGATTGTCCTCAATGGCCTCGAAAGTTTTCTTTCGTGCTTCGAGTTTTAAAGTCTTGTCCGCCAAGGGATATCACTCCCACAGACCGGATAGCATTATCAAGGCTACGACAGCTATATCGAAGAGTAGATACAATCCGTTGTCATCGATGTAACTAAAACTACCGTTGTATACCATACTGGCCACCATCAAAGACGCTTTCAAGACGAACATCAGTATTGCGATTGTGACCAGCAGCAATTTAGTAGTTCTAGCTCTGAGATAAGCTAGAAAAGATATTGCGAAGGCGGAGAGTGCCGTCACCATGAGCACCCCCAGCACCAATGAATCCATTGTCCATCTCATCGTGTTCAACAGGAGATATGAAACAAACGATAAATAACTTGTCTATATATGTGAGTCTGATACCAAAAACATTTATTAGCACGCCAGCGTAAACGGTTACGAAAATGGCAGCAGATAAGCTAAAGGACGGACTCAGGAACGCGGTTAAAAGGATAGTCAATGCCAATCATATAGATAAAACACTGGTGGATGAGGTAGTCAAGGATCTGCAGCGAACCATGATCGAAGCCGATATGAATGTTTTACTGGCGAAAAAGCTCACTGAAAAACTGCGTGAACGTGCACTCACGGAAAAGCCACCAGCAGGGATGACCTCCAGAGAACATGTTATACGTATAATCCACGAAGAGTTCGTTGGTATACTGGGAGACGGTGCAGAGATAGAACTTAAGCCTCAGACCATAATGATGGTGGGGCTTTACGGTAACGGTAAAACCACCACGTGTGGTAAACTAGCCGCCTACTTTCAGAAACGCGGACTGAGGACGGCCCTTATAGCAGGAGATACACACCGTCCGGCGGCTTATGAACAACTGGAGCAGGTAGCCGAAGAAGCTGGGGTACCGGTTTACGGTTCGCCTGATGCCAAGAAAGCTCCGCAGGTTGTCCGAAAAGGTATGGAGAGATTCAAAGATTATGATATTATAATCATAGATACTTCCGGTAGACATTCGCTGGAGAAGGAGCTTATCAAAGAGATCAAGTACATCAAAAGAGTAGCAAACCCGGACGAGATCATACTTACCATCGATGCTACCGTTGGCCAGCAAGCAGGACCACAGGCAAAGGCGTTCCACGATGCAGTAGGTGTCACTAAGACCATAATCACCAAACTCGACGGCAGTGCCAAAGGAGGCGGTGCCCTGAGTGCGGTAGCCGCTACAGACGCCCCGGTCATATTCGTTGGTACCGGTGAACGTATACGAGACATGGAATCCTTCGAACCAACCAGATTCATATCTAGATTACTCGGCATGGGTGACCTTAAAGGATTACTTGAAAAGGCTGAAGAAGTGGTAGATGAAGAAAAGGCGGAGAAAACCGCAAAGAAGATGCTAGCTGGCGAGTTCGACCTGAAGGATATGTACGAGCAGATGGAGATGTTGGCCGGTGTAGGCCCACTTCAAAAGATAATGGATATGCTTCCCCTCGGCGGCGGAAGAATCTCTGAAGAAGAGATGCTGGATACACAGCATAAACTTAAGGCTTTTAGGGTGATAATGGACAGTATGACTGAATGGGAGATGGAGAACCCGGACAGCATTAAAAGAGAAAGGGTTAGTAGGATCGCTAGGGGAAGTGGAAAATCTCCAAAGGATATCAAAGACCTGCTCTCCCACTATAAAAAGGCAAAAAAGGCCATCAAGGGATTTTCCGGTAACAGGAAGATGAGAAAACAGATTATGAAACAGCTGGAAGAAGGAAAATTGAATTTCTAGATATTTAGATCGCTTATCTTCCCGGTGATCTTATTCATCTCTAATCGTGAGCGGTGTTTTCGTTGTTTTTCTATGTGTTCATTTACCACACGTTTATGATAAGAAACATCTGCTTCTCCGATCAAATTATCCTGTTCGCCGGGATCGTTTTTTAGATCATAAAATTCTTCTTTAGCTCTGAGATCGTCCCTTATATACTTGAAATCAGTACCACGATAAGATATGATATCCATGTTTCTTGGCGTGACCTCGCTGATAACCCCTTCTCTCTCCGGTTTTTTGAGAAGCGAATCGCCCATGACTCTATTTGGAATCCGGTGACCCTGTAGATCAAGTATAGTGGGCACTATATCAAGATGGCTGACGGGAGATGGCACTGCTCCTTTTCCTGCGGAAAGGATCATCGGTACGTGTATCAATTCATCGTACAGATACGCCTGATGCCCGAGGAAGCCGTGTTCACCGAAGGCTTCGCCGTGGTCGGCGGTTATCAAAATCGCTACGTCTTTTGGAAGAGAGTTGATGAATTGTCGAAGGATATCGTCCGTGTGCCTTATACAGGCATCGTATAAGTCTATCAGTACTGGGATGTCTTCATCGCGTAGGTTTTCACCATAGTTTTTATTCAATCTCTGCCCGAGTATCAATTTGCGAAGGTGGCCCACCTTTTCAACTCCTATGGCATCAATGTATTCTTTGGGTGGCAGATAGGGCATATGGGGCTCCATGTAGTGATTCCACAGGAAGAATTTGTCTTCCGTCGACTTAATCCAGTGCAGAGAATCTTCGTTTATTTGTTCTCCGGTAACGAAAGGCGGTTTACCCAATGTTATCTCCATGCTTCGTTTTATCTTACCGGCTATACCGGCATTTACGGTAGAATCTGTTATCAAGTAATCATGAAATACGTCAAATCCTCGGTGGTAGCCGTAGAAAGAAGATATGAACGGGTTGGAATGGAAAGCGGCGGTAGCCACTTCGGATGGCAATAGCTCTGATATGAGCTTTCTATCCGGTGGCAGCCATCGTTTATTCAGTTTTTTGTAAGGATAGGAAGTGAAATAAGTGGATGAAAGTAATGCCGGGAAGGTGGTAGCCGTACTCGGACCTGCCGAAACTCCATTTAGGTAAAACCGATTTTCCTTTACATATTTGTCGAGGAACGGAGTGGTATTTCTGTGGTAGCCGTAGCAGCTCATGTGATCGGCTCTGAGGGAGTCTACCGTTATCAGAACTACACCTCTGAATTTTTCTTTCATCGGAGAAGGAATCCATTGATGTTGTAAAATGTTTTGCCCCGGTTATTGATCAAAGCTTAAGATACCAAACAAGCATGGTTTCGTGTCCCAATCCCTCCTTGACGTATGCCTGTGTATTTATCTCTCCCAGTACGCAGCCCATCCTGGCGTAGAATTTGCATGCCGGGACGTTGATATTCTGGGTCTCAACCTTCATCCACCTGCATTTTTTGTTTCTAGACCATTCCTCAGCACGTCGGAACAGAGCGGTACCGATCCCACTTCCCCTGTAGTCCGGATGAACTCGGATATCCCATAAGACTGTGAGATCGGTTCTCCCTCCTAACATGTTTACGTCCGGGGTATCATAGGCCACGGATGCACCGCCTACCGGTAGTTCCCCGTCCATGGCCATGAAGAATCGCCAATTACTTACATCAAATTGTTTTAACCAATCCCGGGGACTTTCGCGCAGATCGTAGTCCTTTTCGTAGGGTTGGTCCAGGGATAACTCGTGCAGTCTGATACCGCCCAGACCTTGCTTTAAAGGCTCTACTTCGTAGATGGATTTCACGGTAAAACCTATCGGGATACTTCCGTAGAATTCCATGGAATCCGGCCCGATGTCGATGATCTTCATGGAGATTGTAAGAGCGGGTTAGGTTTTAAGATTACTGTGAGATAGTGGTAATGTGTTCTCTTGACGTTTGATTACATTGCCGTCGATTATGGCTATTAGATTTAGGTTCACTCATCCAGTAAAAGCATGATTAACCCTAAAAACGACATTGTGTTTTATAGGGCAGAATATGTAATTTCTCAATCTTTCCCATGTGTTGCTTTACCCCTGCGTAGTATTCCTTCTTCCTGAAGTATCTCCTTCATACGGTCAAATGGTAAACCGGCTATCTCTGCGGCCCGAGATATTGTGATGTTCTTATTACGGTACAGTTCAACAGCTGCTACAAGACGTATCTCCGGCTTTTTTGCCATCAGGGTTCGTATAGCCTCTCTAATGAATTCTGACCGGTTGTCGTAGTATCCAGTGCTTATTATCGCATCGATTTCTTCACTCAGCTTTTTTGGTATGGTTATAGAGACCATTTTCTCACCTATGTTATTAAATGATATTTGTTGTTACTTAATGACTTTTCTGTTGTGTTGGGTTTTTCGTACTTTTTAGATGGTGAGCTCTATAAAATAGATCGGGTTAACATAGTCTATATAATATTTGCACCGAGATGCAAGCTTTACCACCACCTTTTACGCTTCGTCAGTAGTAAAAAGTATTTAGTTTACAACCTGTTACCATCGATGATGCGTCTGGAAAAAATAGTGCCGGAAGATAAGGAAGAGATACGTGCTATGAGTGCCGGGATCTGGGAGGGTAACGATTACATACCGAAGGTGTTCGACAGATGGGTGGAGGACGAGGGGTTCTACAAAGGAGTGCTGGACGATAGGATAATCGCCGTCTGTAAGTACACTAGACATCCCGGTGGTGTACTGTGGCTGGAAGGGTTGAGGGTACATCCCAAGTTACAGAACAAGGGATACGGCAGTGAAGTGGCCGGGATGTTTCACCGGCTTATTACGAGTAAAGAATACACCGCACTGAGATTCATGACCGATGCCACTAACGCCAAGAGCATACACCTTGCGGAGAAGAGGGGCTTCGATGTAGTGTTGGAGCTGTATCATCTAGACTACGAAGGAGTGGGTGATGAAGAGGAAGGAATAGCTCAAGAATACGACTTAGGGGCTGTGAAGGACTTCGTGTTCTCTTCCCGAGAATACCAAACATACCGGAAGATGTACATAAAGAACTGGACCGCATACGACCTTACGCCGGAATTGCTGGAGGAGGAATTAAAGGCAGGTAACTGCTTCTCTGTTAAGGAGAACGACGAGATACAGGGAGTTATCTTTATGAATTACCACCGAAGGTACGGCAGGGTCAGTGTGCCCTTCCTGGCTGGTGCCGATCCCGTCGTTGACAAACTGATCCGGCACGCGATGTGGTGGAGTGGAGAATACGGTAAAGGGTATCTACTGTTGAAAACACCATTCCAAAAGGTAAAGGAGATGGCTGAAACCGCCGGGATGGAACTGGCTCCATACCGTAAAGTACTGGTGCTCGAGTTAAAGAATAAATAAACTTTATAGGAAGTACGCAATACGTGGAAGAGTGATAGAGATGGAAAGCGAGTTCATGGAAGAACGTAAGAAATTAAACGAAAAAGTGATGAAGTACGCAGGTAAAGAGATCAAACGATTCTACAACCTTGACACCAACGTTTACCGGGAAGGCGAATTATCGTGTAAGACCAAGGAACTGCTGGGATTGGTAGCCTCCACCGTTCTGCGCTGTGACGATTGTATCGAATATCATATGGTACGCTGTAAAGAGGAAGGGCTCACCGATGAAGAGCTGGAGGAAGCCTTATCGGTAGCGCTGATAGTCGGCGGCTCCATCACCATACCCCACCTTCGAAGGGCCTTCGCCAAGTGGGAGAAGATATCGGAGGAATAAGATGAAAGATAGCTACAAAAGGCTACTGGAAGATATCGAGAAGATGGATGGCAATACCGATGAGATCCTTCTGGGAATCTGTGAATTATTGAAGGGATCCGTGGCTCACTACGACTGGGTGGGATTCTACATGTTAAAAAACGGAAAATTGAACTTGGGGCCCTATTCCGGAGCTCCCACTGAGCACAACCAGATCGCCATAGGGCAGGGAGTGTGTGGTCAAGCAATAGAAAGGGAAAGTACCATGATAGTTGCCGATGTCAGATCGGAAGATAACTACCTGGCATGCAGCCTCGACGTGAGATCAGAGATAGTTGTGCCAATATTCAAAGACAGTGAGATAATCGGCGAGATCGATATAGACTCCCACAGATTAGATGCCTTCGACCAATATGATAAAGAATTTTTAGAAGCGGTATGTGAACATGTTGCAGGATCGCTCTGAGATACGGGATATCTACAACGAAATACGCCCTCGGATAGAAGCGCGTATGGAAGAATTTCAAGGTATATGGGAAGAAAAGGATCCACACCGGATATTCAAAGAATTGGTGTTCTGCCTATTCACGCCCCAATCCAAGGCAAGGATCTGCTGGGAGACGGTGGAAGAATTGGTAGAAAAGGACCTGCTGTTGGATGGCTGTAAAGAAGATATTTCAGATAATATATGCCGTGTCAGATTCAGGCACAACAAAGCCGGCTACGTGGTGGAGTTGAGGGAAAAATTCGGCCCGCCGGAACGTACGCAGAAGTTGATAGAGCGATTGGAAGAACTGCCGGATAATAAAGCACGAAGAAGATGGTTAGTCGACGATATCAAAGGCATGGGCTACAAAGAGGGTAGTCATTACTTGAGAAACATCGGATCGGGTAAGGATCTCGCTATACTCGACAGACATATTCTGAAGAATCTGGAGAAGTTTGGAGTCATAGAAGATATACCAAAATCGATCACACCGGCTAAATACTTGGAGATCGAAAAGCGAATGGCCGACTTTGCTGTGGATATAGATATACCATTATCTCATCTGGACTTCGTGCTCTGGTATAAAGAAACAGGAGACATCTTCAAGTGATATTGTCTCCGAGTATTTTGACGAATTTTTCTACTTCCTTTCTCTTTGGTGTAGTTGGGAATTCTTGCGGATAACCCAGTGGTGTAACCGTGACCACATAGTGGTCCATGGGAACTCCCATTTCTTCTTTTACACGTTCTCTGTCCATATCAGCTATCCAGCAAGTACCGAGACCGTAACCCCATGCAGCCAGCATGAAATGATATGCGGCTATGACACCATCTTGAACGTGGCGTAGTGATTTTTCCGGGTCCGAGCAGATAGCCACGGCCATTGGGGCGTTACCGATAGGTGCACTGGAAGCGCTTCTTTCATTAGCCAATGATCTTTGTACGTATTTGTCCCGTATAGGCAGAAAATAGTAAGATTGTGTGTTCTTCGAAGTCGGAGAATACCTGCAAGTCTCAAATATCTTCCAAAGTAGTGCTTCCGGAACCCCTTTCTCACTGTAATGTCTAACACTGCGCCGTGTCTCTAAAAGCTCAACGCCGCCCATGTATGGCTCCAGAGGATGCAAGAAAGTCTGGAACTCGATGGTCCTTCCCTCGGGGTCCTCTGCGAAGAAATTGTATATATTATACCTCTCGTTGTCCTTGGGTTCACCGGTGGCGATGTCTCGGAATTTATCGTACATCTCATCCACCGTCGATCTATCAGGGTAGAAAAATGTGATAACTCCCTGGGTATCGACTTCGTCGCTTCCACAGAATCCCAGCAGGAAATTACCGTGTTTTAACAAGGTACATCCCGCCTGCTCTAGCCATATCTTCATGCCCACTTCTTCCGTATAGAACCTGACTATCTCTTCCGGCTTTTTTGTCCTGAAAAACGTTAACCCTGCCATGTAGATAAATAAGATGATCTGTGTTAAAAATCTTTGTGTTTTAAAATAAATAAAAATGGGGGCCTCGAAAGACGCTCAAGGCTTCCAAAGGGGGCCTCCCAAGGGCAATATGGTTCTTTCGGCCATGGTGTTCAACAGTATGCTGCCTGCCGCATAGAATGAAAGTGCCGATGTAATTATCAAAAATACGCCGGCGATGGTCCCGTCTATTCCCCAGATGTAATGTGCGATCAGTATGGGAAGTGCTATGTCCACGGATACGACTATGGCGAAAAGAGTCTTGTTTGCCATCATGGATGCAGCAGTTATTATTACCAAAAATATCATGACTGCAGTCAAGCCGGCAGCGTAGTGGATCGTGTCAACGTTTACATCTGTGAATACGTTTATGTATGCCGTCAAGGCGATGGAGTACATGGCCATTGAGAAGAAGGTAAAAACCGTGAATCCGAAGATGTTTTTACGTCTGTAATCCAATAATCCGGCTACAAATTGAGTGGTAGCTCCAAAGAAAAGTATCCATGGAATAAGTAGAGCGGTGGTTCCGCTTTCGGTGAAGCCTAGGTACGTAACTCCCAGTAGGAGTGCGGCTACCGCAAGGCCAAAAAGTCCTAATGATGCCGGTTCCGTAGAAAGGTCAGGCACTTCCTTGATAAATATGTCCTGAGATTGTGTTTTATTTTCCATAGAACCTGTGATGAAGAACTTGTATATATTCTATACGATGGTCAAATAAGTAAAATTGGTACTATATCTAAATAAAAGAACTAACGAATGGGTATCTCGCCTTTGTAAAACAAACTAGTTTCTTGGTATATTAATTTCAGAGGATGTACCTCCACCCCGACTTCCATAGCTTCGCGAAATGCCGCGGTGAAGTCCGGGTCCCTTTCTTCATAGGGTGAAAAACACTCTGCATCAGAGCGGAAAACCAGTATCAGTAGTCCCGCACGTTTACCTTTCTCAATGGCGTTTATCAATTCCCGTACATGTCTAGTTCCCCGGGTTGTAGGTGCATCCGGAAAAAGTGCCTTACCGTCCATAGCGAGTGTGCAGCCCTTGACTTCGACCCATAGTTCGCCTTCCCGTTCATTATAAAAATCGATCCTACTCTTGCCCAGTTTCTTCTCGCCCCGCCATCCATCCGTCATCCCAAATGGATTTACTTTATCGTTTTCTAGAACCCAACGGGCTATCCGCGGGTGAAAGCCGGAGTTGACCAATATCCAATTATCTTCATATTCGGCGGCTATCAAGTCCCAAGAAGTTTTCCGGTTCGGATCGTCTGCCTTAGCCAGTAGAACTTTATTTCCGGTAAACAAAAGCTCTTCCAGCCTGCCCGGGTCCCGTACATGCACTTCCTCGTTTTTCCCCTCAATATCAACAATGCCCAAAAAACGATTCTTCCTTTCCTGAAAAATACACTCTTTATCATACGGTATGTCAAAGACTTTCACGTGATCACTTCATCTTCGTTAAAATTATAGCCGGGCAGATACGTTTGACCCCATTTATGGTACATATCTTCTCTTCAATCAATCGGCACAATTGAGCATCATCCTTGGTCCATATCTCGGCCATTATCATATGATCTCCGGTGGATTTTGCAACCCATCTTACTTCTTCTAGGGAATCCAGTGCATTGATGGCATCAAAATAATTCTCAGGTTCGGTATCAAGACCAAGAAGAGTAACGCTACGGTAGCCGAGTTTCGAAGGGTCTATATCAATTGTGTATTCTCGTATCACACCTTCGTCCTCCAGGCGTTTGATCCTTTTACGAACTGTTCCTTCGCTTACATCCAGTCGCTGTGCTATATCTGTATAGGGTGTACGTGAATTGGACATAAGTATATCCAATATCTTCTTGTCTTTCTCATCTATTTTGGGCATGTTCGCATTTCTTAGTACGGAATACCTACTACAGTTTTGCGTAATTCGTACAAAAAGGTTATATACTTCGTAGTATTTAAGACTATTGTTCGTATGAAACAAAGAAAAATGGAAATGTATAACGATGTTATTCGCCCCGCCCTATTCGAAAGTCAACCTTGTAGAAACATGTCTACAAATATTTTATATATGTGCGGGTGCATAAGCAATACTAGAACATCGGGAGAGAATATGAACAAATCGATATATAACAAACAGGAGGAAAAGAAATGATAGACATATCTGGAATAAATTTTAAAGAATTGCTAGGCGCAGCTGCTAAGGCTGAAGAGAACAGTCGTGAAGTGTATGACTTTCTTGCCAAAAACGCTAAAACATTCGTCACCGCGGATCGTTTCAAGTTTTTAGCAGGAGAGGAACAGAAACACGAAGAATACGTCAGAGGGGTTTACAATAAAACTTACGGGGGTAAAGAATTGACGGTCCCTGACGATACACCGTTACCGATACCTTTCATAATATTTAACGACGAAAGCGACGAATCGGAACTCATCGAACAGGCCATGGAAGCTGAGTTGGCAGCCAAGGAAGTTTACGAGAAGATGTCCACGATGGCTAAGGACGAGAAAAGGCCTGATGAGATAGTACTTACATTGAATTACCTGGCAGGTATGGAACAAAACCACTACAATATACTGGAGCAAGAACTGGACAGGACGAAGAATTTTGAAGAATTTGACGAGTACTTCCCTGGGATGCATATAGGACCTTAGGAGATGGAAAAGATGGCAAAATGGAGATGTAAAGTTTGTGGATACATATACGATGAAGAAGAAGGCTATGAAGAAGACGGAATAGAACCTGGCACCAAGTTCGAGGATATACCCAAGGATTGGGTTTGCCCATTGTGCGGTGCACCAAAAGAACAGTTCGAGAAATTGGATTAAAGGTGAGATAATATGAAGGACGATACGAGGCTAGCTCAGGGCGACCCATCGCCGGATTTTGAGCTCGAGGACCATAACGGTAACAAGATCAAACTCAGTGAACTCAGGGGTAAAACCGTGCTGCTCTCTTTCCATCCATTGGCTTGGACGAATATATGCGCAAAGCAGATGGAGTCCCTGGAAGATAACAAGGAAGAACTGGATGAATTGAACGCCGTCGCTATGGGGATCAGCGTGGATAGTGTTCCAAGTAAGAAAGCATGGGCTGAGGAACTTGTTATAGAAGATACTCCCTTGCTTTGCGATTTCTGGCCCCACGGCAAAATGATAAAGGATTATCGGATTTTTCGAGAAGATGATGGTTTCTCCGAAAGGGCAAACATCATCGTTGATCCGGAGGGGAATATTGCGTTCATCAAGGTATACCCGATAAAGGAATTACCTGATATGAAGGAGATATTAGAAGAGATCGAAAAAATAGAGAGGTGAAGAGATATGGAAAAATTATACCAAGAGGCAGATTGGAAGACCGAAAAACACGTACCTGTGATCGAGGTCAAAGGAGAGGCTAAGAAAGACGAACGGATCAAGGTGCTGGCATCCGTAGGAAAGGAGATCGAACATCCGAATACAACCGAGCACCACATCGGGTGGATTGAACTCTACTTCCTACCGGACGGAGAGAAATTTCCATATGAACTGGGAAGATACGATTTTAAAGCACACGGCGCTTCAACAGAGGGACCGAACACCAGCACGGTGTACACAGAGCCCATGGTCAAGGCAGTGTTCAAAACCGGAAAATCCGGTAAATTGATAGCCAATTCATACTGCAACATACATGGGCTATGGACGAACGAAGAAAAGCTTGATTTGTGAAGGCAGGATAGATATGACAAAACTACTGCAAGTTTACAAGTGCGACGTGTGCGGCAACATAGTCGAGTTACTGCACACTGGTATAGGAACTTTGGTTTGCTGTGGTCAACCCATGGAGTTGAAGGAAGAGAAGCGGGAAGAGGAAGGTAACGAAAAGCATCTTCCCGTTGTCGAGTCCATCGAAGACGGAATAAAGGTTTCCGTGGGCTCGGTACCACATCCCATGGAGGACAAGCACCATATCGAATGGATAGAAGTTATAACCAAAAAGAACGAACGAACTTATAGAAAATTTTTATCCGCCGGTGAGAAGCCCGAAGCGGTTTTTACGGTGGAAGAGAACGACGTACTCTTCGTAAGAGAGTACTGCAACATACACGGATTATGGAAAAACTAGGAGATAGATAAAATGGGAAAGATGACAGATAAATCGTTAGAAGAAGCCTTCGCCGGAGAATCTAAGGCACATATGAAATACTTGATATTCAGCGAGGTTGCGGAAAAAGAAGGAATGGATAACATCGCCAGATTGTTCAAGGGGATAGCGTACGCCGAAAAAGTGCACGCATCCAATCACGCTAGACAATTGAAGATGATCGGTAACACATCGGACAACCTGCAGGATGCTATGGAAGGTGAAGATTTCGAAGTTCATGATATGTATCCGGCTTACCACGCCATCGCACATCTTGAAAAGGACAAGGGCGCACAACAGTCGATACATTACGCGTTAGAAGCGGAAAAGATACACTCCGGCATGTACAAGGATGCACAGAAGGTATCCAAAGAGGGTAAGGACATCGACCTCGGAGATCTTTACATATGTCCGGTTTGCGGTTTCACCCATGAAGGAGAGCCACCGGAGAAATGTCCTGTATGCGGGATATCCAGCGAACGTTTCAAGAAATTCTGAGGTGCTATAAGATGATAAAAGATAGTGTCGCAGAAGCCATAAACGAGCAGATAAACGCCGAGATGTACTCCGCTTACCTGTATCTCTCCATGTCCGTGGATTTCTCCAACAAGAACCTGGACGGGTTCGAACACTGGATGAGATTGCAGGCACAGGAAGAGATGGACCACGCAATACAGTTCCTGGATTATCTTCAGGAACGTGGTGCACGGGTTAAACTGGAATCCATCGAAAAGCCGAAATCGGAATGGTCTTCGGTTTTGGAGGCTTTCGAAGAAGCTTACCAACACGAATGTAAGGTGACCGGTATGATAAACGATATCATGAATATCGCAGAGAAAGAAAACGACCGGGCCACCATGAACATGCTTCAGTGGTTCATCGACGAACAGGTAGAAGAGGAAAGTTCCGCCGACGATATAGTCCAGAAGCTGAAGATGATAGGCGACAGTCCCAGCGGTCTACTGATGATGAACGACCGCATGGCTCAGAGAACTGTAAGTGCAGAACAGGAATAGCCGTCCATAGACGGTAGGGAGGGGGCCCTTAAACCCCTTTAAAGGATATGATGATATGTCGTTCAAAGATGTGATAGATGAAGAAGAGAGGGATGCATACATGCTATGCAACGAAGCCATTGTACGTGCGGCACTGGAGGCCGACGTGCAGTTGGTTTCATTCTATCCCGGAGCACCGCAGACAGAGATATTGGACAATTTCGAAAAGGCGTCAAGCAAATACGATTTTAAGATCGAAGTGGCGGCAAACGAAAAGGTAGCCCTGGAAACCGTTGCCGGAGCCGCTATGTTGGGAAAGCGTACGTTGACGTCCATGAAGAGTGTGGGTACAAATGTTGCTTCGGATGCTTTGTACACACTGGCATACACCGGCTTGAATGGCGGATGCTTGTGTTTGATCGCCGACGACCCCCACGCCCATTCGTCACAATCGGAACAGGACGGCAGGTGGTTCGGGCTCACTGCGTACTTGCCGATGCTGGAGCCGAGTACACCCAAAGAAGCCATGGAGATGGTGAAGAAAGGTTTCGAGTTATCGGAAGAATTCGGTACTCTTGTTTTGATAAGAACCACTACCAGAGTGAACCATCAGAGCGGTATAGTGCCCTTGGGTAAAATTAAGAGAACTCCTTTTGAGAAAGTATCCTGGAAGGAGATGAAAAGACCTTATACCTCTGTGGGAGAACTGGCACGTAAGGGTAAACAAGATATGTTGGAGCGGATGGAAAATATCCGTGAAAAAATGGCTAAGAGTTCGCTAAATCGTGTGGAATACTTTGACGGCAAGGAACTTCTCGATAAAGGAGGGGATAAAGAAAAATTCGGGATCATCACCGCCGGGGTAGCACACAGTTACACTGTGGAAGCCCTTGCGCGGCTGGAACTACCGGCTAAGATATTGAAGCTCGGGGTCATCAATCCCATGCCCGAAGAGACTATCATCGATTTCTGCGATGGCTTGGATAAAGTAGTGGTTGTTGAAGAATTATCGCCGTATATGGAGGATGTGGTCAGGCGATCGGTTAAGGACACAGAAATTTACGGTAAACGAACCGGGCATTTTTCCGAGGCACTTGAGTACGATATCCCTTCGGTGCTTAACGGTCTATCCGAGATAGCCGATATCGAACCGCCTTTTGACTATAAAGAATACTGCAAAAAGATGAAGAAACTTGCAGAGATACTACCGCAAAGATTACCTGTTTTCTGCGCCGGTTGTCCACACCGAGCTACCTTTTGGGCTTTACGTCAGTCAGTTGGAGATCCGGACAACGTATTTTTCGCAAACGACATAGGTTGTTACTCCATGATGTGCTTACCTCCGGTGGAGTGGAGCGATACTTTACTTTGCATGGGTGCCTCCATGGGCGTCGCAGCAGGAGTCCAGTACACCGCAAAGGAAAAGACCATCGCAGTGGTCGGAGATTCGACCTTTTTCCACGCCGCTCTGCCGGGTATAGTGAATCTGGTACACAACGAAGATGACGTTACCATCTTTGTGTTGGATAATGCGGTCACGGCCATGACCGGGCAGCAGTCCCATCCCGGGAACGAGAAGAAGGCAGGAGGAAGAGAGGGAAAGAAACTGGACATAAAAGCGGTTCTGGAAGGTATAGGTATCGAGAAGATCTACGATATATATTCTTATGAAGTCAAAGACAACGTACCGATGATCAAGAAGGCACTGGAACACGAAGGGGTTTCCGCGGTGATATCCCACGGAGAGTGCGCTCTTTATCACTTCAGGAATTATCGACATGCAGGTGGAAAATTGGTACCATACTACATCGATCTGGATAAATGCGAAAGCGTACATGCCTGTGTATTGAATTTCATGTGTCCTGCCATATCGGTGATACCGGATGAAGATGGAAAGGCAAGGATACACCAGGACATCTGTGTGGGCTGCGGTGTTTGTTCAAAGCTGTGTCCAAAGGGCGCGATAAAATCCACTGCAACCATGCACGGGGGCGATAACAAACCGGTGGTTACCGTGGAAGATTATGAAAAGTATATTGAAAAAAAGGAGGCGGAAGAATGAAACAAACCAACATAATACTCTGTGGTATAGGTGGAGAAGGGCTGGTATTGCTCTCCAACATCATCGGAGAAGCCTGTAGGCTCGCCGGTGAGAATGTTATATCGGGAGAGATGCACGGGCTGGCGCAGCGATCCGGTTCGGTAATAGTTCACATGCGCATCGGCGACGAAGTACTATCACCATTGATACCTCCAGGAGAAGCGGATATGATCGTATCATTGGAAGTGATGGAGGCTCTACGTTATCTGCATTATCTCAAACCAGGAGGAACAGTAATAACAAACAGAAGACTCGTACATCCGCCGGGAGAGACCCACGATCTTGTTATGGGGAACGTTAAGAAATACGTCGAGTACGACGAGGTTCTGGATGCAATCAAAGGTGCCGATGCCGATGTTATTGAGATAAAAGCTCTTTCTTTGGCAAAAAAGGCCGGAGAAGTAAGAGCGCAAAATGTGGTATTGGCAGGTGCGCTGAGTAACGCTCTGGAAGATAAAATATCCCGAGATAGTTTTCTCCAAGCGATAAGAGGTATGGTTCCTGAAAAAGCTGTGGATGACAATGTAAAGGCTTTCGAGCTCGGAGAGAAGGCATGAAGTAAGTATTTACGATACAATGCATGCTTTACGAAAAGTTTATTTATCTCCAATTTGGTAGTTATGATCGGTGAGATATATGAAGATAATAGTTGGTGACGAGAATAGAGCTCCACGCATCCTTCTCGAAAATATCTTTCGTTTGAAAGACTACGAGATACTGGATGCGGAGGACGACGAAAAGGTGATTGAATTATATAAAGAAAATCCAGATGCTAGTATGGTGTTTGCTAGTTCTACACTTCCGAAAAATTTTGATGAATTCGCCAATAGATTGAAAGATGAAAATACCGGCGCCAGCCCATATCTTTTTTTAACGCTCGAAGATGATACAGATGTAAATATGATCGAATCTTTGAAACACGAGGCAAATGATATATTATTTAAACCATTTATTCCTGAAATTGTTGAGTCTAAGGTAGAACTGGCTAAAGAAGAGATCAAGAACGGATTTAATGGGGAGGATTTTGATCCTATTGAGGATTTGATGCATGAACATAGATTGCTGGAAAGAACTATCATTACTTATCAAGTAATTGCTTCAAAGATGCATGACGGGGTTAACAAGAACATCCTCTCGTGGATGAAAGAGACCGCTCTTACGGTTGAGAGAAAATTACACCATAGAAAAGAAGAACACTATATGGTAGCGTTTTTACAAAACGCCATAGCATTGAAGGGAGAAGATCCAAAAGATAAATTATTCAACCGAGCTTCTCTTAAAAGTATAGCAGAAGAACATGAGCGAATAGATAATATCTTCAAACGGCTTCAGTTAGAAATAGAATTGAAATTAAAGGGTAAATCTAATGTTCAATCTTTAAAGGCTGCAGTCAGCGATTATGCTAGTGTGTTAAAAGAACATATTCAACGAGAAGAGCGTTTTTTATTTCCGATGAGCCGTAAATACATCGATGATGATGTTAAGAGAAAATTAAGGGTTGAATTTAACAAGGAAGAGAAAAGAGTAGGTAAAGAGAAACTGAAGAAGCTAGAATACCGACTACTGCGGATAGAAAATATCTTGGGGGTCGGCAATACCAGTTAGTAATTTATGCAGAAAAGTTATTAGCCGGCTTTTTTATCTTATGGAGTTAAAAGATGTGATCCAAGCTAGAAGGGCCTATCGTGCTCTTGAAAGGGTGGATATCGACGATGAAATGCTTAGCGAATTGGCTGCCGCTATTCAATTAGCTCCATCCTGTTTCAATAACCAACCTTGGAATTACGTTTTCATACGAGATCCAGAGATGTTGGAGAAGATGAAAGATGCGATGTCCGAGGGAAATGAATGGACATTTAGGGCTTCCATGATCGCTGCAGTTTTCTCTAAGAAAGAAGACGATTGTGTCATTAAAGGAAGGGAATACCATCTCTTCGATACTGGCATGGCAACTGCATTCATGATACTTCGTGCTACCGATTTAGGGTTGGTGGCCCACCCCATCGCGGGATACAGTGAAAAGAAAGTCAAGGAGGTTCTAGGTATACCGGAAGAATATAGGGTGATAACGTTGGTTATATTCGGACGCCATTCAGAAGAACCCGATAAGTTGCTTGAAGGGAACCAGTTAAGTGTAGAAGGTGAAAGACCGGTGCGTAAAGATATAGAGGATTTTGTATATACAGATAAGTTTCTATGATATCAGAAAACATTAAATCCCTCTTCCTATTTAATATAGCTTATTATGATACTAGGTAAGGTTAAAAGGAAGGTCAATTTGATGGGTGATACCGGCGTTGGTAAAACATCACTGGTAATGCGTTACGTAAAAAATCAATTCGGCGACCAATATCTCAAGACCATCGGCTTGAATGCTTATATTAAGAAAGTGCCCATGCTGGGATTCCAAGTAAAACTGGTTGTTAATGATATAATGGGAGAGAAGAATTTTGGTTTGGTACAGAAAGGGGCTTTTAAGGGTTCTTTCGGTGCCCTCGCTGTTGTTGACGCTACAGACATAAAAACTTTAGATAGTATAGTGGAATATTGGATTCCCTTATATAGATCATTGAGTTACGAAAATGCGCCTATCATATTGGCCATAAACAAAGATGATTTGGATAACAAAGAGATAGCGGGGGAAAAAGAACTGGAAAAATACCTGAAACATTTCGATCATCACTTCTTTACCTCTGCTAAAACAGGAAAGGATGTCAACTTAGCCTTCAAGGAACTTGCTTCGAGAACAGTGTATCAGACCAAACAGAACATAGACGAGATAGAAGATGCATTGGAGATAGAGTCCGTCAAAGAGCCTAAGGAATTGCTAGACTGCGTGTTCCTATTTACTTCAACGGTGGGAGAAATGCCATATTCGATCAGAGAAGGGCTGTTAAAGGAAAGTGGAATAGACAAATTCAAACTAGAACAAGAGATATCCAAAGAGAATATAGAATTGTTTGCAGATAATGTTCTTGATTGGTACAAAAAGCAAGACGATTCAGAATCTGTGAATAAGATGAAAACGTTGATGAGTAAGTACGAATAATATCTGTTATCACAAGCCCAATTCGTCGTGTATATTCTGAAGTGCTTCCAGTGATAGTTTCAGGAATTCGTCTTTCGACAGACCTAGTTCTTTGCAGTGTAGGATCCTATCGCGGTCTATGTTCTTGGCGAAGGAAGAATCACCGAATTTTTTGATCACGGACTCCGGTCTAGCTTCTTCCAGCTTTCTGTTGGGCATCACCAGTGCCGTTGCGATAACCAGGCCCGAGGCGGCATCGGCAGCTATGAGAGCGTGTTCCATGAGTGAATTTGGTTCGACGCCAGTGTGTTCGTGATTGTGTGATTTGACCCCCCTAACCAGTTCTTCCGGCACCTTGTCTTCCAGCATATCGGCGGACACCGACGCGTGCCTCTCCGGATCATCCTGGGTTTCCTCATAATCTATGTCGTGGACAATGCCGAGTAATTCCCACTGTTCTTCGTCTTCGCCGAGTTCAGCAGCCAGTCTTTTCAGTATCGCCGCCACCGCTAACATGTGTTTTCTCAGATTTTTGTTCTTCACGTTGTCTTCTACCATGGCGATGGCTTCTTCTCTGGATATCATACTAATTACCACTCAGGTTGACTGTATTAATAGATTAAATACTTACGGTAGATATGCGACCAAAATATTGAATAGCTGAAAGATTGTTAACGTCTCGAATATGAAATCCGTCAGAAAATTTCTCCGGAAAGATCCATTGCGGAACGCCTACCAGATTTCAATGCTTAGAGAAGAGGAGGTAGAGGTATTTGCGGATGATAAAGATGAACCCAAAGGGGTTATACTGATACGCGAAGGCACCATCTCCATGAAAGGCGATAAGGGTATATTGGTAGACCTTTTTGATGAAGTGGAACCAGGTGAATATAGATTCCATTCTATCGATGCAGAAGCTTTTGAAGCTGCGAAGGTCTGTGTCCGGGATATCGACGATCGCCCGACTTGGATGTTGAAAAGAGAAAGAGATAAATTCGGTGAACCAAAAATGGATGTTGTAACTTTGGAAGAAGACGAGGCACACGAGATCAACGAATATTGGGGTCTCGGAGAAAGTGATTCTACTGAATATATCAAAAGGCGTATCAGAGAAGGACCTGCATACGGGATTTATCAAAATGGGGAACTTGTAGCATGGTCACTGACACACAGGGTCACGGAATATGCGATGATGTTGGGATTTTTACATGTGAAGGAAGAGTGGAGAAGAAAGGGTTTTGCAAAGGCTATAACCGAAGCGTTATGCCAAGATGCCATAGAACTAGATGTCACACCGGTGGTAGATATATTCAAGGATAACGGTGAATCCTTAGAACTGGCATACGCTTTAGGATTCGAAAAAATCGGCGAAGGACACTGGTTTTCCGGACGGATACCATCAGAAAATAATTAAATACCAAAGGATTATCGTTGGATATCATGTACACACGTCAGCCCATAGTCAGCGTTCTCGGTCATGTCGACCACGGCAAAACAACATTTTTAGATAGGATCAGAGGTGGGACCGTAGCTGATAGAGAGGCGGGTAAGATTACCCAGCATATCGGCGCTACCGAAGTTCCTGTGGATGTATTGAAAGAGGCATGTTCCGATCTGGGATGCAACCTGACTTTCAGGCTACCGGGTTTACTATTCATCGATACTCCGGGACATCATTCTTTCATGACGCTGCGTTCCCGGGGTGGAGCCCTGGCGGACATGGCCGTATTGATAGTCGATTTAAAGGATGGTTTCAAGCCTCAAACCATGGAATCCTTGGAGATACTTCGCAGAGAAAAAACTCCATTCATCGTCGGTGCCAACAAGGTTGACAGGATCGCCGGGTGGAATTCGCAAAATAAACCGTTCATCAAAAGTTTTCCCGAGCAAACGGAAAGTGCAAGGAACCGGATGACGGAAGCACTCTATGAGCTTATAGGTTTCTTATACGACAACGGATTCTCTGCAGACAGATACGATAACATTAACAACTTTACTAAAAATGTAGCTATCGTACCCATGAGTGCAAAGACGGGAGAGGGTATAGAAGACTTGCTTCTAACTCTGATAGGATTAGCACAAACTTATCTAAAAGGAGAGTTGGAAGTAGAAGAAAATGAAGGGGAAGGAACAATATTGGAAGTCAAAGAGGTAGTGGGTTTGGGTACTACACTCGATACGATAGTATACGAAGGTGTATTCCGCATGGGAGACGAAGTGGTCATCGGGACTCACGGAGAACCTTTACAGACAAGGATCAAATCATTGTTAAAACCCAAACCACTGGACGAAATAAGGGATCCCAGAGAACGTTTTGACGAGATCGAAGAAGTAAGTGCTGCCGCCGGGATAAAGGTGGTAACTCCGGAGGCAGAAGGGGTCATGGCCGGGGCACCCATCAAGGTGATCGGCTCACGTGACCGAAATAAATTGATCGAAATGGTGAGGGAAGAGAGCCATCCAAGCATAGATATCGAAGAATCCGGAGTAGTCATCAGGGCGGATGCCATCGGCTCCATAGAAGGGTTGGCCTCGGAGCTCAGAGATAACGAAATACCCATAAACAATGCTGAAATCGGAGATGTCGCGCAGAAGGACATTATCAAAGCTGCAACCCTCAACGATCCCCTTTACAGAGTTATACTTGCATTCAACGTTAATCTACTGCCCGAGGCAGAAGAATATTTGGAAAAAACAGATGTTAAGGTGTTTCAACAAGAAGTGGTGTATCAACTGGTTGAAAATTATTTAGAGTGGAAGGACGAGAAAAAGGAGGAATTAGAAGATCGTCGTCGGGAGAAGATTACGCATCCTGGCAAGTTACGGATAATGGAGGACAAAATATTCCGGCTTAGTAAACCCGCCGTGGTAGGCATAAGGGTTCTCGGTGGACGTGTCGAGGTCGACCATCAATTGTTAAAGCAGGACGGACGTGTGGTCGGAACCATAAAGAGTATACGTAAGGACGATAAAAACGTAGATTGCGCCGAGCAGGGGGAAGAAGTAGCGGTATCCATAACCGGTGTGACCATAGGTAGACAGATAAAGGGTGGAGAAGACCTTTATATAAATATACCCGAAGGGGACGCGAAAAAGCTGCGGGATATCGATCTGGATTTCGACGAAAACCGCATACTAGAAGAGGTACGAGAGATAAAGAAAGAAGAGAGACCTTTTTGGGGAATGTAACCGTTCTAGCTTACCAATATCTCTTCAAGTAGATCAGCTTTTGTGATGATACCGGCTATGATGCCTTCTGATATTGAGATCACCGCTGGATAATATGAAAGTAGTTCGCGGACCAGACCGATGTTTGATTTTACAGAAACCACCGGAAAAGGATCTTCCATCAATGTCCGGACTTTTTCTGCCCTGTCCAGTTCATCGAAATTATTTAGAAGACATCTTTCAGTAAGCCCGCCTACCACGACTTCGTGCTGTATTACCGGGAGTTGAGAAACTGCATTCTCCTTCATCAACTGAAGCGCGTTTCCTAAGCTTTCATCCGGACCGATGGAGATCACAACGGTGTTGTGAACATCCGAGGCCGTTAAACTGGAACCCTTCTGTCTTATTATATCTTCCAATGCATCAAGTATGGCCCGTCCTTTGTCGTATGAGGGTATGGTATTTCCGTTCTCTATCTTTGCTATCAAAGATTGGCTCACTCCGGCCCTCTCGGCTAGCTCGGATTGGGTCATAGAGAGATTCGTGCGGATTTTTTTTATCTCTTTAAGGTCTCTCAACATGATGTAAAGAAAGTATGCCATGTATATATGATTTATTCCGATGAGAATAAATATGACAAAAAAGTATTAATAAGCTTGGATTATCACACTCTCCTGTCCCTTTGGGGCAGACGTCGGCTTCTTAAGGGTCGATTCTAATCAATGGAGAGTTCACAATGAGTAAAAATATAACCGCAGAAGTAATTCACGAAACACCAATCGAGAAACAGAAGATCGAGATCGTCGAAAGAAAAGGTATCGGTCATCCGGACAGTATCGCAGACGGGATCGCAGAGGAAGTAAGCAGAAATCTATGCCGTATGTATATTAAGGAATTCGACCGGATACTACATCATAATACAGACGAAGTGCAGATAGTCGGTGGCCAGGCAGAGCCAAAATTCGGAGGCGGTATGATGCTAGAACCGATTTATATACTGCTGGTAGGGCGAGCGGTTACACAGGTCGGAGAAAAGAGATTGCCCTATAGAACTACCGCGCTTCGAGCTGCGGACGATTACCTGAAAGATATCTGTCCGCACCTGGACCCGGACAACAATGTATCTCTCGATTGTCGTATAGGACAGGGTTCGATAGATTTGAGAGATGTTTATGATACTAAAAAGGGGCTGGCGAATGATACTTCCTTCGGTGTTTCCTTCGCGCCTTTGAGTGAGACGGAAAAGACGGCTTTAGAAGTGGAAAGGTACATCAACGGCTCGATGAAAAAGGATCTACCGGAAATAGGCGAAGATGTTAAGGTCATGGCTACCAGGATCGGTAACGAAATAGACCTTACGATCGCTGCGGCTATGGTGGATTGCCTAACTCCGGATGCAGATCATTACAAAAGTGTTGTTGAAGAGTTAAAGAGTAAAGTTAGCGATTATGTTCTATCCCATACAAGTAGAGATGTCAAGGTCATGGTAAATACAGCCGATGATTACGAAAGAGATGTTTACTATCTAACCGTAACCGGACTATCCATGGAAAACGGTGACGATGGATCGGTAGGTAGAGGAAACCGAGCTAATGGTTTGATCACTCCCTTCAGACCTATGAGCATGGAGGCAGCTGCAGGTAAAAATCCAGTGACCCACGTCGGTAAAATATACAATCTGGCGGCTAATCAGATAGCACTTAAGATATACGACGAATTACAGGAAGACATACACGATGTATTCGTCAGATTGGTTTCTCAGATCGGAAAACCCATAAGCGAGCCGCAAGCAGCCAGCGTGCAACTGGTGGTACCAGAAGAAACTAGGAATTATACTACCAGTCTAGATACAGCCGAAGCAATCACCGAAGAAGCCTTGGACAATCTGGATAGATTAACAAAGATGATACTAGAAGACAAGATCACCGTATTCTAATCTGAGGTTACTAGAGAAACGAAGACCTTACAGTCGTTCACCATATAGTCTAGAACAGAATATTCATTGGGCTGGTGAGGTACTTCGTCACTGGTAGCCCAAACGGCTGCCGGAATACCCCGGTCCCTGAAATGGGATGCAACAGTTCCTCCCCCTATTCCGCATACTTTGGCATCTATTCCCGTTACACTCTTGATCGCGGATTTGAGTTTTTTAACTACTTCGGCATCTTCGGAAGTACCTGGTGGTGTTACTTTCTCCATGGGAAATATCAATTCTATGTTCGCCCCGGTTTCGTCGGATATTTCCTTGGCTTTATCTTTGAAGACTTTCTTTACCTCGGAAATTGGAACTTCCGGTATCAATCTGCAATCGAAGGATTGTATTTCCTTACCGGGTATGGTATTTGTGTTCGGTACGTTCTTTTCGCGTTTGGTTGGTTCAAAGGTGCAATTCGGAGGTGAAAAAAGTTCGTTGTTTTGGTTGAATTTTTTATGGAGGATAGTGTCTACTTCATATTGATATTTAGCCATAACTCTGTTGGCGTTGATAGCTGTGGCGGGTATTGCTGCGTGTCCCTGTTTTCCGTGTACGATGATCTTAACCCATGTGGCTGATTTTTCAGATATGACTATCTTTTTTCCCTTTTCTTCGCTGTGGTCGGGTACGACTACAATTTCGTCTGGCGATATCACGCCTTCGTTTAATAGATGGTCTACTCCGTAGGTACTGCCGGTTTCTTCGTCTGAAACGAGGATCACTTTAAGGTTGTATTCGGGTGTTATTCCGGAGATGGTGAGCGCTTTGGCTGCGTAAAGGGCGGACATAAGAGCTTGGCCGTTATCTTCGGCTCCTCTACCGTATATCTTACCATCTTTAAAAACCGGTTCGTAGGGATCGGTGTCCCATTCATCAAGATCCCCTTCGGGAACTATGTCCATGTGGGCGATTATGGTTACTGTTTTATCGGTTTTACCCTTCTTTAATGCCACTATATTGGGTCTTATTCCGGAAGATGTTCTTTCGTCCTTAGCGTCGTATCGTTTTATCTCGACAAAACCGAATGTTTTTATGTGATCCATCAAAAATTTCGCCCGTTCTGCTTCGCCGTCGCCGTCACTGTCTGGGCCGACTGCAGGTATTTTCAGCATCTCCATCAGTGATTCTTTCATCTCATCTCTTAGTTCTTCAACGGTTTGTAAAACATCATTTTGCATTTAAGGACACCTTGGTGGTAATTTCATGCCGGAAGCGGATGTTCTTGATAATCCCGCTTGACATCCTCTCCAGTTATATCTAAGTATATTTGTGTTGTGGTTAGAGATGAATGGCCAAGCATCTTCTGGACACTTCTCAGATTCATACCTGCTTTTAGACAGTGGACGGCAAAGGTGTGTCTCAGCATATGCGGATAAACGTTCTTCTTTATTCCGGAATCTTTCGCATAGTTTTTTACAAGTCTTTCCACCTGCCGTGTGGATATAGGCTCTCTGCGTTCGGATAATATTAAAAAACCCTCTTCG
>SKVC01000129.1 GCA_007129655.1 Thermoplasmata archaeon
CCTTCGTAGTTCACTGCATCACTTGTGGACATATCCAAGCTCCCTTCGGAATCCGCAAGGTGTTGGTCGGCAAATGCCTTGTTTATCAATATGGTTACATAGTTCGTAGTATTACTGTCGGTAGCTTCGATTCTAAGTACATCGTCATCGAAGCTTACAGTTACCATGTCGACACCTGTCGGGTCTCCAGCGTTGATGACCAATGCTGCCCAAGGTTCATAGCCTTCTACTTTCAAAAAGGTAGCGGCTCCATGTGCAGCAGCATTCTGTGCCTGGTCCATGTAGGCTTGTCCGCCTGCTACGGGTGGGTCGAAATCGTTACCAATTACTGCAGACATCTCGATATAGTGTGTACTGAAGTGTTCTATACGGAATACGTACACTGCAGAATTTCCCGCACTTGCATTTGAATTATCCAATCCTTCGTAGTTCACAGCATCGCTTGTAGAGATATTTAAATCCCCTTCGGAGTCAGCTAGATATTTGTCAGCAAAGGCCCTGTTGATCAATATGCTCGCATGGTTAGTCGTATTACTGTCGGTAGCTTCTATTCTGAGTACGCCGTCTTCGAAGCTAACCGTGACCATGTCGACACCCATGGGATTGCCTGCGTTGATAACCAAAGCGGCCCAGGGCTCGTAATCTTCAACCATCAAGAATGTTGCCGCTCCGTTTGCAGCGGCGTTCTGTGCTTGATTAATGTATGCCTGCGCGTCTTCTACAGGCGGTTCAAAATCATTTTCTATCAGCCCATCTTCTCCCAAGGAAACCGAAGTCCCCGCTATCACCATAGCCATTATCAGCACTATGGATGCTATTTCACCAAATATTTTTTTCATGTTTATCACTAATCATAACACTACACCCCTAATATAAATTACTTTTGGTGCGAATGTAAAACAAAATTAACCGAATATAGTACCTACACCGGCAGCAGCGGCGTCCTCATTTTCTTTAATAGCTTTATAGACCTCTTCTTTATTCTCAGTTTCTTCGACTTCTACATCGGCGAATAATTGTTTACATTTCTCTACGGCATCCTCACTGCCTTCGATCATAACATAGGTTATATCTTCATCTAATCCAAGTCCTTCGCCGTCCCTAACTACGGTAGTTTGCCTGCTTATCAGATCGTCGGATAATATATCCGCAATATGTTTGGTTTTGTCCTTTTCTAGTTCAAATATGGCGTACATGTCTATCAAATAAGCCAACATGCAGTCCAATAAAAAAATTACTGTCGATATCGGTCCCTTGTTAAAGGAAGTAATGATAAAAATAAACCTACTATCCCAGTTGCAACCCCTAGAACAGGCGGCATGTCGTATACAACCGTTAATAAAATACCCATTATTATGAACATCAAGCCTAGGCAAATTATGAAAAACGATGCAACACGGGTGTGATCTGTCATGTAGAGAACTAAAAGATAAACGATGTAATAAATTTAACTATCGACTTCTTGCGTTTTTAAAAACATCAAAAGAGATATCTGTCCCTTAGTTAGAGGACTGGCTTTTTTCATCCCTTCGTTGTCGTCTTCTTTAAGTAATTTGAGTAATAAAGGGGATCCTTTTGTCATCTGCATGATCCTCTTAAATGCTTCCGGATCTATGTCGACTCCCAATAATTTCTTTGCGTCATCACATTTTAGGGGCGGAACTTTTAACTCTTTTACTATTCCTTTATCAATATGTTCCTTATGATAAAACCGTTCGTAAACAGGCGTTCCTTCTCTTACCGTAAATACAACTTTTAAATTATCCTTCAATTTCAAGGCATCGACTAAATCCGAAAATATATCAACTATTTCATCGTTTACATCATAGTAATTATCTACAATTATCAAACCATGTTGTTTTTTTAAGCATTGAAATAAATCATACTCTGGTTCACAGCCCAAAGCTACAGAAAATTCTTTAAATATATTCTCCACATCCTCTTTGCTTTTTCCGCCGATGCTCAACCATAGTAAATGCCTGTCGTCAATGGAGTCTAAAAATCGCCTTGCTGTGCTAGATGCTCCGAAGCCCCTAGTACCATGTAACACCGCTACAGGTGTTTCTTCCTGAATCCAATCGTCTATTTTGCTTAAGAGATCACCCCTGCCGAATATGTGAGTTACTTCCGGACCTTCATCAAGGAATTTTACCTGTTTTTTAGGACCCACGGCATCTAGATCTAGTTTTCCTGAAGATTCGATTAAAATAACCGCATCGATAAGACATATCCCTGTTTCATCTTCAATTTCACTTAGAGGAACTATGTCTTCCTCCCCACCTTTTATTACCGTCACTTCAAAGTTTTCTATTTCCTTCTTCACTTTTTCCGCGGCGTTTATCCCTTTATCCGTAAGTGTATAAGTTTTTAGCTTACGTGAACGCCCTTTTACATGAGCGGTTCTCTCATCCAATAAACCCTCATCTTTCAATCCCTGTAAGATCCTTGATACATGCGTTCTTGACATATCTACCCCTTCGGAAATTCCCTCCTGCGTTACTTCGACGGTTAAGATTTCAACATCGTCATTATGTCTATGATCATCCAGGTAAAGGAGTATCTTTTTTTTGTAGGTAAGTGTCAATTCATCGGGCATTCTAATACACACAATCAAGGGAATGCTTAATAATTTTTCTTACAAAAATAACTTTGAATCTACAATTTGCAGTGTCTTTCGATATATTCTTTAGTTTCTGTTATGTAAGTATCAAGCAGCTTCTTCCTTTCCGGCATGTATTCTTCTCTCAAAATATCGTACATATACCAATCTATCCTTTTACCGTAGAGATACCCGGATTTTCTCGAAGTACCGGAATGTTCAAAACCGATGTCCTTTAGAACATGTTGTGAACGAAGATTGATCGATGATGACCATGCGGATAGTCTATCGTATCGATGTTGAAAAAACAACATCTCGCATAGTGCAAGTGTTACTTCTTTACCAAGTCCTTTGTTCCAATATTCCTTGTTACCTATGAATGCTCCGATTGTGGCGTTTCTAACATCCCGTGAATGATCTTCGTATGAAGCGAAACCGATCGCCTTGTCATTCTCTCTCAGCTCGATGATAAATCTGTGCTTGTCTTCATTTTCCAGATACTCTTCGTATTGTTTTTTTATCTCATCCATGTTCTTGAAAACCATGGGTTGTCCTCTAGCGTAAAGAGTACCTTCATGGAAGTTTTCCCAACACTCGACTAAATGTAGGTCATCACGATTAAAGGCTCTTAATCGAATCCTTCCTATTTCAAGCATCTATCAATATTCCCTCCATGTGTTATTACATTTAGTACATCTGTATATCCTTGTTTCAGGTTCGTCGGCGGCTCTCGTTTGCTCAAGACGCCAGTAAGCTTTATTGTTTTTACATTTCGGGCATCTAACCTTAGTGGTTGGAAATACGGAGGCTTCGTCTTTGATGATAACCACCTCTTTTTCTTCACGTTTAGTGGTTATTATCTTATGGTCATCAGATTTTATATCTCGTGTAAAATCACATTTTTTACATACCCATTTACCGTCGTCCGTCTTCATCAGCGATTTGCATTTGTCACAGAACATATTTTTCGATACGTTAGTGCTGACGGTTTATTATAAAGTTTACTGGTAATCAGCTCAACAATTCAAGGGCCTTTTCTTTGTCTATTTCAAGGGCATCGAGCATATAATGAAGACTCTTTCTAAGTATTATCTCTTCTCCGCCCTGTTGAAGGAACTTCTCCATCATGATAGGTGCTTTAAAACGATAGCCCACAGCCATGTCGGACATGTAATTCGCCCTGTTTTCAGGATCAAGTTCGGCGGCCTTTTTATAGTGCTCTTCGGCACTGTCGAATTTTCCCACCTCTATACAGAATTCCGCTAATGCTTGATGATAAAATGGATTCTCATCCAGCTCTATAGCTTTTTTGTAATCCTCTATTATCTCATCGGAATCGACCGTAGGTACCCCAAGAGCGGCTTCTGCCTTACCAAAGTATGCACGAGGGTCTTCATTATTTTTAGCGGCCTTTTTGAATTTCTTGTATGCACCTTCGTGATTGAACTCGGCAAGGAGTCTTTCACCTTCATCGATTAATTTCTGTATATCTGTCATGCAAAATATAGTAGTTTAAGGGCACAAATAAATGTTTCTAAGCAATCTTTATATATCATTTCCTTTCACATGCGGGAACTCCGTAGACCTTAGCACCTTTTTTAACATCATGCGTAACAACTGAGCCGGCACCGACGATTGCATTTTCTCCCACATCTACACCGGCGATAATCGTGGCATTAGCACCGATCCTTGCCCCCTTATCTATGGTCACAGATTGTATGTTGGAATCCATCATCTTATCGTTTATGATACATACCCTTGGTCCCAGGAATACATCGTCCTTGACAACGGTACCACTAGCCAAGTATACCCCACTCTGAATGGAAACGTTTCTACCGATATGACAATCAGCCTCTAATATGGTACCGGAACCGACGATGCTACCACTGCCAACAGTACAACCTTCTCTGATCAAAACATGGTGTCCAGTTTGTACGTCATCCTCTAAAACAACATCTTCGTAGACTACGGTTTTATCTCTAATGAGAACATTATTTCCCAGCACCGTCAAGGCCAATTTTTTCTTATCTCCATTCAATAATATGTCTCGATGATACTTACCAGGATAACCTAGAACGACATCGTCATCGATATGTGTATCATCTCCTACTTTAACCGGTCCGATTTTCTTCATGAAATCACAATGATATCTCTTTTTCCTCTCTTAGAGAACGATGTGCGGCTTCCACGACACGCATGCTCTCCATACCGTCCTCTCCATCTACGAGAGGAGGATGTTCTCCCTTAATGGCTTCTATTAAATCAATCATCTCTCTTTTTAACGGTTCCTGCCTCTTTACTGAAAATCTTCTTATATTATGTTCAAGAGGGATATCAAAAAGGTTACTTACATCGTATTCGGTCAATCTTGACGAAGTTACAACTAGCGATTGAGCGATGTAATCGACTTCTACATAATCATTCGAGCAGGTAATTGAAAGTGACCTTACTTTGTGTGGAGTCAGCCAATTTACTTCCAATACTCCGGTGACACCATTGGCGAACTGGATCATTATATTGGCATGATCTTCATAAACGTTACCGTCGTTGGTGGGTCCGCCTATTGCATAAACCTTGACCACCTTTTCGTCCAAAAGGTATCTCATCACATCTATATCATGTATAGCTAGATCGTGAATTACACCCATATCCGATACGCGGCTGGGGAAAGAGCTGACCCTGCGGGAACTTATAGATATTACATCACCTACACCACCTTCTCCAAGTAGTGTCTTTGTAGTCGATACTACGGGATTGTATCTCTCGATCATTCCAACGGCCAGTATCAATCCTTTTTTACCGGCAAGTTCCACGATCTCTTTCGCATCTTTCAAGTTACTTGCAAGCGGCTTTTCTACCATTAAATTGATACCTGAATCTATTACTTCTTGTGAAACTTCGAGATGTGTGCTTGCAGGAGTTGCTATAGTAACACCGTCCGGTTCTTTCTCTAACAATTCAGATATATTGTTGAAACACGGAACACCAAAACGTTTGGCCACTTTTTTTCCCATCTCTTTGTTTATATCAACTACACCCATAAGACAATCTAAATCGTCTAATACTCTTGCGTGATTTTGACCCATCGACCCTACGCCTATTACTCCTATCTTCATACAACCAGTCGGTAATGGTATCGGTTTTATATAAGTTTACTCTTCTATGCATTTGTTTAAAAATTGTTTTATATTATTCAATGCTTTCTTTCTTTTCGCGGGATAAGTTTCTACCTTTGCACGTATCTTTATCACATAGTTTCCGTCGGAGAGTCTAGGTTCTTCCAGGTAAGCGCTTGCTTTGTCTAAACGGAAGTAAAAATTACAATCTTCATCGATCCTTTTTTCCACGGTATCTAATAGTGACTCTACCAGTTCTTTGGGTAGATCATCGAACAGAGTTTTGTATTCCACACTTTTACTCAATTCGCATCTCATAATCGTTATGGTATTACCATAGTGCCCTTTAACAAGCTCCTCTTCGATTTCTACTTCCCTGCCGGCGGCGTTGATCAAGGCTTCTTTTACCTTTGACGGATCTTCCGTAGCGTGACAGTACGTAGTAAATTTGATGTAATGGAAGGTCATCGAGTTTGGATTGTTTATTTGTAGTTAAACATTTGCATTAACTTTATTAGGTACACTATAGTATCGGTGTTCATATGGAAGATAAAGAAGACGTAGTGATGGTAACTAAGAAACGTAACAGCCTCTTCTTGTTCCCAGAGGATTTCCAATTTAAGGATCTAGCTCCGGCATATCCGGAACTGTATGATTACTTTATGAGGATCTGTGATCAATATCCCGAAGATGCAGGTGAAGAGTACATGGTCATGCTGATCCGCCAGAATCTAAAAGATCTTACCAATAACCGTAAACCCATGGGGCATAACCGAGAGGCGAGGTACCGTATGATCTTTCCATACAAAAGAGAAAGAGTGCAGTTCTTCGTTTATCCTAGAATAGCCGAAGAAGAGTCGGAAATCGAAGAGGTAACAAAGAAGATAAGCGATTTTTTTAAGAAAAAGAAAATCGAACAAGAAATTCTATGGGATCAGATGGAATTTTTAAAGGAAGAGGAAGAGAAAAAATAATTTATTCAAAAAATCCTTCACACTCTTTTTTCAAACTGTTAGCCCTTTCGAAGGCAAAATCATCGGGCATCATTTTTTTGTAATGAGAGTGGTTGAAACGTTTATCCATAAGAACGATGATGCCTCTGTCGTTACGGCTTCTGATACACCTGCCGGCGGCCTGGATCACCCGGTTGATGGCCGGAAATACCCGTGCATATTCGTATCCCTTCCTACTGTCGAATTTATCAGAGTAATAATCTTCCAGAGCTTTTGTTTCCGGTGACGGCGGCGGAAATGGTATACCGGCAATTATGACCGCACACAAGATATTGTTTTTGTAATCAACTCCCTCTGAGAGACTTCCTCCTTGTACACCCAGCAGTAAATTATTACCCGTTATTTGTAGTTGACGTACTATATCGTCACGGTCTCTTTTCGTGTATCGTCTGTCTTCTATTATCATATCCTTTTTTAGATGCACCATATCCAACCTATCAGCTATGCTGTTCATGAGGGAATACGAAGGGAAGAACACCGCTACGTTACCCGGAGAGTTATTAGCTACATCTGCGATACCATTAGCGTAGGCTTGATACATCGGAACCCCTCTTTCTCGATACTGTGTGGTCAGATGATCTACGCTTACAATTCTACGATTTTCTTCCGGAAAAGGTGATTCATAGCTGCGTATCATCGGGTTCCTTACGCCCAACAGATCGGCGTACATCTCACCCGGATGCAGGGTCCCGCTCATGAGCACTGCGCTGTGTACACAGTTGAATACATTCGATGTGACCACCGACGGGTCGAGCAATCCAACTTTTACGGACATATTTTCTCTTTGAAATCCTCTGAACACCTTTTCTCCCTCCATGGACCATGTGACGAAGAACGAATATAAACGCATAGGTGCCGATGCGGCCACATCATACTCCAATATATCTCGAGCCGCCGTTTCCAGTTCAGGAAGCAATTCCTCCAAACTTTCGTATCGGCTGAATCCTCCTCTCAATGCGATGTCCACCATACCGTCTAAAAATTCCTTTTTGATACGTTTATCCTTTTCTTTAACATCGTTAAATTCCATAGCGAGTCTTTTTACGAAGGCGGCGAGTTCCGGGTTCCGAGTATCGAGTAATCGGTACGATTCCCTCAAAATTTCTAAGTTGATGTATTCCTCCATATGACTCCGTACCCGATCCGGCAGATTATGGGCTTCGTCGATTATCAACATACAGTCCTGAAGTTCTATTTCCAATAGAGAAAGTATCCGTTCGCTTATATCTGAAAAAATATAGTTGTAATCGCACACGATCACTTCCGCATCGCGTCCAGCTAATAATGCTGTTTTGTGCGGACAGACGTTGTAGTTTCTGCAAATACTCTCGATCTCCTGGACATGCAGAGTATCTTTACTCAACTTCCGGACTACATTCTCCATATTTTTATTGAACAGATTACAGCGCTGCTGCCCGGTATCGCTGCAGAATTTCTCGAATACAGGATACGGTAAACTCGACTCTTCCCGGGGGCACATGGCCTGTTTAGAGATCACATCTATAGCCCGTAAGTGACTGGGCATGTGCTTCACCGTTTCTACGGCTATATGGTGTTGTGATTGTTTACTGGTTAAAAAGAACACTTTACGGTCGCCCTTTACTTTGAGTGCGGAAGCGAGTACCGCCGCCGTTTTACCGATACCGGTGGGTGCGTGGGCGATGAGAGTCCTACCTTCTTTGAAAGCCGTCTCCGCATCCTCCATGAACTGCTCCTGGCCATCACGCACTTTCTTGAATGGAAACAGAGAGCCGCTTTTAGTAAATTCTACACTGCTTGTAAAGTTACCTTTGGAACACTTAGGACACTTCCGGCCCTTCGACGATAGTAACGTCCCGCACCTCTCACAGAAGAGTGACATCCGAAGGGTGAGAATAAGGGTTTGGTTTTAGGTTTTTCGGATAATAAGCACAAATAATTAATAAACCACCACTCGATAGACGGGCAGGTGTAAATATGGAATGTAAAAAAGAAGAGAACATGGAAAACTGTAACTGCAGCTATCCCGGATGTCCACGGAAAGGCATCTGCTGCGAGTGTCTGGCGTATCATCTATCGAACAAGCAGTTACCGGCCTGTGCTTTCCCGGACGACGTTGAGAAAACCTACGACCGCTCCTTCAAAAAGTTCGCTGAGATACATGGTTGAGATAGTAAGCTTCTGCAGCATGGGTTTTTCCTCGAATGTTTTTATCGTTCGCGGTGAAAAGACCTTTCTCGTGGATGCAGGGATCGATACTACCAAGAGCATCCTGCAGCACGTAGAATCCGAAGATCTGGAATTAGATAGGATCATACTGACTCATAGGCATTACGATCATACCGCCGACGTTGAGGAACTCTCAAAATCGCTGAACGTACCGATATACGCGAGTGAACCGGAAGCCGAAGCTCTTAGAGCTGCTGACGACAGAACGATAATCGCCTCTGCCTTCGGTAGGGACATGAATCCTCTAGATGTAGAAATATTGGAAGAAGACGAGTACGCCGGATTTCGTATAATTCAAACTCCGGGTCATACCGACGGCAGCATCAGCATGTACCACCCTGAGGAACGTATATTACTCTCGGGAGATACGGTGTTTCCCGACGGCGGAGTGGGAAGAACCGACCTGCCCACCGGAGATATGGAACAGCTCGTCAACTCGGTTAAGAAACTATTGGAACTCGATGTAGATTCCATGTATCCCGGCCACGGCCATGTTGTTAAAAGCGACGCTAAGAACCATATTGAACGAGCATTGAGATTTATAAGTTATCTTTAGGTGTTAAAATGAATATCAAGTGTGATAAAAAAGAGTGCGATGGGCGGTGCAACCCGAATATTTTCACCATGGCGAGCGAAGTCCTAGCAGCCGGAGAATTGATCGTATATCCAACCGAGACAATATACGGGATCGGCGGTGATGCACAGTTGTATCCTGCCATCTGTTACAAGATAAATACACTAAAAGGAGCACCCATGGACAAGCAGATTTCCGTTGCATACTCCAGTATAGAACAAGCCGCCGAATTTGTCGATCTTCCGCAGAAAGCTATCGAATTGGCCGAACGGTTTCTTCCGGGACCTCTTACTATAGTCATCGATACGCCGGAGGGAACCAAGGGAATTCGAGTTCCCGACCATCCTCTTGTTAAGGGGATAATAGAATATTTCGGACCGATCACATCCACAAGTGCTAACAAACATGAGATGCCACCCGCCGAAGATATAGATTCCGCAAATATGCAATTCGGATCGGATATACAGTTGTACATAGACTGTGGTAAAAAACAGAGCGGCGTGGGGACGACTGTGGTCAAGGTAAACGATGAGATAAAGATCCTTAGGGAAGGAGCGATAAAACGGGATGATATAATTGGATGAAGAAGAGCTTAATAACTATATCAAGGCCGGCCGTATAGCAAAGCACGCCATCTTGAGAGGAAAAAAAACCTGCTCAGCCGGAGTGCCTTACTTCGATGTAGTAAAG
>SKVC01000120.1 GCA_007129655.1 Thermoplasmata archaeon
GGATGGTACGTTCTCTTGGTGGAGAGGGAAGATGATGATCAACCGGTCAATTCGGATGCAGAAACTAGAGATATCAATTTCACATCAATTTTAGAAAGAGCTTCTCGGGCGCCCTCGTTTCTATCAACGACCGATATTACCGTATCCACAACTACGCCTTCTTCCCGTAATACATCAACTGTTTCAACTGAAGAACCACCGGTTGTTGTTACATCTTCTACAACAACGACTTTTTCACCCTTTTCTAATCCTCCTTCTACACGACTACCGGTCCCGTGTTTTCGCTTCTTTTTACGGATCATGACGAATGGTATGTCTGTTGCTAAGGAAACAGCGGCTGCGATAGGGACGGCTCCCAGCTCCATACCCGCTATCCTACTACAATCGATATATTCCGACATACCATCTGCTATTGTACGCAGAATACGTGGTTGTGTACTCGCTCTCTTGATATCCACGTAATAACTACTTTTTTTTCCGGAGGTGAGTGTGAATTCTCCATATCTTACCGCGCCGCATTCTTCAAGCATTTCTTTCAATTTTTTCATTCTATCACCATGGTTCTTTTTTCATACCTAATCTGTATCCGATTATGTTTGTAGCTCTATGTAATAGGGGGATCAACATCAATATTACCAGTAAAGACATCCAACGACCGTTAACGAAATACGTTTCCACTACCCATGTTTGGGAAACAATAAATGTTAACAATAGAGCTCCGACGACGAAATCGTACTCATCGACCAAGGGTGTACGTTGACCTCTTCTACGTCCCAGACGTCTTTTTATGAAGCTGCTACAGATATCCCCCAGTAGTGCACCTAAAGAAAGTGATAAAATGATGATATATCCTTCGACTCCGGAGGGATATAATGATCCTGAAACAAAACTAAGTAAAATTCCTAGGACGGTAGCAGATATAACCCCACCTAAAAGACCGCTCCATGTTTTCCCATCTCCCAAAATCCTTTTACCATCTATCTTAGTTCCTCCGTCTATAGGAAATTTTCCACCGAAAATAACCGCTAGTGAATTTGCCGCCATGGCAGGGATAAAAGCCACTATGGCTAAGATGGTAACTGTTAACATCGTTGCTGCATACAATAGGGGGTAAATACCATTTTTCCTTGATCACATTTAGGGGAAAATTATAAAGTATTCCGTTTAAGTGCCGCAGGGAAAACAATGTGGATAGCCTGGGCAGGATTCCTAGCAGCGGTAGTCGTTGTCATCTTTGGCGCAAGATACCATCTACCCCTAGCATTATTGTCAGGGACAATAGTACTGGCTCTGGCTACATTGAGTTCGGCCGAACTTTATGAGGCTTTCATCAACACCGTCACTTCGGCTGACACGATCATTTTGATCCTGGCATTGGGTATAATCCCGATAATCGGAGGGATTCTGCAGGTAAGCGGTAAGCTGGACGATATCATCGATAATTTACGGGTAGGAAGGAGAGCTTTTTTGGGAACCACGCCAGCTCTCATCGGTTTGCTTCCGATACCCGGTGGAGCCCTATTCTCATCTCCCCTTGTAGAAAAATCAGCTAAAGATCTCGAAGGTCATGTGAAAAGCGGTATCAACGTATGGTTCAGGCATGTTCTGTACTTTATATATCCGATATCATATGCATTGATAATACCCGCAGACCTCGCCAATCTTTCGATTTACAAGATCATAATTTTCCAGTTCCCTCTTTTCTTGATGACCATCGTACTCGGTTATTTCTTCCTATTGCGTAAGGTGGATGGAGATATGGAATACACATCTGATATCGATCTTCGTGCATTGACCCCACCTTTACTCGTATTAATAACCGCCCCCGTTGTCCATTTTGTGCTAACATACACTTATGATTTTCAGGTGGCCAATATCACAGTGTTGATCGCCGTAATTTTTAGTTTGATTCTTTCAATATTTATAATTGGGGACAATAAGATAGGAGTAATTCAAGAATCCATAAGTAAGATGAAACCATGGAATTTTATGTTCCTGATTTTCTGTTTATATTTCTTCATCAACGTCTTTTTGTCCTCTGGTATAGATACACTGATAGAAAACTTACATCTGTCTGATTTTGTTCTGATAATAGTATTCGGATTTTTCCTTGGTCTAGCTACGGGAAGGATAATCCTTCCGGCATCCATCATCATACCCATCTACATGAGCACTTCCGGTCTCGGTTCTATGCCGATAATAGCGTTCTCCATGATGTACCTATCAATATTCCTTGGTTATGTTATTACGCCGGTTCATCCGTGCATCAGTATATCTCTCGAATACTTCAACGGGGGGATGCACCGATTCCTTAAACTGATGGCACCTTTGATAATTATATCTCTAGCCGTGGCATCAGTAGTGTTCTTACTATTTGTGTGAACTCCTTTCTTTTTACTATTTGTTCACACTCCTTTCTTTTCGCCCCATATTACTTTGTGTAGTTGAGGGAGAACTCTTACGTTTAGTCCCTCTTCCAAAACAAGTTCAGATATGATTTTTATATCCGTACCCCAGGCAGGTTGAAAGACGATATTCGCTTGGATTGTTTCTTTAGAGATTATTTCCACGGCATATCGAAAATCTTCTTTATCTGCCATAACGA
>SKVC01000105.1 GCA_007129655.1 Thermoplasmata archaeon
CTTCGGCTCAACGAAGAATCCCATAGACCTTACCGGTCAAGCAGGAAGAGCACAGTACGAAGCATCCATGAAGGCTGCTCTGGAGGACGACGAGGTAGGTTCGATAATCGCATTGTACTGCGAAACGGGTATAACTGACCCCATGGAAACCGCCGAATCGTTGAAAGATATTTACTACGAATACAAAGATAAAAAACCCATGGTGTTCACCTTCGTAGGTGGTGATTTTGTTGGAGAATGTGTAGATCTGTTGAGAAAAAACGGTGTACCTGCCTTCACGGAGACCCAAGAAGCTCTATCTGCCATGGGTGCACTTTTCAGGAGAAAGAAGGGACTGGAGAGATTGAGTAAGGTGGAAGACGAAGAGAAACCCGATATTCCATTAGATGAGATACGTGATATAGTAGATAGTGCCATCGATGAAGATAGATACATACTATTCGAAGACGAAGGACGAAGAATACTAGAACTCGCTGGAATACCCATGGCAAAGGGAGAGATCGTGAAAACCCTTGAGGGTTCCGTTGAAGCAGCAGAGCGAATCGGCTATCCCGTGGTACTCAAAGTAGTTTCAGAAGATATAGTACATAAATCCGATGCAGGCGGTATCGCTTTAAATCTGGAGAATCGTGAAGAACTGATAGATGCGTATCAAGCGATCATCTCAAACAGCAGAAGGAAGTACCCCCATGCCCGTATCAAAGGCATGTCCGTAGCAAAGATGTTGAAAGGAGGTGAGGAAGTGATCATCGGTGGAACGACGGACCCATCCTTCGGTCCAGTGGTAATGTTCGGTCTCGGGGGTGTCTATGTGGAGATACTCAAAGATGTTATGTTCAGAGTTGCACCGATTTCAAAAAGAGAATCGAGACGACTCATAGGCGAGATAAACTCATTCCCCATACTTGTAGGTGCAAGAGGTCAGAAAAGAAAGGATCTGGATTCCCTGGCAGAGATGGTACATAGGGTATCATACTTGCTAAGTGAAGTGAATACAATCTCAGAGATCGACCTAAATCCCGTAAAGGCCTTCGAGCAAGGTAAAGGCTGTAAATCCGTAGATGTAAGGATCACACTCAAGAGAGGTGAAATAAAATGAATAATTTGATAATAGCGTCAACTGAAGAAGAAGCTGGAAAGACTACCATCGGTTTGGGGATAGCACTATCTTCACCGAAGAAATACAACTATTTCAAACCCTTTGGAGATAGACCCATATACAAGAAAAAGCGGCTTATCGACTATGACGCAAAATTGTTTAAAAATATATTGGAACTTGAAGAGGAATACGAAAAATTCTGTATAGGCTTCGACCATTCTAAGATCAAGTACGCCTATGACGAAGAAACTATAAAAGACATAATAACAGAGAGAGTCCAAGAGCTTTCTTCTAATAATAAATCTGTGATCGTGGAAACCGGCCAGGACTGGCGTTTCGGTTCTTCTATCTCATTGGATCCTGCATCACTGTATCAGATGATCCCCGGGGAAGTCATACTGGTCGTTCCAGGAAGCCGAACAAACATCGTAGACGATCTTACAGCAAGTGCAAGATACTTCAACGCACTGGATATCCCCATAAAAGGTGCGGTACTGAACAAAGTCGATTCTGTTGAAGACATACGTAACTTTGCGATCCCGGATATCGAAGAACTCGGCATAAAGGTTCTCGGTGTGATACCTTACATAGATGATTTAGATCTAACTAGAGTCAGTTTCATAAACGATATGCTTTTCGGGAAGGTTGTGGCCGGCGACGAAGGATTGGATAACATAGTCGAGCATGTATTCGTCGGAGCACTGAGCGTAGAAGAGATGGTACGGAATCCGCTATTCCATAAAGAACGTAAACTAATGGTAACCGGTGGAGATAGAACAGATGTAATACTGGCGAGTCTAGACGAGAACACATCCGGGATCATCCTGACTAACGATATCATCCCTCCGAGCAATATTATCTCCAAGGCCGACCGTGCCGGTATACCGTTGATCGTGATACCGCTGGACACCTACGAGGCAGCTCAACGTATTGAGCATATGGACACCATAACCACTATCGAGGACGACTTCAAGATAGAGAAGATAAGAAAATTGATAACTCCAAACATCGAGCTTTGAGATATCAGGCAAAGGTGTTTCGTCGATTTAGCATGGATAACTCTACGGACGTTTAAGTTCCCTTTCGGAGAAAATACCCTACTATCTTTGAATCCTTAAAGGGGGATGTCATTTCTATGATTTGTTATTTACAACATTTCATATCCTTTCGTCTATTCGTCTGGTCATAGAGTACATGTAAGGTGTGAAATATCTATTCCAAAAATTGCTGCCTAAGTAATTGATGGACTCGAAATCAACTCCGCAAAGTTTGTAATTATTCTCCAAAAGCCAGTTTTGTACACTATCGAGTAAGGATGTTGCTACGCCTGAACATCTATGGTCCCGCTCAACAAAAATTCCGGTTATATTCATCACACTTGGATCTTCTGAAACGAAGGATTCTGCTCTAGGTTGTATTCGTATATAGCCTACGGGCTTTTCCTTTTCGTAGGCGATCCAAAGGTGACGGTTTTCCTTTTTCAACCAGCTCTTTAAATCTTCA
>SKVC01000039.1 GCA_007129655.1 Thermoplasmata archaeon
GGACACTACAACGATGAAACCCGGCACACTATACTCAAAGCTTCTTGAGTGCCTCAAGCGCCATCTTGCTCACCCTTTCCGAGTCATCTTCTCTCACCGTCTTTTCCAAAGCCTCTTTAGCTTTTACATCTTGCATCTCTTTCAATGCACACGCAGCGTTGAATCTGAGCTCTTCGTTTCCCTTTTTCAATGCATCAACCAGATATTCAACAGTCTTCCCATCTCCGTTCTCACGGAGGATCCATGCGGCGTGTCGGCGTACCCATTGATTCTCGTGATGCAGGGAGACATCCACGAGTTCGTCGAGATAGCTATCGTCACCGATCTCACCTAGAGCGATAACAGCGTACCACCCGACATCTTCATCAGTTAAAGCGATCTTTATCAACGATTCTACTGCCCGGGTCTCACCCAATTTTCCCAAAGCCGTCACAACATTTTGCCTGAACTTTTCGTCCGGATGGGCCAAGGCTTCCATCAAATACTTAACAGCCTTCTTGGAACCCATCCTACCAAGGATCCACGCCGCATGTCTTCTTACTTCGGAATCCTTATGTTTCAAAGCGTTTATCAATGCGTCTTCGGCCTTCTCGGAACGTATCTTTCCCAGAGCGATGGCAGAAAACCATCTGACTTTTGCGTCGAGATGGTCGAGAGCATCTATGAGATCATCCACTGCTCTATCATCTTTCATCTTGCTCAGGGCCCACGCCGCCTGTTCTCTGACCTTATCGTCTTCATGATCAAGGGCCTTTACCAGGTGATCGGTGGATCCTTCATCGCCGATCTTTCCCAATGATATGGCTGCATACCAACGCACACCATGATCCGGGTCTTCAAGAGCTTGGACTAGCTCGTCAACAGCATCTTTGCATTCCAGCTCACCCAAGACCCACACCGCGTTTTGTCTTACTTTTTCATCACGATGGTTCAGAGCGAAAACAAGGTCTGATGTGATATCATCACCTATTTTACTCAGAGCGATGGTGGCGTGTCGCCGTACCTTCTGATTCCGGTCCTTCAATACAACCCAGAGAAGATCGTCCACGGCTTTTTGAGCACCTAATTCACCCAATGCCCATGCTGCCTTCCATCTTGTTTCCACTTCTCCAATGTGAAGCAGTTTTATCAGCTTCTCGGTCTCGCCTTTTTCTTTGAGTTCTTCCACATTGATCATAAACATACCCTGTGCGAACATGTAATTTGATATTAGCAAATATAGTTTTAGGATGATTTATCAATTTATCTTTTGAAACAGCAAAATTTATACTGTTCGTAACGTTATATGGTATGAACATGTTGAGTCAAAAGACAGAATCTAACGAATCGTACTACATACTGGCTGTAGACGACGATGAAGATATTTTGGACCTTATCAAGCTAACTTTGGAGAGATCACCTGATATGGATGTCGAAGTTTTGACCGCAACCGATCCTGAACACGGTCTCGAACTGCTGGAGTCCGGAGATTTCGATATGGTGATATCGGACCATCGGATGAAAGGTATGAGCGGTGTGGAACTACTTTCACACGCTTTGGAACTATATCCCAATATACTGCGAGTACTGATCACAGCTTATTCCGAACTGGAGCTGGCGAAAGATGCAATAAACAAGGCTAAAGTCGATATCTATATCGAAAAACCATGGACGACGACTCAGATACGTGAAGATATCAAAAAGGTTCTTGAAGGCAGGGACACGGTAGATAGTGAAGAAGTAGAACTTAAAGATGGCACTGCCTACCTCTTCAAAGAAAGAAAACCCGACGTTCTCTATCAGACAGGGTTAGATCGTATCATATCTCTAGGAGAAGGGTTGATAATCTCAAGGATGAACCCTAAAAAAGCATCCCAGAAGTTCGATGTAAAAGGATCTGATGTGAAATTTTATTGGCTGACCAAGATGCCGGGAGATACAAATTTAAACCCGGTCAACCTTGAACTGATCGCGGATATGATAATCCGTTATTACGAAGAGGGTGGCAAAACAGTCATTCTAGAAGGCATAGATTCTCTACTCCGTGACAATTCCTTTAAACGGTTCGAAGGTTTCATTGAAAATATAGTGGATATCGCATCCATGGAGGAAGGAGTATTCCTAACGGGTCTGGATCCAGGTATAATGCAACCACGTGAACTCGCGACCATCGAGAACAAGATGAAATCTTTTTCCTTCTAAATTTAGCGGATCACCCTTATATTCTCCGAAGGTATCGAGTAGTTGATAAGCGATAACAAATTATAAATCACATCATGTGTTAAACCGTAAAAAAGAGGCGTGCAAATGAACGAAAGAGACCTACTATTGGCTGAACGTATGATGGAAGAAATTCGGGCCCATCGCAATTCCGCAACGATAATGATCAATACAACTTTCACACAGATTGGTAAAACTAATCTTTTACTTCTCAAAGGATTACTGGATATAGAAGGAGAAACCGGCTTCTTCACGGTACTCGATCGGCCGCATCAGTATATGTCTTACCTGTTGAAAATGCATGAAGTAAACCAAGAAAACCTATGGTTCATAGATGCGGTAACACATATGTCCGGTTTGAAAAGGGAAGAAAACAATCAAGTCAATTTCCTAGAAGGGCCTTTCCATATCGAAAATCTGTTCGAAGTAGTTGAATTAGGGATAAAACAAACTAAAACCACTTTTCACTCCATAGAAAGTATAGATTTTTTCATTGTTGATAATATCGCAACAATGTTGAATTATAACGACATGAATAGAGTCGAAGAATTGATAATTTCATTTCATAATTTTTTGAAAACCCATCCTCATATGATGGGAGGTGTTACCATAGATAAAGAATCGAATCCTGAATTAAGCGAGATATTGACGGAGCATTTTGACTACATGATAGAGATGGAAGATCTGAAAAAAGAGGTGTTAAAATGAATACAGGGCTTCAACGTATACCCAGCGGTATAGACGGTTTAGATGAAATGATAAAAGGCGGATTTCCTTTCCCATCCGTGGTTTTGGTGGCGGGTAGCGCCGGTACGGGAAAGACGACATTTGCCATGAACTTTTTGATGGAGGGCGCAAAGCGAGGTGAACAAGGTCTATTTTTCACCACTCTGAGCGAGCCCACACAGTGGATGTTGAGATACGCCGGCCAGTTCGATTTCGTCAAAAAGGATTATTTCGGTAATGAAATACGCTATGAAGACATGGGATTACTCCTTCAGCGTGAAGGATATGAAGAACTACTGGATTTCATAGATGATAAGATAGCGGAAACCATGCCGCAACGTATAGTGATCGACCCTATCACAGTAGTAGGTGCCTTCTTAGAGGAAGACTATCGTTTGTTCCTCTTCGAACTTACCAACCTATTGAAGAATTGGCAGGCAACTACGGTGTTGACCGGAGAGGTAAAACCCGGAGAACCGTATCCCGCGCAGATCAGCTACGCCGTTGATTCTGTAGTGATCCTAAGTATGGAGGAAGAAGAGGGAACACGGAGAAAATACTTAGAAGTACTGAAGATGAGAGGTACCGACCACACAGCCGGAAGACAACCTTTGACCATAACCCAAAAGGACGGCGTTATCGTACTGAAGTCTCGTTTCTAAGCGCTGTTTTTCTTAAGATATACATCGAATCCGGCGCCCCCCATATCGGAGTGGTATATTCTTATACGGCCTTCCAATTTTCTGGTTAACCCAGTGGCTAGCACCAACCCTAGATTGCTGCTGTCACGCTTCTTCGATATCAATTTATCGGAAGCTAGTTCCTCGATAATTTTTTTAGGAAGTCCTTTACCATCATCTTCGATCGAGATGATCACAAAGTCATCCTCCACTTTTGATGATATCTTTATTCTTGAACAAGAAGCATGTTTGATGGCATTATCAATCAAATTCGAAAATACACTCTCGATCAGCGTTCCCCCTTGACTTCCACTTCTCACTTTAACGTTTGTCTTCTTTATATCTGTTATCAGTTCGATCCCTTTCGCTTCTATACGATCTTCATATGTACTCAATACATCGTCGAGTATGAAGTACGGATTGATACGTCCTTGACCGATATCAGATTCTACTTCTCTCAATAATCTTACTTTGTCTATCAGCTTTCCCCCACTATTGATCGCTTCCAATCCTTTACCGGCCATATCCTTTTTTTCCTCATCCATATCCATATCGAGGATCAATTCCAAATAACCTCTGGCTATCTGCAGTTTATTTCCGACGTCGTGTACAAGTAGAGAATGCATGAATTCCTTCCACTCTTCCGATGATTTTTTATCAGTTATATCTACCATAGACAGCATATATGCTATCGGTTCTCCCGTATCGTCTTTTACGAGCGCACCCATGGTTAAGCATTCAAAGACAGATCCGTCATTCCGCATAAATTCTTTTTCTCCCATCCATCCTCCTAGATCCCGTAATATCTCTATGATATTCAGTTTAGATTCTTTCTTAGGCACAATACTTGAAATAGATTCGTTTAAAATGTGTTGTTGATCGCCATATCTAAATAAATTCATGAATGAACTATTAACATACAAAATATCTCCCTCCATATCCGCTATGCAGACCCCATTGATAGAACTCTCCAAAGCGTGATCAAGTATCTTCAATTCCTTCTCTCTTTTCTTCATCTTTGATACATCTCTGAATACTAGTAGAACATTTTTCTTTCTTCTTAGTAGAGAAACTTTACTTGCTACGAGTGTAACATATATATCCTTACCTTTCGAATTTTTTACTTCTAGTTCTACAGGTCCTGCCTTCCCCTTCATTCTGGCTTCGTGTACGATGTCATTCAGTTCATTTTTACATGGTTCGGCAAATGAATCATACCAAATATTTCCGGCTAGTTTTTTTCCCTCTAATTCATCTTTTGAGAAACCGAAAACTTTTTCATATGCTTTATTAACGGATGTTACTATATCTTGTTCATCTATAACTAGAAGTGGATCGGCCATCGACTCGATGATCGCGGTTCGCTCTTCGGTCACTTCTTTTATCTTATTGAATGATTGAGCCATCTCTACGGCCCTTTTATGTATCATGTTTTCCAAAAATTTTTCATCGTATTTTGTAGTGGTATCCCCATCATCAACGACATCCGATAGTTCATTTATGATCGATCGAAAAATAAGAGGATTTCCGTATCTTTCCTTCGTATAGTAAAATATTTCAATAAAAGATTCTCTCGCGGCTTTTTGAGAGAAGACTTTACCATAAACCCCCATCAACCCCTTGATCATCTCGGTAAAATCGGCAACGATCTTCCCTTTGTTCTCCTCGATCTTTGACGGCTCTAGTTCGTTAACACCTGCGGTTATAGATATTTTGTCATTTAAGTCGATCTCTAATAAATCCGAGATGAAGTAACCTTTGTTCAAAAGATATTGTAGGGATGATAACAACGGTTTTTTCCCGGTAAATTCGGATAAGACATTGATATAAGAATTTGTAATATCCGTGCATATATTCAATGTTAAGAGGTCATCGCGTAGAATAGAGAGATGTTTTCTATCTGCTTTAACTCCTGATTTAACGAAGTTAAGAGTATTGTTCAGTTTACGTTCACTCATAGCTAGAAGAGAGATGCCGACGAGTATTGAAAAACCGACCAAATTTATAAACCTGATATCAGCTCGAAGAAAGCCTATACTTGCAGGTATGGTGATAAATAAAATGATGAGTAATCCTACGATACGATATCGTTCGAATTTAAAAGAGATCAACATCTCCATCAAACTAAAACGCTCGAATTTTCCACTGATTATGAATCCGTAATATATCTGTTCGCAAGCTAATAACAATACTCCGGTTATCAAGGTCAAGATTATAAATTCTTGAGTTTCTCTACCGGGAAGTTGATAATATGAGACCAGCAGGTCCGTAGTCACCCCGATCAATATAACCGACGTGCCTAGGGTACGTAAAAAATTCATAAACGTCCCCCCTAAAAGACTCGCGTTTTTAATGGAGTAATAAAACAGGATCAACATGACTATTATGATCGACAAATCTATCAACAGGAACGGCTCTAACAGACTAATCACATTCAATCCTCCTTGTATCTTGATTTTTCACGTATGAACGATGATAGCCACCTGGGATATATCGTGTATTGTCAAACGAATGTTTACAGCGATTCACATATTCAACTCCGGTCTGTATTGAATAGCGAACCGAGTATTTATGTGTTATGTCACTTTATCAATACCACATCTGGGAAACGAACTTCCATCTTTTCAGACTTATTTGTATAAAAGAACGTCCGTTAGAAGATGGTTTGATTTCTATATCACACCCGTTTTCACTCCCTTTTTCTATAAACCCTTGTCCAAGGAAATTTCTAAAATCCACGCCATTTTTGATGGTTACGAGTATGTGCTCATGATCATCCCTTATGGTGATAAAAATGTCCTTACAGTGGTTGTTAGACCATATGGTCTGAAATAGTTCCGAAAAAAATCTCGTCATATTTCCATTTCCCTGTACAAACAAAGGCTCTTTCGGTCTGTCGATCTTTACCGGGATGTTATTTGTAGGTACGATGTGGTTTCGAAGTGCCGTATCTATCATCACTCCGAATTCTACAACACGATCTTCCATATGGGCATCTCTATCTAATTTTATATTAGCTTCCATAGTTAGTTCACCGCCGGATAAATTTTACGATGCGGTCTTTCTCGAAGTTTTTGATGGCTCACCCTTACACCCGTAATTACCGCTTTATCTGTTTTCATACTATCATACTAGAAACTCGCATCATAGGTTATATAAACTCAGAAAAAATCGATATCTGCTTCGAAACTCGAAATCAAGGGATAATATTAATTACCTCTTTTGTCATATATCTGATAAATCGAGGGCGAAATCCATGAATCAAAATCAAAAAGAAAATACCTTTAAGGTGATGGTGGTAGACGACGATAAAGACCTCCGTGAAATGTTGGTTACTTTGATAAACAGTTCCGGCAAACTCGATGCTGAAGCTGTTCCTTTTGCTTCAGGAGAGGAGGCACTTGATAAAATGGAGGAAGAGCACTTCGATATTGTTCTAACGGACCAAAGGATGAACGGTATCTCCGGAATAGAGTTGTTGACCCGAATAAAGGATGAATACCCGGAAACTATACGATTATTGATAACAGCCTATTCTGATGTAAAAACCGCTAAAGATGCGGTCAACGATGCCCAGGTCCATTATTACCTTGAAAAACCATGTAGTAATGAAGAAATAATTTCAACTCTGCACAGAGAGCTGGAACGTTTAGACGAAAGAAAATCCATGGATATAGTCAAGATCGACCGAATGATGGATGTTAGAGATATATTGGAAAACTTTAAAAAATCGCTCACCAGTGTTTCCAAAGAACATCCGGGCATAGTTTCACTACCGAGATACGGAAAGAAAGGGCGTTTCAATATGTTGCTAGAATTTGACGGTCCGACCGAGTTTAACAAATTTTCCTTCGAACTGAAGGATAATGAAGAACTTCAACAAAATTATCGACCTCGAGTCGAGGATGTACAGGTTTTCGAGGATCGTTATCTTGTAACCGTATCACTCAAGCCTTAGGTTACTATCAGGTATATTCAAAATCATCCCTTACCATATCTTCCAATATCTTCTGCTCGGTGACATCTATCGCGATCAACAGTACGCATTTTTCACCCTCGAAGATCAGATTTCCACACGAGATATACAACCATTTTTCGTCTCCGTCAGCTCTGATCATCTTTACTTCATATCTTCTAGGAACATTTTCCAAACCCTTCTGTAGCGCTTCAAATCTCTCGTCCACAAGTTCTCGCTGCTCTTCCGAGATCATGTCTACAAATTTCATGGAACCAAGTTCATCCCCGTATCCTGTGATATTTTCAGTCGTCCGATTAAAATATTTAAAGATGCCGTCATGAAGGATAAAGATAGCTGACGGTGCTGCTTCCACCAGTACACGAAATTTTTCTACACTATCTAAAAGAGCTTCTTTTGTCTTTGTCTTATCGGTTATGTCGTCCTTTATCTCAAGGAAGCCGATTATCTCTCCCTCATCGGATAGGACCGGTTCTACACGAACATACCATATCCTCTCGTTGTTAGGCGATAAAATCGAATCTATCCGGGATACTGTTTCTGCAGCCTTTGGTAACGGACATCCTTCACATCGTTCGGATCTGTTAAACCAAAGTTCATGACACTTTTCTCCCACAATATCACCGGCTTTTAATCCCACAGATTCAGTAGCCGCTCGATTTGCCCATATGATTATCCCATCGGAATCCATATGCACTACATGCTCGGAAATAGAGTTTAAGATCACAGATTTTTCCTTTTCCGACCTTTCCAAACTCATATTCGATTGATGCATTTCGACTACCTGTTTGATGGTCTGTGCCATGAATGTGTACTGTGTACGTGGGTCATCTCCTTTTTGTATATAGCCATCCGCCCCGAGATTCAAGGCCTCCATAGCGACTTCTTCTTTTCCCTTGCCGGTGAAGATGATAAAAGGGGTATCATCATCCTTCTTACGTAGAGTTCGTAATAGCTCCAAACCGTTCATACCCGGCATAAGGTAATCGGCGATAATTGCCGAATAATAGTTGTTTTCAAGTTCCTCGAGAGCCTCCTTTGCATTAGAAAAAGTTCTAACATCCAGTAATCCGTAGATGTCCTCTAAAAAATATTTTGCTTGCTCCCTGATTCCGGGCTCATCATCAACCAGCATAATCTTCATGTTTCCGACCCGATATAATGACTAACACATATATATAGATGACGGAAATGTATCAAAACCTGATCTTGTTAGAAACTATCTTCTTAGCCAATGCATCAAAGGCTTTTTCCACGTTTTTTCCCGTTTTAGCACTGGCCAAGAGATGGGGAAACTTCTGCTTGAAAGGATTTTTTTTATCCGCCCATTCATCGAACTGAGAAAAGGAAACCGGTTCGAATTTCGGCTCTGTTGCATAGACACTACGATAATAGTGCTCCGAAACCATGTACTCATGGAATTCCTTTTGGGATGCACCGGTGAATATAGTATCGAATTCCGTCTCAAAATCATCGATTATATCCTTTTTATTGCCCAGTACGATAACGGGTATCTTCCCGGTTTTATCGTAGAGCCCTTCTATCCAATCGTCCAGCTGCAGGAAAGTTTTCTTTCTGGTGATGTCGAAAACGACTACGGCTCCTTCCGCCCCTATGTAGTTAGAAGAATGTTTTCCCGGAGATATCGATTTTTGTCCGTATATATCCCAAATCGTAAGGTGAAGATCCAGATCCGGTAAAACCTTGTCTTTGACATTCACGCCGATGGTTGCCACGTAGTCCTCATCGAAACGTCCTTCAACATAACGTCTAACCAATGAGGTTTTACCAACTGCTCCGTCACCGAGTAGAACTATCTTCGCAGCATGCTTGACCATGGAATATAGAATGCCTTCATCGGTAAAAAAGTTAATCCCTGTTTATAGATACTTCAACGGTTTCTAAAAAGTTACATCCCGGTTTCGAAACGGAGTATCTCGTCCCAGGTCTCGAGGCTTTTCTTCGCGTCTTCTTCATCCAGTATCTGTATGGCGTATCCGGCGTGAACTATGACGTAATCTCCTTTTCCCACCTCAACAAGAGATACATTGGCCTTACGGGTAACTCCGCCGAAATCCACCATGGCTTCGTCGCCCTGGATACTGACTATACGTCCGGGTACTGCTAGGCACATGTTTGTGATTACTTACGTGTGTAATATAAAGCTTGTGGAAAACCCTCTTAAAAATATTTAAATACAATTGTATATATCTAGTGGTGAGTTTACCATGTATACGATGATACCTGATAACCATACTCTATATGTCGGTATATACGGCTCTTATGAGACCGCTATAGAATCGATCATATGTTTTGGAGTACCCATAATCATATTCATACTAGCCTATCTGTATTACGGTACCAATTGGCGTCCTTTTAAGAAATATTCAAAAAACGATGATGCATGCCCTAATTGCGGAGAACCGCTGCATCACGGAAATGAACGTTGTAAGTGGTGCGGTCACTTTCTGGTAAATCATATCGATGAAACTGAGATAGTGGAGAACAAA
>SKVC01000052.1 GCA_007129655.1 Thermoplasmata archaeon
CCATGTAACCAACCGGATGACGTAAGAACGATCAATAATGATTTTTGCTCCATATGAGCTAGTTCACCAACCACTCTATCGTTTATTTCATGTTTTCTCCACTCTGTGTAATCATCGTCCTTATATGATTTTTCAAGTTCTATGTAGTGGATAATACTATGAGTACCACTTACAGCGGCCACCCAAATGATATTTCCGTCTTCACTGATGAGCGGAGTTTGAAGTGTATAATTGCTGGTGACATGCATGCTTTCTACATCCTCAATGACTACATGATCTTTAACGGGGATTCGATTGAGGTTGGACTCACCAGTGGTAAAGAAAAAGAGTTCAGACCTCTGCCCCATGAGTATATTCAAAGGAACTACAGGCCGAGAAATAGAGTCCTCCATTTGTAGTTCCCATAATATATCTCCCTTCATATCAACTGCCATTGCTATACCGCAAGTAGTAGTTAAAATCGCAGTTGTTTCTCTGCCACCCATGGATCTAACGACCTCCGGCTGATGGTAAGTCAAATTACGTTCTAAAGATATCTTCCATAGTTCTTTTGGTCCTTCGGTTCCTACATAATCTTCAATAGCATGCATTGAATTATCGGTGATAAAAACCAATATGATGCTATCTTCTGTTTCGTGGATCACCGGGGTGTAAGTAACCGATTCTTGGTTCTCAAACTCAGAAATATCATATCTCCAACCTAATTCCAATGTATCTCCTTCAACTCTGTAGATAGTACCATTGTCAGTAACAAAATAAACCCTTTCTTCCCATTGCCTTAAGATGTAATTATCATCTCTAGATTCCGGATAAACCCTTGGTGAAGATGTAGACATGCCTTCGATAGGCATTCGTCTAGGCTCCGGGGAACCACTTGAAAGATCTACAGAGTAAAAATTACTTACACCATCTCCATTATCACCAGTGAGGTAAAGTACATTCGATGCATGGGACGGAACGGGTGGTGAATGTATGTTATTCGGACCTTTTAAATTCCAATCTTCATCTGTCCAAATCGGTTCCGCTCCCTCGTATCCGGAAACATTGACCGATATGCAAAGGAATGCGAAAAGGATCGATAATACTATAATTTTCTCTTTGATTTTACTCATATCATACGAACCTCATCCTTAATTCATATTCTCCGAATCTTCTCTTTTTATCTATATCGTATCCCATCTTTTCGAAGACCCGCAGCATCTTTTTGTTCTCAGCCAGAACTTCAGCGGTGAACCCGTATAGACCACGGTTCTTTGCGATGGTAGTTAGATATTCCAGGAGAACGGTTCCTATGCCGAGACCATGGTATTCGTCTCTTATCATTATCGATACCTCGGCAACATTCTGACCTTCTTTGATCCTATAATCCGCTTCACCGACCATCCTGTCCGGTCCTTCTACCTCTAGGTCTATTACTACCAGTGCCATCTCCTTGTTGTAGTTGATCTGGACAAAGTCCTGTCTTCGTTCGTGTGGCATGTCCTTCCTGGGACTCATGAATCTTCGGTACCTGCTTTCTTCCGAGAGTGCGTAGAAAAGATCTTTGAGTAACTCTTCATCCGTCGGCTTCATGGGTCTGATCTGATATTCCTTACCATTTATTTCTCTGATAACCTCTAATTCTTCGGGATATCTGCCTTCCTCCCCGATCACAAGTATCTGATCCTTGAAGACCAAGTTACGCTCTTTTGCTTCCTTGAGTAATTGCTCTCTGAACTTAGGATGTGCTATGTTGATCAGTTCCATGGCACGTTCACGTATGTTCTTACCGTGGAGATATGCGATCCCGTATTCTGTTACTACGTACTGCACGTCTCCTCTGGTGGTGACAACTCCCGCACCTTCGTTAAGATGAGATACGATCTTTGATACTTCTCCGTTTTGTGCAGTTGACGATAGGGCGATTATCGACTTTCCGTCTTCTGCGTAAGTGGAACCCCGCATGAAATCCGCATGGCCGCCTATACCGCTGTAGAAACTGTATCCAAGTGAATCGGCGCATACCTGACCGGTAAGGTCTACTTGTAATGCGGTATTGATGGCCGTCATCTTGTAATTCTGGGCGATGGTGAATGGGTCGTTTGTGTAGTCGGTCGGTCTTAACTCGATAGCCGGATTGTCATCAACGAAGTCGTAGAGCTTTCGGGTACCCATCAAGAAGGATGCCACACTCTTTCCGGGATTGATGCTCTTCTTTCTGTTTGTGACAACACCGTTGTCTATCAGATTGGCCAGATCCTCAGATAGCATCTCGGTGTGTATCCCCAGGTTTTCCTTTTGATCCAGATGCTCCATGATCGCATTGGGTATGTTACCGTATCCTATCTGCAGGGTGGCTCCGTTTTCGATCAGTGTGGAAACGTGTTTTGCGATCTGTTTGGCAGTTTCACCGGTAGTAACCGGTTCGAATTCTAGCAATTCTTCCTCCTTATTAACGAGGTAATCTATATCCTTTACATTGATGAAGGTATCTCCGTGTACCCGGGGCATACGTGGATTTACCTGTGCGATCACAAGCTTTGAATTTTCCACAGCGGCCTTTATTATATCC
>SKVC01000045.1 GCA_007129655.1 Thermoplasmata archaeon
CCAGTAAGCTTGAGCCCTTGATCACTTTACCCACGGAGTTTATACCTTTGATAGCCATCTCGGCGACGTGCTTGGGCATGTTATCATTTATTGCCCTGCCGGCGAGGATCACTTGAGGATGATGCCCAAGTTCTTTGGCCTTGTAAACTAGATAATAAGGGTCCACCGGGATGCAGTGTCCGCCTACAAGACCTGGGCTGTAACGATGAAAATTCCATTTGGTCGCAGCGGCTTCGAGAACTGCATTCGTATCCAAACCCATCTTGTTGAATATCATTGAAAGTTCGTTCATCAACGCGATATTCAGATCTCTCTGAACGTTCTCTATCACCTTGGCGGCTTCTGCGGTTTTTATGTTCTCCGCCTTGTAGACTTCTGTGATCTTACCGTACAATTCCGCCAATCGGTCGGTGATATCTTCGTTCATACCGGATACTACCTTAACGATTCCGTCTACGTCGTGCTCCGCATCTCCGGGATTCACCCTTTCCGGTGAGTATCCAACGAAGAAATCTTCACCGCACTTCATACCGGATTCACTTTCCAATATAGGTACGGCGAATTCTTCGGTCACACCGGGATACACGGTGGTTTCGTATACCACGACCGCTCCCTTCTTCATGTATTTACCAACGGTCTTGCTTGATGATTCGATGTAAGACAGATCCGGATTCTTGGATCTGGCCACCGGTGTCGGAACGCAGACCAATATGTAGTCTGCTTTGCCGATAACCGCAGGATCTTGTGTGGCTGTAAAAGTCTCATCTTTCATGCTCTCTACTTTTTTCTCGGAAACGTCGTAACCGATCACATCGAAGTGTTTGGACAGTAGTTTTGCTAGAGGATATCCTACATAACCTAGACCTACCACGCATACTACAGTATCCGGCTGTAACCTACCAGTCATCTTAATCACCCTCAAGGAACGGTTTAATCGGTAAATATCTTTCGTATAAGTTTTAATGATTTTAAAAAATGATTAGATTTCAAGTAATAAAAACATTAATAACATCCTGCACGATGAACCTTTCATGCGTATAAGTGTGATAGGTACGGGATATGTAGGACTGGTGAGCGGAGTAGGCTTTGCATCGGTTGGCCATGACGTGTTATGTGTTGATATCGATGAAGAGAAAGTGGAGATGATAAACCGCGGAGAACCTCCCATATATGAAAAAGGTTTGGAAGAATTGCTAGGTGTGTTGGTAACTTCCGGTAAGCTAAAAGCAACTACGGATACCGCCAGGGCGGTTGTTAAAACCGATATAACATTCATCTGCGTAGGCACCCCTTCAGGAGAAGACGGCGGACAGGACCTTTCCTATATAGAAAAAGCAGCGGAGGACGTCGCTGAAGCTCTTGCTAAAAAGGATGATTATCACGTCGTCTGCGTTAAGAGTACAGTTAAACCAGGTACCACCGACGGACTTGTTCTTAGAGCGCTGGAAAGCAGCGGTAAAAAGGTAGGCGACGATTTCGGACTGGCTATGAACCCAGAATTTCTACGGGAAGGAATAGCGCTGAAGGACTTTATGGAACCAGATAGGGTGGTCATCGGTGCTTTGGACAAAAGGAGCATGGAGATCCTCGCCGAAGTCTACAAAGAATTTCCTGCACCAAAGGTATACACCGACCTTAGAACCGCAGAGATGATAAAGTACGTGTCCAACGCATTATTGGCAACCAAGATATCCTTTGCTAACGAAGTATCACGCATCTGCGAAGAAACCGGTATAGACGTATACGATGTTATGGGAGGAGTGGGGCTGGACCACAGGATCAATCGCGATTTCTTGAACGCCGGCTGCGGCTTCGGGGGTAGTTGCTTCCCCAAGGATGTAAAAGCGTTGGTTAAATATGCACACGAACTGGGTATGAGCAGTCATCTCTTGGATGCTGTATTGGAAGTGAACGAAGAACAGCCGGTACACGTCATCGACATGTTGGAAAGAAATATGGGTTCTCTCGAAGATAAGAAAGTTACCGTACTCGGTTTGGCCTTCAAAGGCGGAACCGATGATATCCGGGAGACCAGAGCACTGCCCATGGTGAAGGAATTGGTTAAAAGGGGATCTGAGGTAGTCGGTTATGATCCAGAAGCCATGAAAAATTTTTCTTTCGTCGTGGATTACATCGACTACGCTGGTGATTTGGAGGAAGCCCTCGAAGGTGCTGATGCCTGTATAATACAGAACGATTGGCAGGAATTTAAAGAATTGACATCCGATGATTTTGCCGTTATGAAGAATAAAATTGTGCTGGACGGGCGCCGACTTCTGGATCCGAGTAAATTAGACGGTGTGACATACTTAGGCGTCGGTCTTTAAATTAGATCGTGGTACTTTTTGTACCATTCCACAAAATGCTCTATGCCCTTTTCCACACTGGTTTTCGGCTCGAATCCGAGCATATTTTTTGCCTTTGATATATCCGCATAGGTTTTTTCTACATCTCCCGGCTGCATGGGGAGCATATTCTTTTTCGCTTCGATGCCTAAAGCCTCTTCCAATTTATTTATCACGTACATCAGATTGACCGTTGTGTGATTACCCAGGTTGAATATCTCATAATCGAAGGGATTGTCTATAGAACTGATCACACCGCTAACGATATCATCGATGTAGGTAAAATCACGCTTCATGTTCCCGTAATTGAAAACGTCTATCGGTTTATCCTGAAGCATATTTTCCGTAAATAGATACATGGCCATATCCGGACGACCCCAGGGTCCGTAAACCGTGAAAAATCTAAGACCGGAACACGGTATACCGTAAAGATGATGATAGGAATGTGCCATCACTTCGTTGGCTACCTTGGTTGCCGCGTAAAATGATATCGGATGAGTGATATCGTAATCTTCCGAGAACGGTATCTCGGTACATCCGCCATATACTGAGGAAGAAGATGCGAAAACCAGGTTATCCACTTCCTTGTGTCTGCAGACTTCTAGTACGTTGGTAAAGGCCTCTAGGTTCGAACGTTGATATGCTTGCGGATTATCGATGGAGTACCTAACACCTGCCTGGGCTGCTAAGTGACACATCCTTGTGATATTATGTTGGTCAAAGGTTTTTTCTAAGGATTCGTAATCGCAGAGATCTTTATGATAGAACTTGTAGTTGTCGTATCCTTCCAGTATGGAGTTCCGCGCCCACTTTAGGTCCTGGTCGTAGTAGTCATTTACATTGTCGTAACCTACCACCTTTTCTCCACGTTCCAGCAGTGTCTTAGCCACGTGGAATCCGATGAATCCTGCAGAGCCTGTTACCATCATGCTCATTCGTATTCCCCCTCTTCGGCGATACGCTCCATCTCCAGTTCGTCGGCTTCACGCAATGACTCGAATGTGCCTATATCGAAGCGTTTTCCCGTGAATATGTAGCCGTAAAGGCCGTTACCGCCTTTTCTCATGAGTTCGATGGAATCCGTTAACCACAATTCTCCATTCTTCCCGGGTTCCGTAGCTTCGATGTAGGAGAATATCTTTCCGTTCAACACCATCATCCCAGCGATATTCAGCCAATGGTCATTGAGCTTGTAGGGTTCGGCCTCTTCCCATGTGGGCTTTTCGATCATCCCGTTGATCTGGTTATTTTCATCCATCTGGACCACACCGAATCTTCTCGGGTCCTCCACCGGATTCAATACCAGGGTGCCGGTACTTTTCTTCTCTTTATGGAATTTGATTATTCTGTCCATGGTATCGTAGGGTGTGATATAGTTATCACCGTACATTATAACAAAATCTTCATCACCGATAAAATCGTCACCGAGAGATACAGCATGGGCGGTACCCAAGGGTTCTTCCTGCATCCTGTAATATATTTTCAGCCCTAAGCGTTTACCGGAGCCCAGATAATCCACTAGAGCGTGTTTCTTCCATCCGACGATTATCAGGACGTCCTCTATACCTCCGGCCTTCAAAACCTTCAGTACGTGCTCGATCACAGGTCTCCTACCAACCCGTATCATCTCCTTGGGGATCGCATCGGTTATGGGTTTTAGCCTATTACCCACACCGGCTGCCAGTACTATTGCTTTCTTTACCACGATATCACCTATATGATATCCCGCCAATAAGCTCCTTGATTAATTATCTTTTCCCACCGCTCTACACAAATTATTTATCTTGTTTTGCCGTGCTGTTGTTAGAGTGAAATCATGACAAAGGATAGAGATATAGTCTCGGAATTAGAGGGTGGCGGATTCATAATGGAAGACTTGATCGATTATCAGGACGGGGCAATCGTCAGCAAGACGTTGATAGACAAAGAAACCGGTACTTTAACGGTGTTCGCCTTCGACGAAGGTCAGAGTCTGAGTGAGCATACCGCACCACATCACGCGTTTCTACAGGTCTTAGATGGCGAAGTCAAGGTGACCATCGAAGGCGAGGGATACGAATTGAGTCGTGGAGAGACCATCGCCATGCCTGCAAACAAGCCACACGCCGTGGAGGCTCTGAGCAAGTTCAAGATGCTGTTGATCATGATACGGTAGTTATCGGATCGGGGATTGAACCGTCAAGTATATATACTTACGAGTATATTGCTTACGAGTATGTTAATAAATTTCGTAGATCGAGAGGAAGAATTAGCGTTTCTCGAAGAAAAATACCGTTCGGAGGGTTTTGAACTTATAATCATATATGGAAGAAGGAGGGTGGGTAAGACAGAGTTGATAAAGAAATTCATACATGATAAACCATCTATTTACTGCCTTTCCTCCTTGGAAGACAAGGAAAAACAATTGGAAGGTATAGGGAACGACATCTCAAATTATTTTGGAGGGATAAAACCATACATTCGTGAATGGGAAGACCTCTTTCAATATTTTACTGAAAAGGCACCAGAGGGAACCATACTTGTAATAGATGAATTCCCTTATCTTATGGAAGAAAACAATTCCATACCATCCTACTTCCAGAAGTTTGTTGACGAGTACCTAAAAAATAAAAATTTGATGGTCATACTTTGTGGTTCATCCATAGGTATGATGGAAGATTTGAAATCATACAAAAACCCATTGTACGGTAGAAGAACCGGACAGATAGACCTAAAACAGTTCAAATTCAAAGATGCAAGAAAGATGCTACCAAAAACAAATTTTCAGGAAGAAATACGATATTATTCTGTTTTCGGAGGCATACCATTTTACCTTCAAAAGATCACCGAATCCACGTTGAGGGATAACATCAAGGAAAAAATATGTAGAAATGTTGAGATACTGCATGAAGAACCTTATATCCTTTTGAGACAGGAATTTCGGAAACCCAACCGATATTTTTCAATAATGGAATCTGTTTCCTCAGGCCACACTACGCCAAAAGCCATATCCGACAGCACAAAGATACCGTTACAGAGCGTTCCAAAGTATCTAGGTGAATTGGAAAGAGTTAGATTGATAAGTCACATTTTTCCTGTCACAGATAGAGAAAAAAAATCTAGGAGAGGTATATATGAGATATCGGATAACTTTTTTGACTTCTGGTTTCGGTTCTTGAGTCCCCATCTTTCCGATGTTGAAAAGGGGTATGACGAATTTGTTGACGACCACGTAATGCCCGGGCTTGACAGATATGTGGGAAGAAAATTCGAAAATGTATGCATCGAATTTTTAAGAGAAATATCTAAACTCGAGGGCAAGATAAGATTCACTAAGATCGGAAAATGGTGGTACAAGGAAGAAGAAATTGATGTTGTGGCTCTTAATGAAAGGGATAAGCATATCTATTTTGGTGAATGTAAATGGAGTAATAATAAAGTCGGAACGAGTTTATTACAAGACCTGAAAGAAAAGGCTAAAAATGTAAGATGGTTGAGCGATGATCGTACGGAAGAATACATATTGTTCTCGAAATCGAGTTTTACAAGCGGTTTGATCAAAGAGGCAAATAAAGATGAGAATATATCGCTTTACGATTTAAATGATATGGAAAGGTGTTTTACCGCTGTAAAAACATGATACGGTAAAAATATTATAATGTACACGCATACCATCGATGATGTTCGATATATCAGAAAGTTACGCTAAAGAATTGGACCGAAGCATGGAACTATCCGAATATCGGGACGGATTCTACATACCTGAAGGTGTGATATACCTCCTTGGTAATTCTTTAGGTTTGATGTGTAAAAAGGCTGAAAGTAACGTTGAAAAAGTTATGATGGAATGGAGGGAAATGGGTATCAAGGGATGGCTGGGGGGCGACCCACCCTGGTTCTATTACGCCGAGAAGTTAGGCGAGAAAGCTTCTAGGTTGGTGGGAGCTAAGGCGGAAGAAGTTGTATGTACCGGAACCACCACAGTCAACATACACCAACTGGTGAGCACCTTTTACAAACCTAAAAAGAAAACGAAGATCATGGCCGACGTGCTTAATTTTCCCACCGACATCTACGCATTGAGAAGTCAGATAGAAATCAAAGGGTTAGATCCCGAAAAAGAGCTTTTACTTATAGAGAGCGACGATAGCCGAACCCTCGATGAAGAGAAGATAGTGGAAATGATGTCTGAAAAAGTGAACTTGATCTTACTGCCTTCGGTGCTTTACAGAAGCGGCCAACTTCTGGATATGGAGTACCTCACTAAGGAGGCGCATAAACGGGATATCCTGATCGGATTCGATTGTTCACACTCCGTTGGCGTAGTACCGCATCAATTCGATGATTGGAACCTCGATTTTGCAGTCTGGTGCAGCTACAAATACATGAACGGCGGTCCTGGAAGCCCGGCCTTTTTGTACATCAATGAAAGACATTTTGATAAAGAACCCGGGCTGGCCGGCTGGTTCGGATACGTTAAGAAGAAACAATTCGATATGCTCTTGGATTTCCGATCGGAAAAAAGCGCCGGCGGACTGCAGATTTCGTCACCGAGTATCCCGGGTTTTGCCATGGTTGACGGAGCTCTCGACGTTCTTCTCGATGCAGGAATCGATAACATAAGGAAAAAATCCGAAGCCATGACGTCGTACCTAATGGACCTGGTGGACGGAGTACTTAGTGAACCTCCATATAACTTCCATATTGGTACACCAAGGGATATAAACAAACGGGGAGGTCACGTTGCCTTGGAAAGAGAGGACACCTACCGGATAAACCTGGCATCGTACAACAGGAGCGTAGTCACTGATTTCAGACCTCCTAACGTTCTTCGACTGGCGATTTCCCCTCTGTACAATACCTATCACGAACTGTGGCAAACGGTAGATCATCTGAAAGAGATCATCGACTCGGAAGAACACCTCGAATATTCTATGGACCGGGCGGCTGTTACATGAGGTAAGGTTAGGTAAAATAAGCAAGCCACTGTCCTCAATAGCTCACTACATCAGCTATTCAGAACCTTTTTTTCAAGTTGACTTTTCTTATTATTAGGTTCTCTGTGTTTCAACAACTACCCTTGTAATTACATCCTTGTACGGCCCCGGTCATTTTGGAGATCAAGGTAAGTTGGTACATACGATCATACTTGATATCATACTATTACAACCGTTGAATTATGCGATAATTTTCCTATTACAACCGTAATACTTATATATCATACCCTTGCTAAAGGACATATATGGTGTCTAAAGAGACGGTGATGGAAGAGCTGATCAGGGCGAATTACTGGTGGGAAACGGATAGAGTAAGTGATTCGCATCTGGAAGAGTACAGAAGAGAGATTTTCGTCGAACTCGCGGAGTTTATGGAAGAGAAACATATATGTGGGATCATCGGTGCCAGAAGAACGGGTAAAACTACATTGATGTACCAATTGATAGATGATCTTTTGGGATCTGGTGTAGAACCGAAAAGGATATTGATGTATACTTTCGACAACCCCATAATGAGTGATGACAAAGAGATAATCAAGAAGATAGCGGAGGTTCACAAAGAGATGTACGATATCGAAGGTCGACGGTACATATTCTTAGATGAGATACAGTATGTTAAGGATTGGAGTAGGTGGGTAAAAAGTTTCTATGATCGGAACGAAGATATCAAATTTGTAGTCTCCGGCTCCTCTGGCAAATTGATATACAAAAACACATCCGAAAGCTTGACCGGGAGGATATCCTTTTTCGAAACAAGCACCTTTTCGTTCGGGGAATACTGCAAATACAACGGAGATAGGGACTTGAAAAAATTCTTGACGGATCTTGATTTTTCACGCATGGATCTGAAACGGATCGATTCAAAGGATGTGAAGATCAAGGTGAAACATTACGACAGGGAATTAAAGAAACTTTTCAATGATTACATACTCTACGGTGGTATTCCCGAAACATTCCACAAGGAGCCACACAAGGCATATAAGTGGTTAAAGGAGGACTACGTAGGCCTTGTCTTTTACCGGGATCTCATGGAACTATTCGATATAAGGGATACGAGGACGTTGGAAGAACTGTTCTACTATATCGCAAATACCCACGGACAGAGGGCGAATTACTCCAAGATAGGCGATATGCTGGACTGCAGGGTGGAAACGGTGAAGACCTACCTAGGTTATCTCGATATAGCGAGTTTAGTAAATATCGTGGAGTATTACTCGAAGAGCCCGAAGAGAAGCAAAAGGGCTGAAAAAAAATTATTCGTATCCGATAGTGGGATACTTAACGCCGTTCGAGGGGGCGGTAAGAGCATCCTTACTGACAGGAAGAAGATCGGATCGATCGTAGAAGGTATCGTGTGTTCCAACATCGTTTCCGAAAGATCGGCGGTATTTTCCAAGAACGTATTTTACTGGAGATCGGTATACGAACTTGATTTTGTGATTAAGAAAGGCGATGATCTTATACCTATGGAAGTAAAATATACTTCAAAGATCCGGGACGGCGATCTAAAGGGTCTGTTGAGTTTTATGGACAAATACCTCGTGGATGAGGGGATAGTACTTACCAAGGAAAGTTACGAGACGAAAAAGATCGACGGAAAGAGGATATATTTTGTTCCGGTGTGGGTTTTCCTGCTGAAATACTGATCTACAGATGTTTTTAGCCACGGTAGGCAAGCCTTGTTATTAACGGACACATCACCATGAGTGGAGTTGAAATTCAATGATCTACGGTCCAGACCACCGTTTCGCCGGCACCGTTGTGGACCCAGTAACCTCTGCCTCTAGCTAACACCACATCTGAAAGATCATAATAATACTCAAGATTATATTCAGCATGTTTACTAAATATACCTATCTTTGTTACTTCTGAGGGCATCGCATATAGTCTGTACTTCAGGATGTACCTGTTTGCAGTGTTCAACGGTGTCGTATTCGTGCTGCTGTTCCTCAGGGCCGGTAACTTGCGGTTGAAATCGGAGTAATATATTCGGATAAATTATTGTAAACCTTAAGATGCGAAGCTATGCAACATAAAGTAATAATACAACTATATAATATTGCGAGATAAATATTACGCGACAGCAAGAGATGGTAAACGACTTTGTGGCGAAGATCCGTATATTGTGTATAAGATGGGCAATCTAGATTTGCAAAAAATATCAAATACACAAACGACACTTCACAAGTTAAGTCATCGGGCGAAATTGACTCTTATGAAATAATCAAAAATCACTAAAATTACGAGATGTTTCAGAATTTTCTCTGAAAATTATAAAGATCGATGGAAAATTTTAATTTTCCAGTAGAACTTGCTTCGAGTGAGCGGAGGACCGAGTCCTGCAAAACTTGACATACTCGGTTGAGCGCAAATAATATATGTTGGAAACGTTTTCTAACTTTTTAAAGAGGTAATCTGATGAAATCGAGAGCTTTGAAGATATTGAGTGTATTCTGTTTTGTGATGGTAACTGCTGCCAGTGTGCAGATCTTTTTTCCTCCCAAACCGGAAGCGGATGCGGGAGACGATATACGAGTGATAGTGGGCCAG
>SKVC01000090.1 GCA_007129655.1 Thermoplasmata archaeon
GTGCAGATATCCTTTTCTATTCCTTTTTTTGTCTTCCAGGCCTTCATTTTCTTAGCTTCACCAGCTTTGTCTGACAATTCTTTGTACTTTAGCGCTTCTTGACTATCGGCCTCTAACTCTTTTACCTGCTTTGAGATCTCGTCCAATATGATATTTATACGTTCCAGGTCGGCTTCCACTTCCTCTTTGTTCTTTTCTGCCTTTTCGATCTCGTTATCGTAATCGGTTATACCGGATATCTGATCGAGTATCCTCCTCCTTTCTAAGTCGCTCATCTCGACTATCTTGGATATATCGCCCTGCTGCACGAGATTGTATCCGTCGGATGTAATCCTTGCATAGGAGAGCAGTTCCTGGAACTCGCCTAGTGATGAAGAACGTCCGTTGATATAGAAATAAGAATTGTAGCCTATATTGTTGTTGGAACGCTTCACTTTCCTAGTAAAGGTAACTTCTTCTTCGCTGAGTGGTATAGTCTTATCACCGTTTTCAAAAGTCAGACTCACACGGCAGAAATCAGCAGGTTTTCCCTTCTTACCACCGTTAAAAATAAGATCTGTCAGACGACCGGCCCTTATCTCTTTTGAACTCTTGGGTCCGAGAACGAACAGTATGGCATCTCCGATATTTGATTTTCCGGAGCCATTTGGACCGGTGATATTTGTATAGCCCTCTTTGATCGGGATCTTTTTCTTCTTACCAAAAGATTTAAAATTCTCCATATATACGTTCTTCAGATACAACTGAATCGTCCTCCCATTACTTCAGGTCTCGTTAACCGCAGCTTTCCTAGATTTGAGTGCATAATGAATCCCATCCATTATAAGTCAGACGAACCGTCTGACATAAATGTAACCCTTTCAAGCTATAAAAGTATTTTGGTTTTCTAAGAGATACTTTTATACTATAAACCCGTTATAGATGAGATGATAACATGGGAAGAGAGATACTAAATACATACAAAGCGGAACTCACTAAAAAGACTGGATTCCGATCCGAAGTAAATATGAGGGATTTTTCCATCACTATAGATGAGCCGAAAAGAGTCGGAGGAACCGACACAGGCCCCAGCCCGGTAGAAGTATTCCTGGGCTCTCTAGGCGCATGCCTGGATTTTACCGCTACCATCGTTGCCAAAGAGATGGGATACGACCTTAAAGAGTTTAAACTGGAGATAGAAGGTGACTTGGACCCTAGAGGAGTCATGGGCAAAGAGGGAATCCCCGTAGGTTTTCAAAGCATCCGTGTGAATGTAAAGGAGATCGAAGGGATCCCCGAAGATGAGTTATCTTCTTTCTTGAAAACTATACAATCCCGATGTCCGGTGGATAATACCATCGAGAACGGTGTGGATGTAGTTCTAAGAGGTTGAGTCAATGAAGATAGATCCGGAAGATTTCGGTGAGAATACTGTTAGATTGAAAATGGAACACGACGAAGCCGTAGAGTACGTCAGAGAGGTCTGTAAAAAGAACGGCTTCGGTACGATAGCGGAATTTTCACCTTCTGAAGTTCTTAACAAAAAACTCGGAGTCGACCATGCTCCTTACTATGTACTGGGTGCCTGTAATCCCAGATTGGCTGATAAAGCCCTCCATGAAACTCCGAAGATAGGAGGCCTGTTTCCCTGTAACGTGGTTATCTGGGAAGAAGAACCCGGTGTACAGGTAGTATACCACGTCTCGATAATGAAGATAGCAAAATTGCTTGGGATTGCTCCGGATAACCAGGCGTGGCAGGAAATACTCGACGAAACCGGCAAAAGCGTCAAAGCGGTCTTCGACGAACTGAGTTCTGATTGATCAGAAAAAATCGGCCAGTTTATCCCGCCTATATATGTCCACTTGGCTGAGAGTTGCATTCTTAGAGCGCTTTAGAGCGAAGATAACGAGCTCCGCTACTTCTTCAGGCTCCAGCATCTCTCCTTCGTCATATTTATCTTTGTAAGAAATACCTTCTTCCGACGGGATCTCCGTTCTTACCTCCGAAGGATTCACCAGTGTTACGGCCACACCATCCTTTCCGAAGATCGCTTCTACGCTGTGGGCGAAGCCCTTGACCCACCACTTGGACGCCGTGTATATGGGATTGAAAGACCTGGGATGGTTGGAATCGAAGCTGCCTACGAAAACAATATTCCCTTTGGATTCTTTTATGTGCGGTAGCGCCTCTCTGGTGGCGTAGAAAGTGCCGTCGACGTTCGTTTCCATCACCGCTCTGTAATCTTCGGTGGAAAAATCTTCCATGTCTCCGTAACGAATTATACCTGCGTTGTTCACCAATATGTCTATACCACCGAAGTGTTCTATGGTTTTATTGACCGCATCTTTCACATCTAGTTCTTTCCTTATGTCGGTGGGTATGATCAGAGTGTCGTTACCGATCTCTTCGGCGATATCTTTCAGCCTCTTTTCGTTTCTGGCGCACAGAACTACTCTGCATCCCTCCTTAGCTAAGGCTAATGATATGGCTCTACCGATACCCGCACTAGCTCCGGTTACGATAGCCGTTTTTCCCTTCAA
>SKVC01000121.1 GCA_007129655.1 Thermoplasmata archaeon
CCCCGCTACTTTTTTTTAACATAAACTTTAAATAGTGCCTATAAACATTATACAACATATACATTACAACAGCTCGTTGTATAGTTGAAATAAAGGTGGAAAAATGAAGACAGGCGAAAAAGTCCTAAAGGTTGCCGAAGCTAAATCCCAAGACGTTGGAAAAGGATTGGCCAGAATAGACCCTGCGGTAAAGGAAAAGCTCGGTCTACAAAGTGGAGACATAATACTGATCATCGGAGATAAACAAACCGCTTCTAAAGTATGGGCGGCCGACGAAGATGATAGAAACACCGGTATGATCAGGATCGATGGGCCGACAAGAAGGAACGCCGGCGTAAAGATAGATGAAAAAGTAGCTGTGAAAAAGGTCCAAGCCAAAGCTGCTGAGAAAGTAACCTTCGCACCTACGGAACAAATCCGGTTGATGGGAGGCGAAGAATATCTTCGTAAAGAAGTATTAAAATACAGACCTATAACCAAAGGAGACTCCATCAATCTAAATGTGATGGGCAAAAGGATCGAACTCATAGTAAAATCATATTCTCCTACCGCCGATGCCGTGATAATCAAGCCTGATACTCAAGTTGTGATCTCCGAAAAGCCTGTGAGCAAAGAAGAACTAGCCATGGTTCCCAAGGTATCATACGAAGATATCGGCGGTCTAGACAAAGAGATCGAAAGGGTGAGAGAGATGGTAGAGCTTCCTTTGAGACATCCCGAGCTCTTCGATAAGGTAGGCATCGAAGCACCGAAAGGCGTACTGCTCCATGGACCACCGGGTACCGGAAAAACCCTCATGGCCAAGGCGGTGGCTAGTGAAACGAACGCTAACTTTTTCAACATAGGCGGACCGGAGATAATGTCAAAATACTACGGTGAAAGTGAGGGGAGATTGAGAGAGATCTTCGAAGAAGCAGAGAGTAACCAACCTTCGATCATATTCATAGATGAGATCGATTCGATAGCACCGAAAAGGGACGAAGTCACCGGAGAGACCGAGAGGCGAATAGTCGCACAACTGCTCTCTCTCATGGATGGTTTGAAGGCCAGAGGAAAGGTCATAGTGATAGGAGCGACCAACAGGGCCCACGCCCTCGACCCGGCTCTTCGCAGACCCGGACGTTTCGATAGAGAGATAGAGATAGGGATGCCAGACAAGGAAGGTAGAAAGGAAGTTCTTGAGATACACACACGAGGGATGCCCATAGACGAGGACGTTGATATGAATGAGCTCGCCGGTCTTACCCACGGATACGTAGGAGCGGACATGGAGGCACTTGCCAAGGAAGCAGCCATGCTAGCACTAAGGGAGATACTACCGGATCTAGATTTGGATCTAGCTCAGATACCGGCTGAACGTCTAGAGAAATTAAAGGTAAAAAGAAGCCACTTCAACATCGCTCTGCGGGAGATGAACCCTTCAACGATGCGGGAAGTGATTATAGAAACACCGGACGTCACCTGGGAAGACGTGGGAGGACTAAAAGACGTTATACAAGAACTTCGGGAAGCCATCGAATGGCCTCTTCAATACAGCGACCTATTCAAACACATGGGAGCCGAAGTCCCGAAGGGTATTTTGCTCAGCGGACCACCGGGAACCGGTAAAACACTACTCGCTAAAGCGGTTGCCAATGAGAGCGAAGTCAACTTCATATCGGTAAAGGGACCGGAATTTTTCTCTAAATGGGTCGGAGAAAGCGAAAAAGCGGTACGCGAAACCTTCCGAAAGGCACGACAGGCGGCTCCGACCATCGTTTTCTTCGACGAGATAGATGCTTTGGCACCCATCAGAGGTTCCAGCTCTGATTCTCATACATCGGAACGTGTCATATCTCAGATGCTCACCGAGCTGGACGGTCTAGAATCACTGCATGATGTGGTTGTGATCGCCGCCACCAATCGTCCGGATATCATCGACCCAGCTTTGCTGAGACCCGGTAGATTCGACCGGCGCATAACCATCGGTCTTCCGGACAATGAAACAAGATCGGAGATATTGAAAGTCCATACACGAGAAAAACCGTTGTCTGACGACGTAAACCTGGAAAAACTATCCAAGAATACGGAAGGCCTAAGCGGTGCCGACATAGCCTCTATATGCAACGAAGCTCTGCTCCTGGCGATAAGGGAATTCGTTGCCTCAGGAGGAGATATGGATGAAGAGCGTATCAAGCAAACCACGGTGAAACAAAAGCACTTCACCGAAGCGCTGAATAAGATCAAAGAAAAGAAGGACGAAAAGGGTAAAACAAAGGGTCCAAAAGCTTACCAATGATCTAGAATATACCCAGGATGCTCAACACTCTGTGTGAAATAACTACAACGAACAGTATTATGCCTATAGATATAAGAGCATCCATCTTTACTCCTGTTTCCTGATCGGTATAAGAAGTGGTGAGCTCCCGTGTTATCAGCAATCCTATCAACATCAATATACCAAAGAGCTCTATATCGTGGGAGCCGACGATAACCACCCAAACAGCCGTCCAAACCGTCAGGGAAGCGGCTATCTTTTGGGATATGATCATTCAAGCACCTCTAGATCGTATTTGACGTGCTTACCTTCCTTCTCGAACTCTTTTATAGCTAATGGAGAACCGATACTTTCCGTGAGAGCCATAAGGTATGAACTGCAGATCGGACAAGCTGTCTTCTCACATATCCCCTCCGACCTCTCCATGACTCTTGCACAATAATCGTCGTATCTACCGTGGGTGATCCTTAATTTTAATAGATCGTCTTCTTCCCTGACACTGAACGACTTCGCCATATCGAGACCATGACTGAGCATCCCCATTACTTCCCGGGCACCTTCTATGTCCGACATGGTGGTGTCCAAACGAGAAAGGGCTTCGTCGTAGATCGGTTTTCCCGGAGGTACCAATGAAACACCCAACCGTCCGGCCCCTCCTGCCACGATAACCATCTCGTCGTATAGATCCGGTAAAGCTCGAAGTTCTTTACCGGCCGGAACGAAAACCCTGGTGTTCTTTAAATTATTATTTGGAGCGACCATCACACCTTTTCCCATTACATTCAGGTCCGAAAGCAGATCGTGCATCGGTTTCACATTGCTCTCCAATTCTGCCGTGGCTACCTTGTCTTCCACGGTTTCAGGATTTATAATTAAAAGAGTTAAAATACCTATGAAAAGTGCTCCGAATCCGGCGTTACGGAACTCTGTGAATACGATCAAGTAAACTCCTATACCGATGAACACCGCTCCGGCTATCTTCGATGTGATCTTTGATATTTTCATGGAACAACCTTCGTATGTATATAAAGATAATAAAATTATCGCAAAAGCTTTATTGCATGGTGAAGGATTATTGACTCATATGTTTGGGAAACGGGTAACCTGCTTGGTGGCGTTTATCTTGATAATCGCTGCCTTGATACCCACGACGGTACGTGGAGACGACAGCCACGAGAACTTTGACGATGCAGATGTAGATATCAGTTCTCTACTTGCGGCTTTGAATCGCACACTAGAGTATATGGAATATTCTCTCAACCATTCCCTGGCCGTGGATTACTGGCAGGAAGTGGATCCGTATGGAGGTGAAGCCGGCTATAAAGAAGAAGATATCGAAGAAGCCGTCCTGTATTCGGAGGATGCCATGGCTAGTGTCGTCGCCTCGACTCTCATAATCGACGATATAAAGGATGAAATATCCAGCTACGAATATATCGATTCTCTTTACATGCCATTTTATCGTATAGCCGTCAATCTGACTAGATATTCCGAATCGCATCGATCGCTTCTCCAACACCTTAAAGAAACAGTGGAAACTTATGATTCTGTTGTATCCAGTCAAACGGAGATAACAGATCTAAACCAGGCTTTAGAATCCCTTTTCTTCGCTTCGATTGAGTTACAGTCAATGAACAGAAGTCTGGAGCAGATACATAAAAGTGTAGAACTCCTTGACGAATCCTATTTTGATATCGAGCCTATCGATCTTAGTATCGACAATAGTACATATCTAATCCATTACTATCAATCGATGATAGACGAATTACTGGAGCTTTTGGATGAGATATTGTTGGAAGTTGAAAAGGACGAAGACGGTTATTATCGAGTGATAATTGAAGTACCTTGGGATATGAATGATCAAGATGGTTCCATTATAGGAGAAAACGTAACGTACTCGGACTCGATAATTTATGTCCTGAAATATCCTACACGGATAACACTCGATCTACCTAAATATTATTTCTACGACGAAAAGGTGAACTTGACGGGACTCTTCGAAACTCCCGCATCTATAGATCTTTCCAACATTGAGCTATCCGCACCCTTTGAAGAAACTATACATCCCAACAGTTCCGGTTGGTTTAATCTATCTTATCACACCCAAAATTTTGATTGGGGCACGAACCGGCTGAATGTTTCCTATATTGGGAATAACAGTATGCGGTCATCATTTGCAAGCGTAGAATTTGAAGTAAGCATACCTACGGAGATATCACTTCAAAGCGATATATCCGGTTTCTTCTACGAGTCAGACATCCCCGTTACCTTTTCGGGTAGGCTTATTGATAACTCAATCAACCAGGGCATATCCAACGAAGAGATATCACTCGAGTGGCAGGAAGGTAAGTTGGAGGGCTATACGGATACAGACGGCAATTATACTTTTACAACGACTTTAGATGATATGGGGCTCACCGACGGATTATACATCATACATGGTGTTTTCCAAGGTACAGTAGAGTATCGCGAATCGATTTCAGAACCGGTCTTTGTTTACCTTATGACGAACGGTTCCTTCGTGATAGGCGATTCTCTAGAGGCTCTGGAGCCTTGGTACGAAGATGATGATATCGATGACGATGATGGAATAGATGATGATGATGGTATCGATGATGATGACGGTATCGATGATGATGATGGTATCGATGATGATGACGGTATCGATGATGATGACGGTATCGATGATGATGATGGTATCGATGATGAGGACGATGACGAACTATTCGGTATACCTCTCGATCATTGGTTCCTTTTGATGATGATCATCCTGGTACTCATACTGCTCCTTCTGTTTTACCTCTCCCGCCATGAAGAAGAATTGCCTGAAGAAGATACATCGGAACCGGCTAGAAGTGTTTTAACGAGGCGAAAGATGCCCACCGCAACGAACAGAGAAGACATACCACTAGCATACAATGAGCTGGTCCATCGGTTGGATTCAAAAGGCGTTCTTCGGGTAACGAAGGGAAAAACACATCGGGACATCTTGAGAGAACTTACCGAGCGAATCGGATTAAAAGAATATATCGAGGATATAACCATGATATTCGAGAGGGCTTTTTTCTCCCTGCAGAATATCACCTCATCAGAGATAGAATCGTTCAATAACGCATTGAAAAAGGTAACAAAGGAGGTATCACGCAGATGAAGACAAAAAGGATCACTCTCTACATAATCACGATCGCATTTGTCCTATTCTTACTGCTACTCTCCATGGCATTCCCACTGGTTACCAACAGTGCGGATTTCAGCATATACAACAGCGGATGGAACGGCTGCAGCAGACTGGCCGTTCGTACCTATGATACTGGAAGATTTACGCCCAACCTGGAGTTAGAATCCGGCGAAGATATGGAGATAGTCCAAAGAGATATCACCTCCTACGACTTAGAACCTGCACGGTCTACCTTTGTTATCTTGGGGCCAAAAAGAAATTTTGATTCTCAGGAAATAGATTACCTCCATAATTTTTTGATCGAGGGAGGTAATGTACTCTTGGCGGATGATGTTGGAACAGGAAATTCCCTTTTGGAATCTCTAGATGGAACTAGCTCTCGATTCGTAAAGGATCCCGTACTCGATCTTTCATTCGAAAAGAAACCTCATTTTGTAGTAGCTTACGATCTAAGGGAACACCACATCACAAACAATGTATCCCATATCCTTATGAACAAACCCACGTCCATAGAGCCCGACCAGAACGCCACATCCCTGATTTACACATCGAGAGCATCATGGTTGGATAAGAATCGAAATGGTATCTGGGATCAGAATGAACCAAAGGGAGGATTTCCTGTACTCTCCGTTGAACCGTACGGTCGAGGCTCACTCATATTACTGTCGGATCCGAGTATTCTGATAAACTCCATGCGTGATAAACTAGACAATGGAATATTTACAAATAACCTTTTGGGATACATATCCAGAGACAGAGAGAACGTCGTGTTCGACGAAAGTCACAGGGAAGAAAATATAATCTATACATTGATCTACACCGCGAATTACCCATCGAATATAGTTGCCTACGGCGTTGTCGCCATCGCCCTGATAACCTCGATTTTCATAATGATACCCGAACAAAGAACCGTACTGTACGAAAGGATCAAACAGCTACTTGTTAGAGATAAACAAACAGATGACGGCGATCCTGTGAAAAAACTATTAAACCAACACCCTGATTGGAACGAAAATAAACTGATGATGATAAACGAAAGATTCACACCACAAAGAGATGATTAAATTGACCAGTCTGAAAGAGCATTACGAAGGATTTAAAAAGATTAAAAAAGAGATCGGAAAGGTAGTCGTTGGTTACGATGAGATAGTCGAAGATTTTATGGTATGCCTTATGACCGGCGGACACTTACTGATAGAAGGGGTCCCGGGAGTTGCCAAAACAACACTGATCAAACAGTTCACCCACGTATTAGGCCTATCTTATGAACGTGTTCAGTTCACCCAGGACACATTACCAGCGGATATACTTGGACATTACTATTTTGATGCCGAAAAGGCTAGTTTCAAACTGCGAAAGGGGCCTGTATTCGCGCAGATTCTTATGGCCGACGAAATAAACCGAGCTCCGCCGAAGACCCAGTCCGCTCTCATAGAAGCTATGCAGGAAAAACAGGTTACCATAGAGGGGACCACACTACCACTGCCTGACCCTTTCTTTGTCATAGCTACTCGAAACCCCATCGAAACCGAAGGTGTTTATCCATTACCAGAAGCACAACTAGACAGATTCATGATAAAATCGGACATGGGCTATCTTGATCCCAAAGAAGAGCTTAGGATGCTGCATCTTAAGAATAGCGAAAAAGAGTTCAAATCCTTATCCTTAGGAGACGGATTCGGACTAGATATGTACGGGATCTATCGTAAGGCTCACGCTTCGAACTCCATCATCGAATACGTACGAAACATAGTACTGGAAACCAGAGCTATCAACGAACTCGCCCTCGGTGCCAGTCCCAGAGCTGGTGAACATCTGCTTTATGCTTCCAAGGCCCAGGCTATACTTTCCGGTCGAAATTACGTTATCCCGGATGATGTAAAGAAAAGTGCTAGAAAGGTGATACCTCACCGTTTGATACTGACTGTCGATGCAGAATTAGAGGGGGTAAGTACCCATATGGTTCTGGACGACATATTGGAAGAAAAAGTCGAAGCTCCAAAAGGTGAATTCAAGAATACTTGAATCCGCCTACTGCGTAAATTATCACAAAAGCCAGGATCGATGAAGCTATCAGCAAAAGAGATTGGGATGCTACATTGGTTATATCGAGAATATATTCGTCGACTCCCGGTAATATTATCAACAGATAAAAAGCTATGAATACCGTTCCAAAATACACTATTGATGCCGATGCAGCCGCCGGTTCTAAACCCATTATCGGCGATAAGACCGATCTCCAGTAGTGAATAAGTGGTATAGCTAGGGTGAACATGAATATTATCAGTGGAACGGCTTCGTCCATACTTCCACCCTTTACCGCATAAGGCACCGAAAGAGAGAACATTATCAATCCGATGAGCTTTAGATGGTCCTGCTTTAAGTGCTCACCTAGGGAAACGATCAGGACGAACGGCGCCACGATAAGTGGTGAGTAACCTCCTTGGGAATTATAAATGACTGAAAGAATGAGCAACAAACCTAGAACATCGATGATCAAACCCCTTGTTTTCATCTTTTATCATCCCTCCGTTCCAAGAGTATCTTCAAACCTTCCTTCTGAGGATATAGTTCAAAAACGGATGCACCGGCTCTGTGTAGTTTAAGAAGCGTTCTTTCCAGATGCTCGTAATCTATGTAAGCTTTCTCGAGTGTTTCCGTGTCTACATCGTCCACTTCATACCACGGACTGAAGGGTACGATGACCCAGGCGACGTTACCTAGAACCTTAAGCTTCTCAACCGCCTTTATGGTGAGTCCCGGGTTCATCTCTAGATCTGAGATAATTATGATCAAAGAGCGTTTGTTCACCTTACCGCTCATCATCCTTACTGCATTGACTATTCCCGCAAGTTCCTTGACTGTGGTATCTCCTGTAACTCCACCGATCCTTTTGGCGAATTCCCTCTCAGCTTCTAGAAGAGCCGGAACGTCTATTTCTTGATCGTATCTCAGCGAAGCATAGCCATCACTCTTGATAGGAGGAGGTAGAGCCGACATACTCTCGAATATCCGTTGGTATGTACTGCGTCGATGATCCGGTGGATGATGAAAAAGGACGTTCTTGTGGTCATATACGGTAAGGCCTATGTCGTGGCCGGCGATCTCAAATTTTTTCAATATCTCCAGAGTAAGAAATATGGAATGTTCCATTTTCTCGCTACCGGAGATGGTGTACCTTCTCATTGAAGGACCGCAGTCCATGAATACATGTACCTCTACCATGGCCATCTTTTCGTAAACCTTGGTCATATGCTTTTGAAATTTAGAAAATGATTTCCAGTGTATATTTCTCAGACTATCTCCTGGTACGTATTCCCGTATCTCCTCCAGCTCGCCGGAGGTGGTCGTGTACATATGAAAATCCTTTATCAATTCTTCCACATGACTTCTTTTTGCGTAGGCCCGAGCACGTCGTATGGTATCTTTTGAGCTATGGATTGTAATCGATTTCGTAGGCTCCCGCTTTAAAGGTATCCTGTACAGCCCCATGGGGTCGTAGGCCCATCCGTCGAAACCTCCCACCTTCAGGTATCCCCTCCGACGTGGGACCATATTGTGTTTTAGTTCCATGGGAGTATAAGCATCGATGGATTTATCCTTGACCAATTTTATACCTTCTTCGTTAACCGATACACCACGTATCTTCAACGGTCGTCTGGTGGATATAGTCTGTCTGAGAACGAATCTATCGTCCACTGATTTCAGACCGGAACCTACCTTTTCCGATATCTCGAGACTGTTTAAATTCTTGTAAATATTTATACGTGAATAGACGAACAAAGACAGTATAGCCGATGCAGATATCACTGAGAAAGGACTCTGCAGTAAAAACCCTAGGACCATCATAAATATAGGTACCAGTATCAACAACCGTCCGCGTTTGGTCAGTTGTGCTTCTTCCGTGTTATCACTCCCTCACATCGATCCATAGATGAAGATTTCTGTATATCTCATCGTCTCTTAGCAAGTACATCACCAGCTTGTATTCACCGGTCTCCTCTACGGTAAAATTCACATCGTACTCGATCTTTTCTTCGTGTTGTAACGAAAAATCAACGTAGTAATAACTATTGTTAGATGGGAAACTCAAGTTGTTATCATCCGGAAACTCTCCCTGGGATCCCATCATTTCTAAATCGATTCCCAATCCGATAACCAGCGTATAATCAACCGATCCATGTTCGTTGTTGATGGCGCCTACTATGATATTTCCCCTTTCACCTACATCGAGTTCGTTTGGATATTCGTCCGCCATCTGTCCCGCCCCCAATACGTAGAACTGCGTAAATCGCTCACCGGTCCTCGGTGTCGTGGCTATATGAACCGCCAGTGCACCGGATACGATCAACAGTACAACCGTTCCCACGACCAGTGCCTTGTCTATAGTATCATACTCCTCCCAAGGCGGTCGTTCAATGTTTATGTAGATGCTGAAACGTTCCTCGACTGGTATGGCTGCTCTTCTCAGGTATGCAAGTCCGGCGAAAGCTAGGATGAACAGTGACAGCGATACGGATATGGAAGTAAGAGATATATTCCATATATAATTAAGAAGCAGGCCTATCAAAGGTGTGATAGCTATGCTGAGACCGAAAGAAAGTGCGATACGCTCGATCTTATCCAGGGGTTCTTCTTCGGGAAATAAAAAAGATATTAGAACGTATCCCGGGAAGAACAACAGATAGGGCAGACCTATTATGATCCTGAAGATACTGTCAGGCATCCCATTTATCACGGCAAGTAGCAGTACGGTTAGTGTGGCGACGAATACGAGGTCCCATGGTCTTTCGCGTACTTCTATCTTCACTTAACTTGCACCTCTACTATGTATTGAATTGTGATGGCATTTCACATATATAAAGAGTTTTGCCGACTTCATAGTTCCAAAGGTCTCGATTGTTCATACTCTGTTCCTGTTGTCAGAGCTATCTCGGCCTTCTGCAGTTCCCTGGAAACATATGCCATGTGGTCTAAACGGGAGATCAGTTCCTTTCGTATGATAGTATCACAGATGGCCTTTGCCGATCTACCTTTTATTATGACGTTCAATTCACCGGTTTCCACTCCCAGTTTTCCTCCTTTGTTTACGTTTCTATAATGTTCGACGTTGATGTTTTCATCTTTGATAAATATAACAAAAAATCTTTTCGGGTCGAGTTTAACTTTCTTTGTTTCTTCTGCATAGATGACCTCTATATCTTTCATAAAAATTCCTCCGTAAACTTATCTCTTGCGGCGACAATACGCCTCATCTTCTCACTGGCTGTATTCTTTGGGAGCATCTTGAGACCGCAGTCCGGATCCAACATACAGTTCGAACCGAAGGCCTGGTGAGCTCTTTGTATTCGAGCAAATATGGTGTCGATCGATTCCAGTTCCGCTCTTGTGGTCACCACACCTACTGCCATTTTTTTATTATGATCGATATCCGAATACACATCGTAAAGGGTGGGATTTTCAGCGAATTCATGATCTAATATATCTACGTTGAAATCAACGAGTTCTTTGGCTATCTTCGAGACGTCGCCGCATACGTGCAGTGCAGTAGGTATATCTAAGTTCCTGACAAGTTCGTCGATGACCTCTCCGGCATACTCCGGGTATTCCACCGATAGATATGGTTCGTCTATCTGGATAACGTCGCACACTTCGGAAAGTGCCTTTACTTCCATTCTCAATGCCGCTGCAGCATCTGTCACCGCGTCGTAGATATCGGAATAATGCTCGTTGTCCACACTGTTAACCAGGGTGACCGGTCCGGTGACTATTCCTTTTAGCGCTTTGTCTTTCGGTAAGAACTCTTTAACGAATATCTGGTCCTTCACGGTTATGGGCTTTCTGTATGCGATATCCGAGATCATGCTGATCCTCTCTCTTATACGAAATCCCCTGAGTCCCGAGGCGAACAATCGTATCATGTCGTTCCTGGTCTGGCCGTCGGTGACGATCTGAATACCGGCAGAGAGTTGTGCTTCCACTGCACTTTTTATGGCATTCCGAAATGGGTCTTGTCTGGAAGTATAGGACCGCATCAACTCGTCATTGGAGGGCTTCGCTGGATAGCTCCCTACCACCGTAGTTACCATCTCAGATTCAATAACCATGAATGCAAAAAGAGGTCTATATATATAAAATCTAGCGGGAGAAAGGATTATTATCTCCTGAGATTATACCGTATCGGAATGGAGGACTATCTATGGAAACCGGAGCCGAGGCGGGATAAGACCACTAAGATAGCTGTTATCCTTATAGTCATCTCAATACTGTTCTCTTTTTCACTTGCATATTTCTATCTACCGGAGTTTAACAGGGAAGACGAGTATACACCGGTATCATTAACTATACACGATGTATCCAAAATAAGAGGGCTTGAAGTTCTCAGGGATGTGCCGGTAACATATCAGAGCCGAGAGGAGTTTCAGATGTTGATAGAATGGATGGATTTTTCCTTTACAATGGAGGAAAGGGTCCTGCTGGATGTCCTATTCCTGTTCGATATCGAATCCGACCCCGAGAATATATATACGGATAGATACGGTGAAGCCGTGGGAGGATATTACATACCCTACCTGGAACAAGTCTACGTCATAGAAGGGACCGGTGAGATAACTGAAAGGGTCGTTCTAGCACACGAATTTACACATGCATTACAGGACCAGCATTTCTTACTGAGATCCTATCGTAATGCTAGAACATTGGATCGAGAGCTGGCAAGGAGGGCTGTATACGAAGGAGATGCCACCTTTACTCAGTACGAGTACCTTTTTAGCCTTTCATCAGCAGAATTCGATATGTATCTGGAAGAGTTAGATGAAAGAAGGGATAAGATAGAACATGAGCTACCCTACGGTCTCGAAAACATCATTTACTTCCCTTATATACAAGGCTACGAATTCGTTAGAGAGATGCATTCCAGAGGAGGCTGGGAAGCTGTAAACAGACTTTACACCGATAGGATACCGATGTCTACAGAACACATACTGCATATCGATAAATATATTCAAGGAGAGAAGCCACTAGAGATAGAATGGGAGCCTACCGTGGAAGGTATGGACAAAATATACAGCTATACCGTAGGCGAATTCCACATATACACCATGCTGGGCCATTTCTTGGATGAAGATTCGGCTTATCGGGGTGCCAACGGTTGGGGTGGAGACAAGCTGTATTATTATGAAGACGGTGATGACTTCGTGTCTATATTTTTGATAGAGTGGGATACCCGGGCCGAGGCCTTGGAATTCCACACTATACATCATGTATGGCAAAACTCTTTGGACGGAGTCTTCAGAGAGCGCTTGGATGTTCAAACCCTAAAAATAGACATCCAGGGTAATACCACAACCATTTACTATTCCAACCTCTCTGAGTTGCCGGATATCTATTAGATCTTATAATAGGGATGATATCTTTCTATCTCCGTACCGAAGTAACTCTCTGCACCTTCGGCTATCAGCTTATCTACCATAGCGATGGTTAAAAATTCTTCACGGTAATTATCCGCAGGACCGTAGTGCACAAAGTCCGCCCCGAGTATCACGGGTAATACGTCTATGGCGGCATCGAGAGTGGTGCTCACTTCACTCTTACCCTTATAATCGTTAAACCACAACCACGATTCCAGAGTGTTGTGCATGGCACACCCTACCGGCAGTCCGAACTCGCTCTTGAAAACAGGTACCGCCCGGAGGGATTCGCTTGCACCTTCGCCGAATGGAGTGGCGGCGGTATCTAAAAGAAAGTGTTCGATGCCTATCTCTTTGGCCATATCCAGCAATCCTTTATCGAGAAGAGTTCCTCCGGTTCTGATCATATCTAGTCTGCCTTGTGTATTATTGTTCATGGGATTGTAGCCCAGTATGATGGCCGAGGCCGGTGTGCACTCTTTCAATGCTTTTAGTTCTTCTTCCGTAACTCCCAAGTTCAAACTGTTGTATATGGTACGCTCCAATCCATCCTGTTCTTCCAGGTACTTCAAAGTGTCGATCCTAACCGATGCTTCGGGCATATCCAGTGAGAAGAAACCATCTATGTTGTCCAGGGCGAAATTTACCTTCCACTCTATCTCGCTTTTTTCGTAGATGAATATATCTATCATTGAATTCAGCGCAAGTTCTTTTGAGAATTCTTCTTGCTTATTTATCAATTCTACGGCTTCCGATCTAGATGCTTTCGGTTCTTCGAACTGCCCTTCGTAGAAAACCGAACCCAGCATCATTGTGGGGTTCTCCCCGGGTAGTCCGCCGACTTTTTTTCCCAACATATCGTTTACTTTCTGTTCTTTTGTATAGCTGAACATCTAACCGACCTCCAATGGCTCTATATCGCCCCACGGAGTCACCTTCAGCGATGAATGCAGGGCCATTTCCGCTTCGAATTTGGATATGGTTTTTTCTTTGATACTGATGGCTATGAAGGGTTCTCCGTAACTTCCCGGGTCCTTTTCGCGTGCTTCATCTACTGCCTCCATTATCGCATCCATATCGGTCACTCCTACCATATCCATTATCTTGATCTGGTCCATGAATCTCCGGACGGCTTTCCGGGAAATGTTCTCTATGTAAGGAACCGCTCCCGGGGCATCTATGATCCTACCTTTCTCGTCTATACCGTTCTCGGCTAAACTCACCAATGATGCACCGGATTTATGCCCCCGTATCTCTTTACCGCATACTATCACATATCTTATATTCGGATTGGAGACCACGTTGGCTACCACCTTTTCTATGCCGAGATTTTCCGTCTTCATGGGTCCCCATATGGCGACTTTTTCTTTGACTAATTCAAATTTCTCGTCTAGTGTGACCACGGCTACCGGCGACTTTGGGTTACCGGTAGTAAAATTTCCCGGCCACGGATATAAGGTCATAGTTGAGATATCTCCTTGACTATCTCTGCCGCCATCTCTTTGGATTTCATGGGTATTATGTGGGCACCGACCTTGGTTTTGAGTCCTCTCTCTTTTAGACCATCTATTATCTTAACGTACATCTCAACCGCATAATGAACGGATTCCATGGCAAAATCGTGTGCCCTAGATAGTCTGTTCTGTACTTTCCCCGGTATATTTACCTGAGGAACGTTTTCGGAAAGGAACACCATCTCTTCGTGGGTGGCAAAGGGTGCGGTACTCACCAGTATAGGCGGTACCTTATCCACAATTTCCTCCAGTTCCTTTATGATAACCAGTACCTCGTCGGCGTCGTAGGTTATCTGTGTCTGGAAGAAGTCGGCACCGGCACGTATCTTGTTTGCTCCGTAAGTGGATTCTCCGGAACGTCTAGGCAGTAGAACTCCGCCGACGGTAAAGTTCGTAGGTCTTTCCAGCTCCTCCATATCCACCATGTACCTGTTCCGCTGACGTGATTGTCTGGAAGACAGTTCCGGCATCAGCTGTCCTTTGTTGAGATACTTTTTGATGCCGGTGATCAGTTCCAGTGAATTTATCGTGTCTATTTTTTCCTCAGCCGGATAATCCCCTACCGCATAATCTCCGGTCATGGCCAGCAGTGTACGAATACCGAGACTGTCGGCGCCCAGCAGCCATTTTTGCAGTCCGCTGATAGTAGTATCTCTGCATGTAAGATGAGCGATGGGTTCTACGTCTAATTTCTGTATTATCTTACCGGAGAAGGGAGCAGGGTCTATCCGTACTTTGCCAACCGGGTTGTTACACACGTTCAAACCAGCTAATTTATCTATGAAATCGTACTTAGCTATACGTTCTATATATTCATCAACGTTTCCTCCTCTGGGCGAAGGTACTTCGTAGGTGATGGGAAATTTTTCCCTTTCCAAACTTTCCATGAATGAGGGCATGATATGGTGAGTTCGTCGTGAATATATAACGATTATGTTCCCAAAAGAGATATATAGGACTCAATACTAAAATTTAGCATGGATAGTAAGGGTAAGAAGAGCGATTGCGAACATGAATGTTCCTGCGCTGACTGGCTGCCGATACTGAAGGAGAAGGAAGAATCAACATTGGCACCGCATCCTTACTGTAATAACTGTGGGTTGGTCCGAAACATAGGTCCGGACAGAGCCAAGAAAACAGGCTATTTTACCGATATCTTATCCGAGTTGGAAAGATATCTAAGGCACGAACATTCCAAGGGGGCCAGATGCAAGTTGACAGAGGCACAAAAAAGATTGATTTCCAATGAAATGGAAGAAGATGAATTGTTCAACGATCGTTTCGGCAATCTCGCATCCTCACAAAAAGAAAGATTCGTGGAGATAGTTCTAAAGTATAGACCCGACCTGAAGAGGCGGGAGATCGAGTACTTCGTAGAAGGGGAGTGACCATGAGTAAAGTAACAGTTATAATACCGACACTCAACGAAGCAAAGGGCATAGCCGAAGTGCTGCATGAACTACCTCTGGAAGAGTTACGCTCTTCCGGTTTCCAGACAGAAGTGCTCGTCGTAGACGGGGGCTCTACCGACGGTACTCGAAGTATAGCCGCCGAAGCCGGTGCCGAAGTGATCCTGGAGAAAGGAGGTAAGGCCTCCGCCGTTCGCAGAGGTCTTGTGGAGAGTACCGGAGAATATATCTTTACCATCGACGGCGACGGAACTTATCCTTCTGATGCGATTATAGAAATGGTTGAATTACTCCAGAACGGTGCTTCAATGGTCCTTGCTTCTAGATTGGATGGAGATATATGTCCAGGAGCCATGTCTTCTTTGAATAGATTCGGTAACAAGCTCCTTACTAAACTGGCCAACGGACTCTACGGTGTGAAGGTTACCGACCTTTGTACGGGGATGAGAGGTTTTAAGAAAGGTGGACTGAACGGTAGATTGCCCGCCGGTAAAGGATTTGAGATAGAAGCTAGTATTCATAATATATTAGCGGACAAAGGGATATCCGAAGTTCCCATCGAGTACCGGGCAAGAAAGGGTGAATCAAAGTTGAAAACTAAAGACGGTTTTTTTATCGCTGTAAGATTGTTGAAGGGTAGATTTGGAAAAAAATAAAGAAAAAGGGGTTTTGAGTTTTACCAACCACCGACGCCTCCGGCCATGCCGAAATCGAATCCGATAGAGAAATAGCCCAGAACGATGAGCACCATTGCGAAACCGGCTATGGCTATACGGAACCATTTGCCCCAATCATCTCTGTAGAATGCTCCGATCAGCATTATACCAGCTGTAAGGAATACTCCTACGTCGATGAGGATATTACCCATGGTAATAACGTGTCTCGGGTCATCTATCGAATTAGTGGCGTTGAGTAATATCGAACCCACCATGATTATCATCAGACCGAGCATGACTACCATGGCTAGTGTTTTATTACTAGCTAGTCCTTCGAAGAAGTCGGCGGATTGCTGTGGCTGGTGCATAGGTTGCTGTTGAGGTTGCTGTTGCCACTGTTGGCCTTCGGGCTGTTGCGGCGGCTGCTGAGGTTGCTGCCACTCCTGCCCTTCTTCTTGTTGAGGATATGTTTCTTCTTGCATGTTTTCACCTTGAAAGGTGTAATCAAGGTCAATGTATATATATATTGTGATTATTCATACCAGTATGAACTTAGAAGCGCTATTGGCTGTTACAGTATACGTAGGCTGCCTATTCGGCTATCACTACCTCTACTTCTTTGTAACCGAGTTCACCGGAAGAGACACGAAGCGTTCCAGGATGCATGACTGCATAGGCACATGGTTTGAAAACGTTCTGGAGAAGGGAGACCATCTTCTCTGCGTTCATCAGATACGAAATCTGATCATGGCTTTGACTTTTCAGGCCACAACCGCCGTGGTACTTCTGGGTATCTTATTCGGTTTCGCCGGAGTAGCCGGTGTCATACCTGAGTTCCCGGTGCTCATAGGTGAAATGGATGTAGCGGTATGGCTCATGGTGTTTACACTGATTTTTTCGGTACTCAATTTTTTATTATCACTGAGAAACTTCACAAAGATCACCTTTTTGGTTAACTCGTCAAGAGATAGTCTTCAACGACTTGCTGAAGAGAAACCATCAGGCTATCTCCAGAGATTGTTCGTTAACGGTAATAGGTCATACACCATGGGGCAGAGGAGTATCTTGTACAGCATGATCGTGATGATTTGGTTCTTGAATACATGGCTCTTTATCGCAACTGTTCTTACGGTGACTCTAGTTTTCGCCTACAAGCACGATATCTGATGGGAAAGGTATTTATTATATCGAAAATATTGGAAATAGCTAGTTGTTAGGGAAGGTAATATGAAATCAAAGAAAAAGAAGGAGATACATCTTCCATCGGATGACAAATCTGTGCTGATAGGCGTTCCGGCCTACAATGAAGAAATAGCCATAGGTAGTTTACTTTGGAAGTTGAAAAAAATAAAGAAAACCTTCGATTTTGAAGTTCTGGTGGTGGACGACGGCAGCCACCCCCTTGATGAGACGGGAAAGATTGCAAAAAGTTTCGGAGCGGTAGTAAAAAAACATCCACATAATCTTGGCAAAGGCGCAGCCATACAGACCATAATGAATTATGCTAAAGAGGAAGATTACGATTATCTGGTACTCATAGACAGCGATGGTCAACACGATCCCTACGAGATACCCGAAGTATTATCCGGGGTAGTCAATCCCGGCGCCGACATGGCCATAGGGACCCGTTGGGGAGAAGCCACCGAGATGCCTTTTATGAGGAAGGTCGGTAAGAACATACTCGATCGGGCCACCATCGGCGGCAAGGGAAGGGACACACAGAGTGGTTTCCGTGCTTTAGGGCGACGTGCCATCGAAGAGATAACTCTGATACACGATGATTTTGCAGTTGAATCTGAGATGTTGGCAGAGGCTCATCAGAAAGGATTGAAGGTGAAAAACGTACGGATATCCTGTAGATATAAAGACATCAAAAACGCCAATACGGAAGGTTCTGCCAAACACGGTTTCAAGGTCCTCAACAGGCTGGTAATGATGGTGGTCGAGAGAAGGCCGTTGTTATTCTTTGGATTGGCAGGTACTGCATTTTTAGTAGCTGCGCTTATTTCGGGTCTATGGGTGATCAATATAGCCCGGACACGGGAAGTTCTATCCGTGGGATACAGTCTTCTAACACTTATATTTATCATACTCGGCTCCCTACTAATGGTCAGTGGATTCATACTTAACGAATTAAAAAGACTCTTCGACAGACATACGGAGCGAGACTTGAAGAGAGTAGACTAGATATCTTTCGAAGAGTTTATTAGGTAAACGATGTTCTAGATATAAAAAGGAGAGATTTCAATGACTTCAGTTAAAATTGAGAACGTGGTCGCTACTTCGTCCCTGGAGACCAAACTAGACCTAGAAGAAGCAGCTATAGTTCTGGATGGGGCGGAATATGACCCGGAGGTATTCCCAGGCTTGATATTTAGGATGCAAAACCCGAAAACATCGATATTACTTTTCAGAACAGGAAAGATAGTATGTACCGGTGGGAAAACCGTAGATGATGCTAGCGCCGGAGTGAATAAAGTGAAGAGATTGCTCAACAAAGGCGGAATAGATACCATCGATGAAATAGAGGTAACTGTCCAAAATATTGTTGCCACTTATTCACTTGAAGAAGACTTAAATTTGAATACGGTAGCCATGGTCCTTGGTCTGGAACGTGTAGAGTACGAGCCAGAACAATTCCCGGGTCTAGTCTATCGGGTTAAAGATTCCGGCGCCGTATTGTTGCTGTTCGGTACCGGTAAAATGGTCTGTACCGGTGCTAAAGATGTAAAAGATCTTGAAGAGGCTGTTGAATATACTAGAGAAGAACTTGGTAGGGCCGGTCTAGTACACTAAAGTGGTTTCAACCGAAACTATTATATAGATTTGGTTTCTAATGAAACTATATGTCGGAAACTCAGTTCACTCTGAAGCTGCATTTCGCTATACATCGTAAACTGGTGATGCATCTCTGTGAAAAGATAAAACCTCACGGATTCAGCAGAGGTGAATTTCCTTTTTTAGTCCGATTGTTGAAAAAAGGGGACGGTATATCACAAAAAGAGATATGCGAAGATATCAACATCTCGAAATCTACAACCTCTAAGATGATAAACAAGTTGGTTGATGAAGGATATCTTCGTATGGAAAAGGATCCGGATGATAGACGCGTTAAGAGAGTGTATCTGACCGATAAGAAATACGAGATAGAAGATATCGTCAGTGAGATCGAGAGTGAGGTAGATGACTTCCTTTTTAAAGACTTTAGTCAAGTGGATAGGGAGCGGTACATACGATACTTGCATCGAATACAGGAAAACATAGAGGATGTGGTGGAGCAGTGACTTTTTTAAAATCTTTGAAGTCCAAGATGGGACGTCCCAGCAAAGAGGAGATCACATCCGGAGACATAGTGCCTCTTTTGTTCAAGTTGGGCTGGCCCATGATGGTTGCCTCAATATTACAAACCGTTTACAACCTTGTAGATACAATTTGGCTGGGAAGACTGCCGGCTCCGTACAACGTAAACGCCGTAGCCGCATTGACTTTGGCTTGGCCCTTCGTTATGTTGATGGTGGCCGTAGAGATGGGTTTAGGCACAGCCGGTATAGCATTGATATCTCAAAACACCGGAGCCAAAAGGTACGAAGAGGCTCGCAGAGATGCCGGGCAGCTTTACTTTATCTTCATATTGTTTTCTATTTTACTGGGTGTCTTTGGTATCTTTACAGCGAGACCATTCCTCAATCTTTTAACAGGTGGAAGTCCGGTGGTTGAACCGGCCGTTTCATACCTTCAGATAATATTCCTAGGTTTTCCCGTATTGATCACATTTGCAGCATTTTCTTTTTCTCTTAGAGCATGGGGAGATACCATCACACCGACAGTGATAATGACCGTTAGTGTGGTGCTCAACTTGATTTTAGATCCTATATTCATATTCGGCCTAGGTCCGATACCTCACATGGGCATCCGCGGTGCCGCCATAGCGACTACGCTATCCCGTAGTGTTGGCCTTTGTATCGCCATGTACATGCTGTCTACCAAAAAAGTGGGCCTTTGGGTCGACCTTAGTCACATGAAACCTGATTGGGAGCGCATCAAAAAATTCTTCCAGATAGGTATACCGGCTACCGTCGCTCGTGCTCTGGATTCTACTGAATTTTTGATATTCGCCGCTGCTCTCGCCTATCTACCTAATCACGAAAACGTGATGGCTGCATACGGTATCGGCGGACGAATAATCGGAGTGAGTTTTGTGGTCATGTGGGGTCTCGGTATGGCCCTTACGACGGTGGTGGGTCAATCTCTGGGAGCTGAGAAAAAGGAAAGGGCCGAAGAAGCTGCTAAAAAAGGGATGTTAGTGATGGTTTTGCTCATGACGTCCATATCTTTGCTTTTGGTTTTGATCCGTTTTCCAGTGTTCGAATTCTTCATCAAGGACCAACCGGACGTTGTACGGATAGGCGGTCAATTCCTGCTGATACTTGCCATAGGAGCACCGTTCTTCGCGATCTTCGAAGCTGTGTCGTCTACTTTGAACGGTTCAGGACACACGAAACAGCAGTTGGGTATCAGTGTCACCAGACTTTGGGGATTGAGGATCCCTCTACTGTTCTTCCTGGCATTTTACTTTGGTTTACATTCTACAGGGGCATGGCTGGCGATCGCTCTAAGCAATGTTGGTTCCGGAACAGCAGCTTATTTTGTGTATAAACTGGGTTGGTGGAAAAAGAAAGTGATCGAAAAGGGTCCTCTGAAACCGGGTATGATAAAAACCGGTTAGCGATATTTGCCGCACTCGTTGCAGTACCAACGTTCCCATTCATCCTTGTACTCCATGGGTGCATCACACTCGGGACACGGTTTACCCTTTGTTTCTTTTTTTCCGTGTCGATGATATCGTTGGTATTGAGCTATTCCCACGAGTAGAAGAATACCGGCGATGAAGAAAAGTATTATGCCGGACCGGACGATATCTAACATGGGTTCCCGGAGCTCTCCGGACATGTAGTGAAGATAATATCCCGGTAGGATAATTACTAGTAGAGCTGAGATGATTCCGGCTGCTTTGTTGATATCCTTGTCTTGAGCTAGCATTAAGAAGGGGTATATGTACAGTGCTAAGAATATCGAGCCTCCTTGCTGAAAGCCGATTTCTGTTTCAATACCGCCTTCTATCCATGGCAATAACAAAGATATTATCGCTAGTAGAGCTGAGATGAAGATCAGCTTGCCGCCGATATTCCATTCCATAAAATTAAACTCCAAGCCCCTGACAAGAGGTTCTTCTTGATCCTTCGAACCTTTTTTACTAGCGAACATTATTTTCAATGCGTACATAAATAATAGAGGTATTTAAATTTACCGCTGAGAATATACGCCAGACATCTGAGTTGTATATACCGGAAATATTTATATTATAGGCGAACGTAACAACTCGTACCTTAGTAGGAGGAACCGACATGAAAAAACACGAGTTATTGGTGATAATATGTGCCTTTATCCTGGTAGCATCTACAGTTACTGGTATATTGAGCTCGGAGATTATAGCTGAGGAGGCTATTCAGGAAGAACTTTTGAACGAAAGCACTACCGATGTACCTACATGGAGGATCGGTGATTCCTGGACATACCATCAAGATACACTCCAGGAAAATTATACATGGGATGAAGATGGTTATATGCACCTGATCGAAACTGTTACGTACACAGTGTCCGAGATCGGTTGGTTCACCTATGAAGGAAATACTCACTATGCATACAATCTAACTTTGGATGGAACAGTCAGCGATGAATCATCAGGTCACCAAGGAGGTTGGGACATTAACGTACAGAGCGGTACAACCACAGGTTGGCAGTTGATCAGAGTTAGCGACCTTGCTTTGATAGGGGATTATCAGGAAAGAGATGTAGATTCTATCGTATTGGTCTTTTTGAGATTATATATATACACCGAACAATATAGACTCTACGACCCACCATACGAACAGTACAATTTCCCACTTTCCCTGGGCAACGATTTTTGGGCAAATAGTACCTGCGAGATATGGGGATATTACGAAACTTCCGGAGCGGATGATAGCAATGACACTTTCGGAGATACCGTTGATTACATACAGGAGATCGGAGTTGCTGATTCATATACATCGGTTACCGTACCGGGAGGAACTTTCGATAACACCTACTACGTGGTAAATTACATGAATTCCGTTGACGGGAGTAACAAGGGTCAAGGAAATATAAAGAACTGGTACGACGAAGACGTCGGAAATTATGTTAAACAATACGGCTTCGTCGCCAACTTCATGAGCCGAGATACCACCTGGACTTTTGAGTACATAGAGCATACAAAGGCGGAAGTTCCCAATACACAAACCATAACACCACAAGAAGCCACCATCGGCGAAACGGTCACCGTATCCGGTCAGTTCCCGGGACATCCAAACGAAGCGATCACGATTTCAATACCCGAAGGAGCAGTTCCGGTTAACGAATGGTACACCATGACAGACGGAAACGGGGACTACAGCCTGGACATAGAGGTACCGGACGCACAGGACGATGCAGATACCCTGGAGTACTACTCATCTGTTGGACTTGTTACCACACCGGACATCGACCACACCGAGATGGTAGTTACCACGCTGGTTATACATGAGCCGGTAGTTACACACAATATACCGATGAACGGCGGATGGAACTTCGTTTCTACAAATCTGATCCCGGTGCACGTAGAGCTGGTAAATATATTGGACGACCCGGAATACGGAATTGCCGGTAATTACAGCAAATTTATGCTCTTCGATGCGGAACAGCAGCGTTGGTCCAGCTACATACCCGGGAGAGCTGCACATTTCAATACGTATGAATGGGATCATACAATGGGATTCTGGATATATTTGGATGTAAATGCAAATCTTACAGTTGAAGGTCAGGTACCGGAAAGTACGGATATAACTCTGTATCCCGGTTGGAATATGGTCGGATCACCGAGCAGTACGGCTGGTAACCATGGTCTGCCGATAGAAGTTACCCGGGTGGGATACTTCGATGAAACGGAAGAGTACAACGTAGCCTACCATTATACACCCGAAGAATTTACATTCGAACCCGGCCAGGGCTACTGGATATATAACGGTGCTAGTGAAACCGTGATATGGAACGTCGAGTACTAGACATGCTTACTCTAGGCATCATATACAAAAAGTGATCACCATTTGAATTGTTATTATAAACTCATCTCGAAATAAAAAGGTAATGTTTTTATAGAGGGATTATATTATCTAGGTAACTCGTTTAATTAAGGTGAGATATATGAGTGATAAGAAACAAAAATTTAGGGGAGCAGCAGTATGGTTCATCGCATTGACACTGGTCATCGGTACCGTACTGGGAGCTGGAATTTGGCTATTGAACGTAGAGGTACCTATTCGGTACGATGAACCTTACAGAATATACATGAGTAGTGAAGAGATATACGATGATTGGAATCTGTTACCGTTTAAAGATACCGTTGTAACCGAAACAGCGGACTTTTCACATTCAGGCTCAGGAATACAGTATCACCAATACGTCAGAATTGACAATCCGGAATCAGGGGCACATGTTAATGTGATGGTGGAAGTAACCGAACCGGAATCATTCGTTGACCAAATGGGGTTCACTTTACTCCCGGGGATAGTTCAACCCGGCGAAGCCGACGAAGAACCTGTGCAGGAATGGGGTTCCATAACTCACAATGAAATAGTTACCGCCGGAGATATGGTGGAATTTACCGTTATCTATACTTTGGATGTATCTGTACCTGAAGACGATGGAACCCATACGATCACATGGGAATTCAGAGAGGGCGATATAAATGAAAACACAGTATTTAATATGGATACCGATGCGGAATACCTAACTATCGAAGAGGCTCTAGCCGAAGCCGGAGCAGGTCACACGATACTCATAGGACCAGGTACTTACGACGTACCCGATGTCATCAGCATACCGCAAGATGGTATAACCCTAACAGGTACAGGACCTAACGAAGTAATTATCAATCGCTTCGGTACCGGAAACGGTATACTTGTAAGCAGTCGAGATGGAGTAACCCTAAGAGGATTCACTCTGCAGAACGCCGGTCACTATGGATTTAAATTACAAAGTCATACCAGCAATCTACGCATCGAAGACGTACACGTTTTAAACAGTGAGAGAACAGGGGTCGACTTGAACAGGGTCCACTCTGCGGTACTGAAGGACATCGTATCCGAAGGCGCTAATGGCGGTGCAGGTATGTCTCTGTTGAATTCTACCGATATAACTGTAGATGGCTTACGTACCAGTGGAAATGCATGGTCGGGCATGGCTATTTACGCAGATGTAGGAGACATAACCATCGAGAGTTCTTACTTCACCAATGAGAACACAGCTATATACTTCCAATATAAAAACCATACCAATGTGGTCATACGAGATAACACCTTCGAGGACCTTATATTACACGAAGATATCGAGTATGAAGGAAATAATTATACGGGATATGTGTATCTAGCACAACCATATGATGAATACTACGGTTTCCCAACCGACTTCGAATTCGTCGTTGCCAACAACAACTTCGATCATGAAGTGGAAATATACGGTGGAGTAGAAGATGGTGGGGAGCTAATAGCTCATCTGATCTTAGTAGAGTAGACCACAAAACCAAACCCCTTCCCTCTTTACTTATATTTCACAGACGCGGTAACGGGTTCAATCCCCTGAACTGCGAGGAGATAATAAAATGGAAAAGAACGGACGAAAGTTGAAAGGTATCCCCGTATGGGCGATAGCCATGCTCCTTATCATAGGAACAGTGGCCGGAGCCGGTATATGGATACTGACCGTAAACGTACCGGTTGAGTACTATGAACCAGTCGAAATATATTACGGCTCGGAGGATATGGAAACCGAATGGTTCGGACCTATACCCCTAAGAGACACTAGAACGACAGATGCAACCGATCTTACGTACGGTACAATGCACGATTACATAAGAGCTGTTAATCCTGTTGGAGGTAAACCTTCTGTAAATCTAACAGTGGAGATACAAGCATACAACGATACGGATGTAGCAACCATGGATATCGGATTTGTTGCCATACCTGGCGAACGTGTTGATCCGCAAAATGTGACTTGGACATATGTTGGTGGAAACCGTGATGTAGCTCACTACAACGGTGTAGACTATGATGTAGTATGGGGATCCATAAACATAACTGAGACTCTTACCGAAAATTCAGAACAGATCTACACAGTGATAAACGTAGGGGCCGACGGTGTCAACGTAAACGGTTACGAGATAGTCTGGAGTCTCTTCGATTCAACCGAATAAGTTATCGGATGAATACACAGATTATGGCAGTCCTTGCCCAGTAATTGAGAGAAGTATAGTTAGTTAATCGATATACAAAGCTAAACTGAGGTAATCAAAGAAACATGAAAGGTTTCAAGGGAGAGTTCCGGAAAATCAGCTTACTGGCTGTTACAGCGGTTATCTACACCGTGACATCCGCAAAAGCGAGGATGATGACATGAAAAGCTGGAAGAAGATAATGGTTATATCTGCTACTTTTCTTATGATAGCTACCATTATCATATCCCAGTATCTTATCTTCAGCATTGATACAGTTGTTGTGGAAAGATTCACCATAGAGTACAGTGACGAATTGAGAGATGATGAATGGGAAGCTTTCAGAGATTTTCCCAGAGAGGACGATATCAAAACTATAGATCTTACCTACGGAACCTTCCATGAATACATACGGGTTTCCCATCAGGGCGAAAACACCGTTCACATGAACGTTACCTTCGAAGCAGATACCCGTTACGAGAACGATAAAAATTACATCGGTTTTGTGATCTTAGACGGCATTGTAGGTCCCAGAGACATATCTTGGAACCAGACATCAGCCATACATAATGACCAAGATGGCGAGATACACTGGGGATTCCAACATAGGAACATAGTAATCCCGCCAGGGGAAACCAGGAACTATACCATCATCAATGTTTTGAATAAAAGTGCTCCTTCACAACGTATCTACGAGAGGATGTGGATAAGATGGCATTTTGAAAGCGATGAAGTGATGGTATCACATCCTATGGAATTGGAATTATTATCGGAACCTTGGGAAAGGGTATCACGTTTTACGCACCTAACCTTTACCGCATCTATAATCGCTACGGCAGTAATTGGCTACGTACTATTCAAAGGTAAGGGGGTGCTCTAAGCAATGGCTGAGGAGAAGATACTAGAGTGCCCTATCTGCACCACCGAAGTGGATGAGGATATGGAACGATGTCCACTTTGTGCCGAACCATTGAATTTTGATGTAGTAGTTGCTACGATACAATGCCCTACTTGTTCTGCAGAAGTGGAAGAGGGAACAGATAAATGTCCAAAATGTGGTGAATCTTTGAAGGCGGAAGAGCAGATTTCTACTTTTGAGTGCCCAGCATGCTCCACGGAAGTGGAAGAAGGTGCTGCCGAATGTTCAATGTGTGGTGAATCCTTTGTCGAGGAACCAGAATTTACGTGTCCGATTTGTTCTACAGAGGTTGAAGAGGGAGCAACTGAATGCCCGTTATGTGCCGAACCTTTGGAGAGTGAAGAAGTTTCTACCTTTAAATGTCCGACATGCTCTACGGAAGTGGAAGAAGGTTCGGCAGAATGTCCCATGTGTGGTGAATTCATACTAAATTCTATAGAGGAAGAAACGGAGACCATAGAAGAAGAAACGGATACTATAGAAGAAGAACCCGATGGACTCGTGGATGATTTTGTTGATATAGAGGAATGTAGGGAAAGAGAGTTACCGGAAAAGGATACTTTTATAGTTGATAGAACCTCCGTTTTACCATCCAATATCTCCACCTATTGTTCTTTTCTGATACCTCTCTTCTTGATGATATTCGTAAGTTTCGAACTCTTTGTATCCATCATCTTGTACCCGTATGTGTATCCGTCGAATTCTTTGATACATCTAACACTATTCTCTTACTTATCTGCTTACTGGCTGGCTGCACTGGCGATATCGTTCTTGGTAGTTTTTTTACTATTCTTTTTGATCGTACTCAGCTTCAACTTTAGAGAAGGAGATAGTGTTGTGCTGAACAAAAAGCCCTTGAGTTACGCTTTCTTATTGACTATTTTCTTGATCGTTTCCCTCGGATTCCATATTTCAACCTCTGGTTACTATCCCGAGCAAATATTTTCCTATATGTTGTTCTTTACACTTATGGTAGCAGGCGTAACCCAGGCAGATATGATTTTCGTGTCTCAATCTGTGGAGACGATAGAACCCGCTGATGAAAAGGTACCTGTAGAGGATATAGGAAGAACTGTAGTCATCGAAGAAGAACCTGAAGTAATCGAAGAGGAGATGGAAGATGCACTATCCCGAGCTAGAAATATGATGAAAGAAGTAAGGAGTATTAAAATCGGAGTAGAACCAGTAAGAGATCTGATGACCGAAGCGCTGGCTGCCAGAAAAGAAGGAGATTACGAAGCATTGATGTCTAC
>SKVC01000004.1 GCA_007129655.1 Thermoplasmata archaeon
AAATCCTTTCCCATCATTCCAATTCTTTGTTTCAGTTGCATCTATATCATCAGCGAGTGTATAATGCGCATGAGAGTTTTCACTAATTGCCTGTAGCTGATGTACATCATAGATCCGATAAGGGTTATTCACCGTTCCATCTCCGGTGATTATATCTACGGCTATTGTATCTTCATAATCAACACTTGTTTCTAATCCATGGGTAAAACTAAATCCGATAGTTTGTAAAACTATCAATGCTACAATTAATATTTTATTCATATTCATGGTTCTTTCATATATAGGGGGGCGAGTGATTAATAATTTTTCCGTTTAACTATTTCATAAGCGTACAAAATCTCAAAATCATAATTCTTTTCTACGCGATTCTGTACTGAATAATATTTCTCTACAATTTTATCGATCTGCTTCATAGGTGCCATATCAGAGCAGCAGAAATAGAGTCTTGAATCAGTGTGCATATGTTTCCAAGCTTCTTCTAGAAATCGAACCGTAGTTTCATCTCCCTTTGAACCTCCGTCCCATCGCACATCCGTTTTTTGTCCATCAATCTTTGGAAGGTAAGGAGGATTGAACACTATCACGTCCCATATACCCTTCACCGGCTGGAACATATCACCTACCAGTATATTATGGATTACAACTCCGTTTTTTTCCGCATTATATTTGGTCTGTTTTACCGCTTTTTCGTTTATATCTACTGCTGTAACGACTCCACCTGCAAGAGCACAATGGATAGAGATTATCCCAGAGCCACATCCTATCTCGAGAACTCGTTCTCCCGCCTCGATCTCCATCAAACTTATCAAAAGGTAAGAATCGTCATCCGGTGTATAAACACTATCTTCTTCTAGAATATCCAAATCGGTTTTGATCTTCAAATCATTCCATCTCTTCGTTGTATTTTTTTAGATAAATCACGGAAGCTTCAATATCACCTGATTTTTTGGCATTTTTTACTTCTTTGATAAGATAGATGGGTTTTGAAACATTTTTTCCAGATATTTTTGCTTTTTGTAGTTCTTTTTGGGCCTCGTCCAATATCGTAGATAACCCTTTTCGAATGTTGTCCAATGCACTTTTTCTTGCCATATCGACTTCTTTTAATGCCGATGTCGAGTCACCCTCTTCGATCAAAGATCTTGCCTCTTCGATGTTCTTGAATGCCTCTCCCGTTTCTAGGCCTAGATATTTGGCATCGTCTATGAATTTATTCATGGATTCCACAGCATCTCGAGCTCTAGCTTCGGGGCCTTTTGCCGCTTCTGCTTTTATTTCGGCTTTAGATAATAGAGAAAATACATAACTTCGATCTTTTTGGTTAAAGGCTTCTCTTGCCCGTTCTAGATATTCCTCTGCTTCTAAAGCTTCTTCACCTTCCTCTGCATCTTTTAGTTTCTCTTGAACACTTTTGATAGTTTCTTCCAGCTTGGTATCTATCTCGTTTTTAAGCCATGAAAGTCCTTTATTTAGATTCTTTTCAGCCTCACCATATTTTTCCTCTTTGATAGATTTCATGGCCTGGTTAATAGACTCGCCAGCCCTTTCCATTTTGATGTCATGGTTCCTTGCTGTTAATATCAACTCTCTTAGTTTGGCCATCTTATCTTTAACCTGATCCTCACTTATTTGTTCTGTCACGGCTTCTTCAATTTGATAGGCCTCATCGATACCTTCTTCTAAATCATCAAAAATTATTTCAAACATTTCAATCGAAGTATCGTATTTTCCTTGATCGGCTTTTTTCTTGGCTTCCCTTATCTCTTTTACAGTTTCCCGGATGTCTGTTCCTGAGGATTTCAACTCTTCTTTAGTTGATTTTGCCCTTCCAATCTGCGATTCGATATGTTTTATCTTTTCTATATCATCTATGACATCCTGGATATCTTCCATTATTTCTTTAGTCTTCCCTTGTTTCTTTGCTTTAAGTATTTTCTTTATCTTGGCACCTATGTTTAAAGCATTTACAGATCCTTTGCGTATCTCAATAAAGCCTTTCTTCATCTCACCGTATTTTTCGTCAAAATTTTCTGTTTCAACAGACTCTTCTGGTGACTCTTCTGATGATTCTTCCGGTGACTCTTCTGGTGATTCTTCTGGTGACTCTTCTGGTGATTCTTCCGGTGACTCTTCTGGTGACTCTTCTGGTGACTCTTCTGGTGATTCTTCTGGTGACTCTTCTGGTAATTCTTCTGATGACTCTTCCGGTGATTCTTCTACTGGCTCTTCCGCCGACTCTTCAGCTTCTAATTCCTTTTCCATCTCTGTCAATGCGAAATCCAATGTTTTTATAGAGCCTTCAAAGTTTCCTTCTTCAGCATAATCACGGGCAGATTTTAGTTCATGGAGATGATGATCGAATTCCATTTCCGATCCCTTCATCTCCACTATCTTCTTCTTGCCGTCGATTATCATATCATAGATACGTTTTATCTTATCCAAATTATCCGTTATATCTCCAACCAATCTCACACCATTCTCATAATCTTCCTCTTTACCGAAGGCGATAGCTGTACGAACCTGCTCCTTTATAGGGTCTAGGTTAATCTTTGTTTCCTTTGCACTTTCGAATTTAGATTTTGCCTCCTCGAATCGTTCTTTAAATTCTTCCTTTGTTACTATTTTGGAAGGTGCACTTTCAAGTGATTCCAAAAGATCATCGATCTGGTCGGAGATTTTTTCCAAATCCCCTTCTGAAACTCTGTTTTTCAAATCGTTAAATTCTTCGAAATAAGGTTTGTGTTGCTCGTATCCTTCGTCAAGGGTTGATAATTTTTCTTCAATTTTTAACACATTAGGGGCTATATATTCCAATATCTCCCCTCGCTTTATCACTTCCTCGGCGTAATATATTGCATCCTCTCGGGCATCCTCATTACGTGCCGTAACGGCTTTGCTGAGCAATTCTTCAAGAGGAGTCAATTCAACACTACCACAATTGACTCTCGTAGCCAACTGCCTAGCCTTCGCTACCTTTTCCTCAACTTCCTCGACAGCTATTAGATGTTCCTTTACCGCACTTTTGAATTCCTCTTCTGCGGGAGTTTCTTCTTTCTCAATACTTTTTACTATTTCCGGTGCGGCATGTTTTCTAAAATCAACTGACACTTTGTAAGCACGGGCCGCTTCGTCCATGAGGCCCAACTTCATTGCGAGTCTTGCCTTAGCATTCCATATCTGATCGAAAAGTGGGTCGAACTCTATGACCTTATCATAGGCTTCATATGCACCCTCGAGGTCTCCCATGTTTTCGAGAATAGCAGCTTTGCCGTACCAGATCTCTTCATCCTCTTCACCATCAAGTATCTTTCGTTCTACTTCAGCAAGATATGATAGAGGGTCTTTAACTATACGGCCGCCCGGAAGTACGATATCTTCATCGGCTATAGTGAACCCAGTTCCACATTCGGAACAACTCTGTTTGGATATCAAAACAACATTGTTACATGAAGGACAGATTATCTCTCGTTTGTCCGCTTCGGGATCCTGTTTTTCTTCATCTATTTCTAGCTCTATCCTTTGAGCCTGGATCTCACCTATATGAGGAACTGCTTTTAAATCATCTATGCTTAATTCTTTTAACTTCTCCAAATCGTCATAGCCCTCTTTAACAAGTAATCGAGCAGATAGCTCGCCAATGGAGGGAACAAAAAAAAGCTCTTTGATCCCATCTACGGTTTTTGTACCTGTGCTGCCTTCCATTAAATTTCCCCAGAGAGGAAAAATATCGTATTATAACCGAAAATTCTTCGTTTGACAATTCTTTGCGTTTTTGACCAGAAATGTTTTCATTAGAATTAACTGCATCACCTATAACAATTGTGTATAAATACTTTGGTGCATTTATCGAACATTTATTAATCCCAGAATCTCTTAGTGCGTGCATATGATATCTCAGCTTCCATCAGAGCTCTCAGAAGTTCTTCTTCATCACGAAAACGACCCAAAATTCTAGCGGCCTTATCGTGGCCTACTCCCCTAGATGATATAGCTAAAAGAGCTTTGTGTCGATATACTCTAGCAAGGTCCGCAAGTTTGTAATAATTTCTTAAGTTTTTTAGTTCGTCATCTGTTAAGAATTCAGATTTTTTATCCACGATACTTTCATCTTGATAAAATAGTAAAGGTGCCACCATGAAAGAACCACACTTTGAACACTCCGGTTTTTTTACATCTCTTACCCGTCTTCTTCTACCGGTACCACATCTCAAACATTTCATGAGGATCTTTTCGTTTTCCAGCCTCTCTTTGAATGCCATCAGTATTGCACGGGAAACTCTGTCAGGACTGAAAAATTCTTTGTAGCTCTCCAATCCGGCTTCCCCTATCGGTGACAGACCTTTTTTAGATACAATCAACTCTATAGCTCCAGACTGCATATCTTTGATTATATTATCCGCTCCGGGTATATCCATATGATCTCTGAACATCTTATCCATGGCTTCGTAGTAAAGTGGTGTGTCTTTGAATACATCCAATAATCTTTTGAGACTGATAGATCGATAATCTATCTCTTTTTTCACCGCACCGAATTTTTTAGCCACATGTAAGAATATCCATCTAAACGAGGAAGAATTAGCGACGGATTTTTTCAAAAGGCTTTCGAGTATCTCGGGGTCTGTGTCTAGAAGTATTTTTTCGAACCATTCAGGTGGTACACCCCTTGGAAGTTTAAGCATGATCCGGTAAGGGTCTACATGCAGCGCTACACTCTCTCCTAAACGTGCGGAAAGAAGCGAGCCTATAAGTCGTCCCAGGGTTTCATTGATCTTCGTTCCGAAACATGCGTTTACAACGGCCACATCATTATGCATCTCCACAACCACCCGTCTATCAGTCGGGAGTGGGTAACCCTGCTGTTCGTCTATAAAATCCTCAAATCCTCTTTTAGCTCCCTTTTCAACATGATATTCGTGTTTCCCCTTCCATCCCGCTTCTCTTAGTGCTCCAACTTCCTGTGCAACTTTGTAAGGCACAGGTATATCTTCTCCGGTCCAGTCAGGAATCTTTCCTATATCGCCCACCGGGCTAGCGAGCACCTGCTCTTCTTCTATATCTACGATCTGCCATGTGCGACCCTGTAGAACTATTACCGCTCCCAGTTCAACACTGCTGGCTACGAAACTTTCATCTAAGGTACCTACTATCCTTTGTGTGGAGATATCTCGTAGTAAAAAGGTCTTCTCATCGGGAATCATAGATATATTTTCGTAAAAATACCTCAAAGAAGCTCGTCGTTTGCCTATTTCATCGCCATCTAACCATATAGCTCTTATCTCCGCCAGTTGTTCGATCACTTCCATGTACTCTCTATAGTCGATATTTCTGAATGAATAGGACCTTTTAACCACTTCATAAAACTCCTTCAAACCCACTTTTCGCTCGCTGTGAACATGAGATATGGTCTGATTCGCCAAAACGCTTAGAGGTTTTTCCGGTATATCCGTCAACTCCAATTCACGTTCACCGGCTCGACGAGATATGACTGCGGCTTCGGCGATATCGTCACCGCTGGTAGCGATTATATAACCCTTGGATGTTCTGCCTATACTGTGTCCTGAGCGGCCCACTCTTTGAACATATCTGATAACCTGTCTGGGCGATTGGTATTGAATAACCAGGTCCGTGGCACCCACATCGATCCCGAGCTCCATGGAAGAAGTACATATCAAACCCTTTAATTCACCGGATTTGAAGCGTTCTTCCACATCGATACGAGCCTCTTTTGAAAGTGAGCCGTGATGTACTCCTATAGGAAAATCTTCATCCCAAAGATGCAGTGAAGAGCCGATTATCTCTGCGAAGTCGCGGGTATTGACGAAAAAAAGTGTCGATTTATGCTCGTCGATCAGTTCCCGACATCTGCGTATGTTTGAGGCACGTTTGAGATCGCATTTCATCTGTTCGGCTACTTCTTCGTCCTCTTTCTTTTCCTCCGGTTTCTCAACCACCAGTTCCATCTTTCTTTGCCCGGAGACTTGGACTATTTTACCCTCTCTGTTCATCCCTACAAGGAAGTTAAGAACTTTTTGTGGACTTCCAACGGTAGCCGATAATCCGATCCGTTGGAATTCTTTACCCCTTTTCAGTAACATCAAACGTTCTAAAGCCAGTGAGAGCTGACTGCCTCGTTCGTCAACGGCAAGCTCATTCAGTTCGTCTACTACCACATACTCCACATTCTTCAACGATTCCCGCAGTCTACTTCCTGTGAACATTATCTGAAGTGTCTCAGGAGTGGTTATCAGGATGTCAGGCGGATGTAGTGATTGTTTGGTACGTTCTTTCCTGGTAGTATCCCCATGCCGCACACCCACGGTAAAATTCAGTTTTTCAGCGAATTCCTGCATCCGCCTGACCATATCTCTGTTGAGTGCTCGCAGTGGTGTGATGTACAACACTCTGAATCCCTTTCCCTCGCTGTTAATTATACTGTCGATTATGGGTAAAATAGCAGCTTCAGTCTTTCCTATCCCAGTAGGAGCTATAACGAGAACATTTTCACCGTCCATTATGAACGGGATCGCATCTTCCTGGGGTTTAGTCTCTTCTTCTATATCAAGTTCGGTGAGAACGGTTAGTATCTCTTCAGAAAGTAACTCGAAGGCACCCAAGTTCTATAGCACCTCACGGTAAGCTGGGGTTGTCCATGGGTATCGGGATCGATTTGACTTCTAGTAAAGATGCAAGCTTTTCAAGCAGTTTCTTTTTATTCGAACCTACAAGGGCCTTTTCCAGTACTTCACCCAGATTATCTACCGGGATGACCTCAATCATAGTTTCGTATTTGGATTCTAGAACAACGTCCCTCATGTTCGATTTAGGGATGATAACTCTCTTCATACCACTCTCGGCGGCGGCTTCTATCTTAGCGGTTACTGCGCCGACCGGAAGAACCTGACCTCTGACGCTCAAAGAACCGGTCATGGCAGTGTTCTGGTCTATGGGTATGCCCTCCAGTGCCGATATCACCGCAGTAGCCACAGAGATGGACGCAGAGTCGCCTTCAACTCCTTCCTGTGTACCTATGAATTGTATATGCACATCGTACTTGGAGATATCTTCGCCGGTGTATTTTTTGACCAATGCCGAAACATTCTGGACAGCTTCCTTTGCTATATCTCCCAATCTACCGGTAGCCACGATCTTACCTTCGTCCCTGGAATGGGCTGGTGTTACTTCCGCCGCTATAGGAAGTACGATACCGGAATATTCCGAGATCCCCCCCTGATCTCCACCTATTGCAGCGAGGCCGTTTACTACTCCTATGGATGCTCCTTCCGTACTAAAAGTGCTGTACTCTTTTCTTCTCTTTATGTACCTGTCCGCAACTTGCTGCTCAAGTGAGCGGGCTATATTCTTGGCGCCGATAACATCTGCGCCGGTGGTAAAATCGTGTTTTCTTTCTACAGCTAGATCACCGGCTACTCTTACCAATCCGCCGAGTTCTCTTAATCGTAAAGTGAGTTCCCCTCTCTTATTCGCTCGTCTCTGGGCTTCTCTCAGTATCTCCATCATGGCGGTTTTATCGAAGTGGGGTATCTTCATCTCGTCCTTCTTTACTTCCTGTGCCATGAACCGTATGAGTTTCAGACGATTTTGATGAGTGTCCTTCATGGTTTCGTTGACGTATATCTCGTAGCCGTACCCACGTATCCTAGAGCGTAGGGCCGGATGCATACCTCCTCGAACGAAACCGCTTTCGTCTCTTTGACCGGATATCGAATCCAGATTACCGGCTGCTACCAGTACAAAATTCGTCGGGACCGCTTCGGATTTTACCATGGCACCGCTGCTGCGCTCACTCTGGCCGGTTATGGAGAACTTCTTCTCCTGCATAGCCGTCAGCAAGCTCTGTTGTGACGACAATCGAAGCATGTTGATCTCGTCGAGGAAGAGTACTCCTTTGTGTGCTTGGTGTATTGCACCGACTTCCACACGATGATGAGCGGGTGTTTCGTAGCCACCGCTCTGGAATGGATCGTGCCGTACGTCACCTAGCAAAGCGCCAGCTTGTGAACCGGTTGCATCTATAAATGATGGCTTACCACCGCTTTTATGACTAAGTAATAACTTCGGCACCTGTTTTTCAGGATCATTTCCCATGCCCATACTCGATGCTCTCAGAGCGATTATCAGCATCGCCGCTGCAATTATACCGAAGAACATTATAAGATAATTACCGGTGAAAATAGAGATCAATATTGCAGCAGCTACAACAAGACCGATTATCATGAACATGCCCTGGCTTCGCTGCTGTGTTCTTTTCTGTGCCTCTTTACGATGGGCGTTTATTATGTCCTTTCCTTTACCCCCTGGTACCGTCCTTACCTTCGGGCGGTTCTCGTCCTCCTCGTTGGGAAAACATAGAATATCTTCCAATTCCTCGGAAGGTAAATAATCGACCATTGACTGTGCCAGCATGGATTTCCCTGTACCGGGGGGTCCTATCATCATCACATGCCTGTGCTGACGGGCGGCCTTCTTCATCACGTTAACCGCTTCATCCTGACCTATGACCTGATCCGCAAGTAACTTAGGTACCTCTATGTCTTCAGTGGTCTCTATACCGATATCATCTATCCACCCATCGACAGGTGGTAACTTTTTCTTTTGCTTAGATTTTGCTTCCATTTATTCACATCGAGCGGTTAAAAACAATTGGACCCTCTCTTAAATAAAGTTTTGGTGAGGTTACGGGAAGACGTGGGGTTAAAAAGCGTATCGATCATTACCGCTGTGAGTATGATGGTGGTGATACTTGTGTGGAGAACCTTAATCTGACAATATATTCTCGAGTTCGGTCAACAGTTCGTCAACGCTGTCGAATTGCTCGATTCCTTTAATATCCCAAGTACCCAAGCCCAATATCCGTTTCCCGTACTGAAATGCCAGCGCTATCTCCGACAGTGTACCGTATCCTCCATCGACGGCCACCACGACATCTCCGTTCAGCACGACCAAACTGTTCCTCACCGCACCAAGCCCGGTGACGATCTCATGAGTCAGATATTCATTACCCTCTCCTCTCGGTGCTCCGGGCATTATACCGATGGTCGTACCTCCTTCGGATATAGCTCCTTTGCAGGATGCCTCCATCACACCTCCTCTTCCGCCGCACACTAGAACTGCTCCGTTCCGTGCGATGGCTTCGCCTATCTTCTCTGCATTCTTACAATCGTCCTCCGTACAGGTTGCTACATCACCACCTATCACACTTACGTACATGTTCGGGGTATGGAGAACAAGGTTATATTGGTTTTGTGCCTGTATAGTTTTCTATAGTATATCTTCGATTTCTTGCACCGTAAAACTTACACTGTCGTATCCGTAGACCCCATTCTCCCGGGCACGTACGGTAACCGTGTACGATCCGAAGTACAAATTTTCAAGGGTATAACTCGTGCTAGTACCTACATCTATCCAACTACCTCCGTTCAGGCGTATCCAGTACCTATCGATCCCCGATTCACCTTCCCAATTTACAGATATAGTGACCGGCTCATACGTTGTATAAATTATTTCACCATCCGCCGGCGAAGTTATTTCTACGTAAGGTGGTTCAACGTAAGTTAACCGCATGACGTCACTGTCACTCTGACCACCATTCTGTGAAGTTGCTTTCAATGTTATATCCGTGTATTGGCCGGAAGATGTAGAACTCGGTATCGTTATATCGACTGCAATATTCTTGGTTTGCCCCGCCGATAGGGATACTGTTGATTG
>SKVC01000056.1 GCA_007129655.1 Thermoplasmata archaeon
ACGATTTGTACGAGCTCGCAGAACCTCTGATGACAGGTCAGGTACCCGATGAGGATACCTACTGGGAGATGTTCCAGGATCTGTTAGATAGAGGTGTACACGAGAGCGTCAGAGTATTCATGCAGACCAGCATAGACTTTATTCCACTAAATGAAGATGCAGTGACAGAAGTCGCTACCGATGTGGTAACAGGTTGGTCTCAGGTGTTCTCACCAAGAACCATCAAAACAACCGATGGTCAATTGACAGCCGCTCAGTTCTCGGCAACCGGAGCACTTTACATGGATAACTGGAATAATATCGCAGGATTTTCGGATTATTACAGCGTATTGCAGGCAAGGATGTCCAGGGACTTCGCAACTATGATGCATCCTGCCCAGGGTATACCCATAGGTATGCGTGCAGAACCTACAGATCTGATGAGAGGTTACGAATACGACGCCGATGGTAATCTTTCTAAGAGTTTGGCCGTACCTGAAGATGCAGTAAACTACGATGTATTCGCCGAAGAATGGTATGAAGTCGGCGCTGATGTAGAAGCAGCAACAGCCGTAGAATACACATGGGAATTCGGTACATGGCATTCCGGTCATGAGTTCACCATGCAAGATCTTGTAGCTTACTATGCATTTTCCAAGCAACTTTGCTGGGAAACCGATGCAGGAGACCACTATTATGTTGGTGCTTGGGTAGCTAGCCAACCTTTCTACGACAATATACTCGGAATAGTCTTCGATGAAGAAAACGATATGGTAACTGTCTACGGTGATTATACATTCCCGACAGACGCACAGATCAAAGGTTACTATATGTGGATGCCTGAGGTACCTTGGCAGCAATATGAAGCTGTATCTCAATTGATAGGTCTTACCGATCTAGCACCGGACAACACGTTGAACAATCTAGCGTATAGATGGTCGTCCGGCCCAGGAACGAACTACGTTCACTGGTTGAGTAAGGCCCAAGGTAACGACTTCGACGCGACTCTGGCAAACATGGTAGAAGACGGATTCGTACCGCCTTACTTAGATGCAGCTCATAACAGTCCTATACCGCTGACATCTGGTGATGATGCAGACGATATCGGTATGCTACGGTCGTTCTTTGCAGAGTATGACCATTTCTGGATAACACACGGTCCGTTCAAACTGACTCGTCACGATCCGGCAAACCTTGTCATCGAGTTCGAGAGATGGACACAGGCGGATGGATATCCATGGCCCGACAACTACTGGAGAGATATTCTCGCAGTATCGAGCTTAAGACTCGGAACACTAACTGCTCCACGTAGAGTAGATCTAGGCGACGACATAGATCTGAGAGTCAGAGCTAGAGTAGCAGAAGAATATCCTGTAAGACAGACCCTTGACCTTGCAGCAGATGATGGTTACACGGTAAATGCAGCACTGTTACAAGAAGGTGAAATCATATGGGACACAGATGATGTTACATTGACGAATTCCTTCTTCGAGATCACCATACCCGGTGCAGATCTTGAACCTGGTCTATACGAAGCCAGAATATCTGCTTATCTTGAAGGACAGATTGCAGTATCTATCGCATCTGCCGGAGTTCGAGTTGTCGAAGAAGACGTCACAATACCTGAAGAACTCGAGAACTTCGAGCTTACAGTAATCCCGACAAGCGGCGAAGCGCCTCTTGAGGTAACCATCACCGTAAGTGCGGACAATGTTGGCGAAACAGAGGAAACGGTAAGCGTTCGTATCGACGGCGTGTCCAGATACACATTGACGGTACCTGCTGATACCTCAGCAGAGGATGAGTGGACATACACCTTCGAAACAGGAGGAGATTACCTAGTACAGTTCGGTGATAAATCCGAAGTCGTTGAAGTGGAGCACGAAGAGGTCGATACACCTGGATTTGCCTTCGTATTGATGGCAGTCTCTCTTATAGTGGCTGTAGCGATATACCACAAAAAGAAGGATTACTAAAAAACCTTCAAAACCCTTTTTCTTTTTTTAATTTTTTTCAACCATACCATCACATTGTTGTTTTAAAAAATCACTGCCTATATGGACCGGTTTTGATATGTTTACCCCAAACCTTTTATATTTCAAATTGCAATAACAACATTGATAAATATGCCAGCATCACTAAAGTACTTTATATTACGGTCGATAAATGCGGTAATCGTCCTTTTCATAGTTGTATTGATTATAGCATTTTTATACAGTGACATGGCCGATAGGATGGCCGAGGGGAGAATCGCCGATGAGGTCAGGGCCTATGCCGGAGGTCTTCCTACAGAACTTACTCAGGAGCAAAGGAGTCAACTTATCCGGGAAGAAAGAGCCAGATTAGAGGAGATACACGGTTTGCATGATCCCTTTTATGAAAAGGTGTTCCGTAGAACCTGGGATACATTTACATTTAGGTTAGGAGAATCTAATTCTAGAACATATTACGGAGCTTCTGATGCAAGGGTAACGACCATAATACAACATTATCTACCACGTACTATCTTATTGTTCACAACGGCTGCGGTTATATCTATTCTTTTAGGTATAGGCATGGGTCTGAAAGCAGCGCAGGTTGCTGGAACAAAGGTTGATAAAGCGCTGTCTATATTTGGCATATTAACAGCCAGCTTACCTATGTGGTGGGTAGGTATGCTGGTAATACTGATATTTGCATTTTCTTTAGGCTGGTTCCCTGCAGCATCGTATCCATTTCCAACGGAAACCGGCTATGAATATTATAAAGGAGTTTTAATACGGATGGCCATGCCGTTGGCTACAATCGTATTTGTTAGCGTGGGGGGAAGAGCTTGGGCTACCAGAAATATGGTTACATCAATCCTTCAGGATGACTATATCATGGCAGCTAGAGCAAAAGGGATCCCCGAGAGAAAAGTTATCTACGGACATACATTAAAAACAGCAGCTCCACCGATAGTTACAAGTGCTATCCTTTCATTTTTACTATCTATAGGCGGAGCGATGATCACAGAAGTAATCTTTAACTGGCCAGGGATGGGATATCTACTACGAACTGCAATCTTCGCAGAGTCTGATATGCCTGTTATCATGGGCATAGTTTACATCACCACATTGCTATGGGTAGTCGGATATCTTCTCGCAGATATGCTGTATGGTTTCCTGGATCCCCGGGTAGAAGTGGGAGCGGAGAAGAAGGTGTGAGGTGAAAAAATATGAGCATTAGAATAGATGATATCAAAGAACGAGCATTGAGTATGATGAAGGAGTTCAAGGGTCAACGAATGGGTATGATAGGATTTTCGATAATCATATTTTTATTAGCAATATCTCTCCTTTCACCATGGCTTGCTCCGGATACAGATGGACAATGGGCGAATCCTGGTCGCTGGGAAGACAATCCTAGAAGTGCAGCCCCTAACTGGGCGGATTATATATTGCCGGGAACTAGGGCACCTCACGATATCCGTGAGGATTATGATGAACTCGATAGAACTTTCATGACGATCAAGTATGTTTACGAAAACGAATACGATTATCCGCCATCAGATATCACGGTATTTGTTTCAGGGACCAGTAGCGAAAGCAGAATAAGATTATATATAGATCTTATTCGACCCGATGGTGAGAACATTCTATTTGTCGACGAAAGCGTATCTATCACCAACGGTACATTTTCTTACCGATTTTCATTGAGATCTTCAGCAGGAAGGGATAGATCCTACGATTTCGGTCTGAACGCCCACAGAGATTTTTTTCCGGATGATCTGACTCCTCCGGACCGAGAATCGGTAAATATTCAGATGGTACCATTTGCCAAGTTGAACGAAAACATCCTCCTTGACCCCGAATCACTAAAAGGTACGTATACATTAGAAGTGGAAGCAGTCGGAATAGACGAATACGATGATGAGGGCACCAGAGTCCTTTTCAGAGGAATGAAGTACGGTCTGATGGGTACCGATTCAAACAGAAAGAATTTAGCCTTGGGTTGGGTACACGGTGCCAAATACGCACTTATAATAGGGGGAATTGTATCTTTGTCATCTATCTCCATCGCGTTGTTATATGGCATGACCAGCGCCTATTACGGAGGTTGGGTAGATGAAATAATGCAGAGGGCGAACGAGATTTTACTCGGTATACCAATATTCCCCATATTAGTTATCACTATGTATGCGATAGGTCGATCCATATGGATCTTAGTTTTGATATACGTTATTTTAGGATGGCGTGGCCTTGCAAAAATCATACGGGCCAGGGGCATACAGATACGCCAGGATACCTATGTAGAAGCAGCACAATCCTTGGGTTCCAGCGGAGGCCGTGTGATCACCCGCCATATGATACCGCAGCTACTTCCATATGCGATCGCCGAGGGAGCCTTGATGATACCCATGGTCGTTATCGCAGAAGCCGGACTCAGTGTACTCGGTTTAGCAGACCCGACAGTTGTCACCTGGGGTAGGATGTTATCAGAAGCCAACCAATACCATGCTACCATATCAGGGCTGTGGTGGTGGATACTGCTACCCGGTTTAGGTTTAACTTTACTTGGATTCGGTTTCATCACAACCGGTATGGCGCTTGAACGAGTAGTCAATCCTAAGATGAGACAGAGGTGATAAGATGGGCGATAAAACCATATTGGACGTTAAAGATTTGAGCACACATTACTTTACAAGTAAAGGAGTTGTTAAGGCCTTGGATGATGTATCATTCCAACTAAAAGGAGGAAAATCTCTAGGTGTCGCCGGTGAAAGCGGTTGTGGTAAAAGTACCATGGCCTATTCGCTCTTGAAAATGGTACAACCCCCGGGACGAATTGTTAAGGGAAGTATAAATCTAGATGGAATGGAAGTAACGAAATTGGACGAAAATTCCGCCCGTAAAAAACTTCGCTGGCAAAAAGTATCCATGGTTTTTCAAGGTGCGATGGACATCATGACCCCGGTTTACACCGTTGGACATCAGATGAAGGAACCCTTACGCTACCTGATGGATATAACAGGAGATGAAGCAGAAGAGATATGTAAAAAGTATCTCGATATGGTGGATTTGGACTTCGAGCTATTCAACAGATATCCACACGAATTGAGCGGAGGACAAAAGCAGCGCATCATCATCGCTACGGCTCTTCTTTTAGAACCTGATGTGGTGATACTAGACGAACCTACGACGGCTCTAGATGTGGTTGTAGAAGCTAGGATAATGAACGATTTGAAGATATTGAAGAAACAGCTAGATAACGGCATGATCTTCATCACCCACGATCTGAGCATCCTTGCAGAGATATCGGATGACTTAGCGGTGATGTATGCAGGATGGATAGTTGAACTGGGAGATTCAAAAAAGATATACAGAGATCCAAAACATCCGTACACAAAGAAATTGATCGCAGCAATACCTCGATTACATGTAGATATAGACCGGCTTGAGTATATTCCCGGCGCACCGCCGGAACTGACCAATCCACCGAAGGGATGCAGATTCCACCCCCGCTGTGAACATGCCTTCGGTAGATGCAATAAAGAGGAACCGGAAGAACACGATGTTGATGGAATACTAGTCAAATGCCATCTTTATGATGAGAGGGGGAATTGAACATGCCTAAATCAATTGTAAAAGCAAGGAACCTCAAAAAAGAGTTCATCATCGTTCAATCGTTTATAGATAAGATTCAAAGGAAACCACCTCTAAAAGTTCGTGCGGTAGACGGCATAGACTTTGATATATATGATAAAAAATCCATGGCATTGGTCGGAGAATCCGGATGCGGTAAAACCACCGTCGGTAAACTCATAATGAAACTAATAGATACTACATCCGGTAAACTGGAAGTCAAAGGACACAACATCACAAAACTCGACGATCCCCGGAAATTGAAAGCTTACCGTAGAACTGCTCAGATGATTTATCAGGATCCGTTTTCTTCACTCGACCCAAGATTCAAAGTATTCGACATATTGGAAGAACCATTATTGATCCATGGCATAGGCTCTTCTATGAAAGAAAGGAGGAAGATGATCGATAAGGCTCTAGAAGAGGTCAGACTTACCCCTCCTGAGGAATTTATCGATAGGTACCCTCATATGCTTTCCGGCGGTCAAAGGCAGAGAATCGCCATCGCAAGGTGTCTTATATTGAACCCGGACTTCATCGTTGCCGACGAACCGGTTTCCATGTTGGACGTATCGGTTCGGGCAGAGGTACTCAACCTCATGAAGGACCTTATCGATAAGATAGATCTAACTTATCTTTACATAACTCATGATATATCGACGACTAGATTCTTTACGGATCATATCGGGGTGATGTACCTTGGAGATATTGTGGAACAGGGTCCTACGGGACAGGTCCTCGACAATCCATTACATCCTTATACACAGGCCTTACTAACAGCTGTTCCGGAACCGGAACCCGATAGATTGGACCGTATCAAAGAGATCCCCATCAAAGGCGAGATACCATCCGGAACAAACGTTCCCGGAGGATGTAGATTCCATACACGCTGTCCCTATGCTAAGGTGATCTGCAAGAAAAAAGTTCCGAAGAATAAACAACCGGGAAAGCAGGGCCATCTCGCAAAATGTCACTTTGCAGGAGAGATAGAGTTCAAAGTCAAGGTTAAGAAACTCGCTGATGATGGTAAAGTAGCCGGAGAGGAAATAATAAAGTTTTCGAAGATCACAGAATCTGAAGAATAGAAGCATTAATAGTCTAGTTCCTTCAATCATAGTGCAAGAATGAAGCCTGAAAGAGCGAAGAACATCTGGACGTATATGGTGTCCACCCGTAGATTTAAGTTAGGGGTTATAATGATGCTTCTTGCCGTCTTGTTATCTTTTATCTCAATCTATATAACAGTTGAAGCCGTTACCCAGACATATGATTGGGATGCGGCTGAAGATCAATATCTAGAACCCATAAGATTGTATTCACCATACGGAGCTCTTTCGAACAATCTATCTGTTTCTTATTATAACGGAGAAAACGCATCGGCTACAGTTGTCGTATTGGGTCCGGATATAGATTACGATAATCCCTTGCATAATTTCACGCTACGGAGTGATGATACTACGGATTTAACATTGCACGAAAACGCGACCTTTTTGAAACCATATTTCGACGAAGGTTACATGGAGATGGAATACACCGTTGAGTATCAATCCCATCCTTATTCATTATTGTTCATCCCTGCAATCGTTCTCTCCTTTTCAGGCATAATCTTTATCTACGGTTCATACAGTATCGCTCTTGATCGTATGGCTGAAGATGTAGACAGGATGGACTTACCATTTCACGATTATAGGTCCCCCGTTGACGACGAGGAGGGTAACGACGAATGACCTATATGGAAAAAGACGCCTTTGCAAGCAAGATAGTTTACTTCAGCCATCCTGTGTTCTCACATCGTACTAAGACTGAACGAAGGTGTATGAAGATATTGAAGAAACTAAACCCTAAAGAAGTCATCAATCCTGCCAATTTGGGATTGAGACACGATATAGAAGAGCAGATCAACCGCTCGGATGCAATTGTAGGGATGGCGGTTTCAGGTAAATTCACATATGTTGTTGGGAAGGAACTCGAACTGGCTGAGGAAAGAGGTGCCGAGCTGTTCACTTTGATGGTAGAAAACAAAAATGATATCGGTCCCTTGGTCGAAGGTGTGCCTAAAGAAATAGTTCATCTATCGCAAGAAGAGTCTAAGGAATTCGTCGAGCGGATGATCACCGGAGACTTGCGGGAGTCGATACTCAGTCTTTTTATCGGTAATCTTGGCAGACGATTTTAAGAGTGAATAAATACAAAATTAAAACAGAGTTTCTACGTTTGTAGATTAAAAAAATTAAAAAAAGAAAAAGGGTTTTGAGTTGTTGGTATTCAGAGTTCTTCGTCGTCGAATAGAGGTTCTTCCTCTTCTTCTTCAAAGAGTTCTTCTTCCTCTTCGAATAGAGGTTCTTCTTCCTCTTCTTCAAAGAGTTCTTCTTCCTCTTCGAATAGAGGTTCTTCCTCTTCTTCCTCAAAGAGATCTTCTTCCTCTTCTTCATCAACTTCCTCGGCAGGCTTCTTCTTCATCATCATTACAACCACTACGATTATAATGAGGATCAGTACAGCCAATCCACCGATTAGTGCCATAGACATACCTGGTTCCGCCTCATCCGGTGCCTCTCCGATTTCCAGATCAATCTCTCCGGAAGATTCTCCGGTGAACGTACCGGTTACGTCTTCTTCAAGATCCGGGTGAGAGATGGTGTATGTGAACGTAGTTCCGGATGGATCGAAGTCCAACTCGAAGGTGTACATACCGTAAACACCAGATGTTTCAGTCTGCTCCGAATTCCACGATATAGTCACTGTAGCGTCGTTTATGAACTTACCCGCTCTGTTCTTGAGAGGTCCGACAGTTACTTCGTACTCATCGGGAACTTGTTCCATGTGTATCGTGTCACCTATTACGTATTCCTCTACCGTTACGGCGTAATAATCCGCATGAGAGAGTTCTACGTGATAGGAGTCTATGTCTGTTGGGTCGAATGGTAATAGTCCGACGAATTCTGCTCTACCTGTATCGTCCGTGACACCTTGTCCAGTCCACTCATCCACTGTAACGGTAACAGATACGCCGTCGATCGGTGTCTCTGTATCCTGGTCCACAACAGGTCCGATCGTGAATGCCCTATCGGACATTACTATCGGTCCGGTGTCTGAACCTGAGAATGTTATGGTTCTGCGCATATACTCTTCGTGTGTCAAGACAACTGTGAATTCCCAATCATACGGGTTTTCATCGAAGGTGAACACTACACGTCCGTTAGTCCCTGTAACTCCTTCTATAGGTTCGCCATTCCAAGACAGTACTACATCGACGCCGGGTATATCAACACCATCAACGTTACGTACAGGTCCGATGGTGACGTCCCATTCGGTAGCTGCTGTTAGTGTTATGGTTGTATTTAAACCGGTGAACGTTGTTGTTTCTGCTTGGTAGTCTACGTGAGAAGCAGATGCCGTGTAAGACATGTTTTCCGGTACATCAGTGTGTACAACACCAGATACAGAATATACGACGAATACTGCGTGTCCATTAGCGTCTGTTTCTTCAGCACCAGAGTATCCAAGGTCTCCGCTCAGCGAAACGCTTGCATCGGCTATCGGATCCTCATCGACATCGAGAACAGTTATTGTAACTTCTACCTGTATATCTACTACATGGCTGGTAGCAGCTGTTTCATCGTTGCCGTCAACGATAGTCAGTGCGATAGTTCTCGGTCCTACCGTATCGAAATCGATGACAAGCGTGTTTGCATCATCGCCAACTTCTACGCCGTCGGCTGTCCATGTATAACTGACTGCGGTACCGTCTACATCGGCTTCGAAGGTTCCTTCAACACCGACCATCAATTCTGCGGGACCATCTATTGCTACTGTACTCTTAGTGGAGAATCCAACTATCTCTCCAGTGCCGATCTCTTCATCATCTGCATCCAAGAGTACTGCCCGGAACACATAATCTTTGTATGCGTCGAGTTCCGTTACGGTATGGCTGTGGGTTTCGTTCCCTGCGCCATAGGACACGTTGCTGCCTACTGCCATCTCCATATCCGTTTCATCTGTTCCGAATAAGAAGTATGCAGTCGCGTTTTCGTGTGTAGTCATGTTGAAACGCATGTTCAATGTGGCCGAATCCGCTGTTATTCCGGTTGCAGGTAATGTTGTTACCTCGCTCAGTGTTGTAAAGTTGAGTGTGTAGCC
>SKVC01000030.1 GCA_007129655.1 Thermoplasmata archaeon
GGTAACCTCTAGCATTTCAAGTAGTAGATTGTCATATAAATTAAAAATGTATCGCTATTAAAAAAAAATAAAAGAAGGACTGGGTTAGAGTCCTATTTTGACATTATCTTCATCCAGCCGCCGGATTCGTATATAGCAAGCTTTCGCTCTTCCAATTTGTTTTTGAAAAGGTCCCAGCCTACTTCTTTCAATCTGTCACTCCCGCCACCCTTCTTTGTGAATTGAAGGATGCCGTCTGTCTTGTCAACCATAGCTGGTGCAAGATTTTTTTCATTCGCAATTTCTTTCGCCCTTTCTACGCTTATTTGTTTCATGGTCATATTTTCTTCCTCCATTTGGAGATTTATCGGAAAAGGAAAGCTATCAAACATAACTTTCTTTTCCACTGCTAGATCATAAGAAAAATATATTCCGATATTTTTCTAAATCGCTATAGGCCGGTGATACCGACCCCAGACCATAAATTGATTAATAATATATAAGACTTTCGCTAAATACCAGACGCTTTTCCGTTAAAACGGCCTTTTTTTCAGACAATAGTCAGACGTAAATCATCTTAATGTATGTCGCTACCAGCGGATAATTCGACATCAAGCTGAACAGGTTCGTCAGACGCTTTGAGGACTTTAGCCCGGCTATCTTCTACGAAAGCTGCAGCGATGTTTGGGGGTAGATCCTCTTCGACCGGTTCGTATTCTTCCTTCCCAACTAATTTATCGCCTTCCGCTTTAACCACCTGAATCTCGAATTCTTGAAACTCTTTGAAAGATATCTGTTTTGCATCTTTTACGGTTCCTTCTATTTGTGTGCCCGGTTCGGCGTTCGCGATTAGCAAAGAAACTATTTCGTTATCTTCAGCGGCGAGTACCATCCCCTGTGATTCTATACCTCGAAGCTTTGCTGGCTCTAAATTGGCTACTACGACTACCTTTTTTCCGGTCATCTCTTCCTTGCGATAATATGATTTCAAACCGGCGACCAGTGTTCGTGAGTGATCTCCTAGGTCTACGTTTATCACGTATAATCTGTCCGCGTTGGGATGGTCTTCTACCGACTTGATCTTGGCTGCTCTCAGATCTAATTTTTTCATCTCTTTCATCAAACTATCCTCCTTGAATATATCTTCAAGATGAACACTACTGTATAAAGGAGTGGGTTCATCTAATTTTTGCTCTTCTTGTGGTGGTACCAGAGCTTGTTCCCATTCGGCATCGTGTATGCTTCCCTCCATACAGATATACTTCCATAGTGTTTCCATCGAATTTGGTAGATAAGGTGCACCTGCGATGGAGATGGCTTTGACGATTCTGATCGCAACGTTCAAGGTGGTACCGCATCGCTCTTTGTCTTCCTTGTACTCCGCCCACGGGGCTCTATCGTTGAAGTATCGGTTACCTTCACGGGATAATTCCAGCAATATCCTCAAGCCGTCTTTGAATCTGCATTCTTCGAGAGCGCGGCTAATTTTTTTTACACTTTCTTCCATTATACTGAGTGCTTCTTTGTCTCTAGAATCTAGGTTTCCGGCTTTTGGAATCTTACCGAATCTTGAGTATGCGAAGGAGAGTACCCGGTGTATGTAATTGCCTAGATTTCCCACTAGTTCGGAGTTGTTCTTTTCTGCAAAATCATCCCAAGAGAAGTTCGAATCTCTCAGTTCGGGCATTATGGCTGTTATGTAGTATCGGATGGCGTCCGCATCGAAGTCTTTCAACATATCTGGCAGGGAGACGAACAATCCTCTGCTGGTGGAGAACTGCTTTCCTTCGAATCGCATGAACTGATTCGCCGGTACGTTGTAGGGTACGTTTAGTTCTTCATCGTAGCCCATGATCATAGCAGGCCATATGATGGTGTGGAATGGTATGTTGTCCTTTGCCAGGAAGTAATAATGTTTGCAGTCCGTGTTCTTCCAGAATACTTCCCAATCGTTTCCTGTGTTTTCCGACCATTGTATAGCTGTTGAGAGGTATCCGATCACCGCTTCGAACCAGACGTAAATCTTCTTTTCCTCGTAGCCTTCCACCGGTACCGGTATCCCCCAGTCCATATCTCTCGAGATGGGTCTGTCCTTCAGCCCTTCTTCCAGCCAGCCCTTGGTGAAGTTTAACACGTGATTCTTCCAAAAATCCTTTTGTTCCATGTATTCTTCGAGTGCTTCCTGGAAGGCGGATAGCCTCAAGAAGAAGTGTTCACTCTCTCTGAGATGAGGTGTTTCGTTACAGAACATGCATCTCGGTTCGACAAGGTCTTGAGGGTCCAGTAAAAGGCCGCATTCGTCACACTGGTCTCCCTTTATCTCTTCGGCCTGGCACTTAGGACAAGTACCTAAAACGTATCTGTCAGGGAGGAATTTATCGCAGTTGGAACAGTAAAAGGTCTCCATAGTATCTTTATAGATATGGTCTTTATCGTAAAGACTTTTGAAAAGATCCTGAGAAACCCGTTTGTGAGTGGGATGAGTGGTGTAGGTAAAAAGAGTAAAATCGATACCCAGATCCTCTATGGCTTTCATGTTGATCTCATGATATCTATTGGCAAGCTCTTCCGGTGAAATGCCTTCTTTCTCGGCGGCTACCGCTACCGGAGTACCGTGTTGATCCGATCCGGACACCATCAGAACTTCGTTCCCCTGCATCTGATGATATCTCTTGAATATATCCGGAGGAAGGTAACATCCGCCGACCTGGCCTATATGTATCGGGCCGTTGGCATATGGCCATGCCACACCTATGAATACACGCTTCATGTAGGAGGGAGAGGATTAATGTAATTTAAATTATCGGATTGTTTGGAGATGTGGGTATAGTGCGGTTTTCGGTGAATGATCGGCAATAGTCAGAATGATTATAGTGCGATTTTTACAATGTAAAAATCGGCATTTGCTGGAATTTTTTTTTAAAATTCCAGCAATGCATTTTTTTCTGGCAGAAAAAAATGCAGGCGCCGGGATTCGAACCCGGGCAGAAGGCTTGGAAGGCCTTAATCCTAACCAAACTGGATCACGCCTGCACGAAGAATTTTTAGTCTGATAGTTGGTATTAGATATATCATTTTTGGTGTGAGAGAGCACGGGGCTATGGCAAAACTATATATTTAAATGTAATGAACTCTTGTTTCCAACATATTCGAATCAAAAAACCGTGATAAATGTGAAAAATTTCTGTCAAATACTGGAAGACGTCCTTGAATACGAAGGGTATAATTTGCTCATGGAGGGAGAGGGTAAACTAGTAGCAGAATCCGATGGCGAAATAAGAAACCTTATCATCGCCGGACCGAAAGTTACCGATAGAGAGTTCAAGAACCTCAAAGAGTCTGAAGGCGAACGTATACTAATATTGTTCGAAGAACCGGACGAAGAACTATGGCGTAAACTGCCAGAAGATGTTAAAGTATGGGGTCGCGAAGAGTTGATACGACGTATCGGTGAGATGACCTTTGAGAAATCAATTTTCGAAGGTGCTACCGAAGGACACGAAGGTTTGTTTGGTCCGGATAAAACCGTCGATTTCGAATTAAAACACGAACATAAAGAAAGTACACTAAAACCGATAGTCAACTTCGATCATGCTACGGAACTTGGAGAAAAACTAGTCAAAGGTTTCAGATACCGGTTGGAGGTTGTTCCACACTACCGATTTAAATACATTATCACACTCCACGATGGTAGAGAAGAAAGCGGAGAGTTTTACCTCAATGGGATATCGGGCTTCGTTCACTTTTGGAATCTTCCATTTGAGAGAGTAGCCGATATCAAACGTACTCATTTTAAACTCGAACCTAAGATCAATCAAGAGGAAGCAGCACCTCGAGCCATGCGTAGTCTTCTTAAAGAATTAAAAACCCTGGATGAATTCAAGGAAAAGAAACCCGAAAGATGGGAAGAGGACGGTGCCATCATAGTAGAAAGGGTGGACACTACACCTACGGAAGATGATATAGAGATAATATTCAGAGAAATGGTATACGTACCCATGTGGGCGATAGAAGGAACGGAAGGGATCGCTATCGTGAACGCCGCTACCGGTAAAATCGAACGTGTAGAATCTGTTTTTTCAAGTAATAGTTGAATGCTTCATTTCAGAAAAAACTATTTAACCCGTGTATTCTGGGATATGTGATATGACTAGAAAAACCGTAGTGATAGGCATGGACGGAGTTCCTTTGAGATTGATCGAAGAGCTTACCGACTCCGGAGATATGCCCAATTGTGCCCATCTCCGTAAAGAAGGCTACCTGAGCAGCATGCACTCCGCCGTCCCGGAGGTTTCCAACGTAAATTGGTCCAGTATCGTAACCGGTGCCAATCCCGGAGAACACGGTATATACGGTTTCACCGAGCTGATACCCGGTACTCACACAGTTTGTTTTCCAGATAGAAGGGCATTGAAGGCTCCTCCGTTTTGGTCGGATAACAGTAAACGGTACGTATTATTGAACATACCTGCCATGTATCCCGCTCCCGAAGTCAACGGTGTTTTCGTTTCCGGCTTCGTCGCTCCGGACCTGGATAAAGCGGTGAAACCGATGGATGAGCTCGAGTATCTACGCTCTATAGATTACGAAGTGGACGTGGATTCCTCGATAGCACACAAATCACACCGATTGTTTTTAGAACGGTTGTTTGAAACTCTTGAGAAACGAGAGAAAGCATATCGTTATTACTGGACGCGTAAATGGGACGTATTTATGCTGGTTTTTACAGGCAGCGACAGGTTGGAACACTTTTTGATGGACGCCTACGCTGATGAAGAGCATGAATATCACGAAGAATTTATTCGATATTTTCGAGAGATAGACAGGATCGTGGGTGATATCTATGGATCTATGGACGAGGGGAGTCGTCTTGTGATGCTTTCCGATCACGGTATGGAGCCTATAAAGATCAACGTAAATGTTAATGCACTCCTGGAACAGAACGGTTTACTTGAATTAGGAGGTCATCCTGAAAAAAGATACAATAATATAGTGGATGAAGGTACGTCGGCCTTCGCACTGGATCCGGGTAGGATCTATCTGCGGGATAAGGATGTTGCCCGGGAAGTGGTCAAACTCTTTGAAGGGTTGAAGTACGAAGGTGAAGATGTTATAGGCCGGATAAATCTACGGGACGATGTATATCACGGTCCGGAGATAGAGCGTGCTCCGGATATCGTGTTGACTCCGAATTCGGGATATAATATAAAGGGTGGAGTTAAATATGAGGATGTTTTTGAGAAAAACATATTTAAAGGTAAGCACACTGCATCAGATGCTTTCCTATATTGTAATGAAAAATGTATACCGAGATCTCCAACGGTTGAAGATGTTCGGGATATCATAGAGAAGTGATCCATATGGAAATTCACAACGCAAACAAAACCTGCTGGAACTGCCCCGCCGCGATACTCAAAGGCAACGTTGATTTTAGAGGCTGCGGCCAATCGAGACGTATAGTTCCGAAGGGAGACGACAAACAGTTGATGATAGAATGTGCAAGACGTCCGGAACTGGGACATTACGAACCTTCAATTACCTTTGAACAGTGCCCGGAATGGCGTGAAACAGAATTTGGTTATCTATTGAAGGATATGCGAGTGATGATACTGGGTTTGGACGGTTATCTGGGATGGCCCCTGGCTTTGAAACTCGGAAAGCTGGGTTGTAAAGTATCCGGAGTCGATAACTATCTTCGCCGTGACATGGTCATGGAGAAGGGATCTCATACCGTCGTACCCATAGCCAGGATGACGGACAGATTGAAGACGGCCAGCGAAGTATTAGGAGTCAATATCAATTTCAGACAGATGGAACTTAATGATCTGAAGGCCTTACGCGAATTCATAGACGAAGTAAAACCGGAAGCGATAGTTCACTATGCCGAGATAACCGCAGCTCCCTATTCCATGGTAGATGTCGAGCACGCCATAAAGACACAGAAAAATAATGTGCTCGGTACCATGGGATTGCTGTGGATAATGAAGGACATAGTTCCTATGAGCTCACTGCTTAAGTTGGGTACCATGGGAGAGTACGGCAGTCCCCTTACCGGGCGGCCGCTTTTTGAAGGTATGTTCCCCAACGATGCCGTCCTTCAATGGGATGATCGTGAATGGAGCATGGGTGGTGAGTTGACTCCACGAGATCCTCACAGCTTTTATCACGTATCGAAGGTACAGGATACCTACAACGTCTACGAAGCCTGTAAATACTGGTGGCTGCGTTCCTACGATATAATGCAGGGAGTGATATTTGGTGTTCATACAGATGAAGTCGCAGCACACCCGGACCTGCGTACCAGGTTGGATTACGACGAATGGTTCGGTACGGTGGTCAATCGGTTCGTTACACAGTCTTTACTCGGTATACCGCTGACGGTGTACGGCGAGGGAGAACAGATCCGAGGTATGATCGCACTGGAAGATGCTATGGAGTGCATGGTACGATTGATAGCGGCTCCGCCGGAACCCGGACAGTACGATGTCGTCAATCAGATATCGGGACTCTACAAGATACGTGAAGTTGCGGATACCGTTGCCGAAGTCGGTAGTGAGAACCATGGTCTGGACATAGAGATACAGCGGTTGGAGAATCCCCGGGTCGAAGCGGAGAGGCATCCATTCGAGGTTGTTTCCAGTAAATTATCAAAAGAACACGGTTTCTTCCCGAACGTTCCTTTGGAGAAGGAGATCGACCGTATGTTCGAATTGCTGTCCGAAGATGAGATCATGAATAGGATAGATCAGAAGAAGCACGTTATCATGCCCGTAACTCGCTGGAGTGGCGAGAAGAAGGAATCGGGAGTGTTAGAGGTCTACAAACCCGGAGAGAAGAAGGAAGAAGGCTACAAGGGCATATTAGATACGGAGTGAACCCATGGAAGTAAACGCTGAAGAATTTCAGAATAGGATTATCGAAGCCGACAAACCTGTTTTCGCACTGTTTCTAGCTTCATGGTGTACCGCCTGTAAACGAAGTCAAGTGACGGTCCGTGAGCTGGAGAAAGAGAGGGACGACATCCTGGTGCTTGAGATCAACGTTGATAGAAACGATTCCGTACGGGATGAGCTCAACATACTGGGTGTCCCTACCTTCATCCTATTCAAAGACGGTAAAGAAGTGGAAAGAAGAGTAGCGGCCCAGGCCAAACGGCAGCTCAATTCCATGATCGACGAATACGTTTGATTCTGATAAGTAGCGCCAGTGGATTTGTATACGTCTATCTTTGGATCTTGACGTGTGTATTTGGTAACTTATCTTGCTTTCCCTTTCCTCTGAAGAGTGAGAGTATCATCACGGCCAGAGGGATGAACAGCAGCAAAGGCCAGTAGGAGAATTGAATCCTCGGTTCTTCCGCTATGGTGAATGTTGTGATTTGACGGGTGACGAAGTCTCGGTTATCTATATCATCGGAATTCAATTCCACATAGTATTCTCCCGGTTCGAGGTCACGAACTATGTATACGATGATGGATGAATGGCGTTGATATATGTCATTTCTAGATATTTCTACTCTCTCTCTGTCTCTGTAAAGTGTAAAAGCAGACTGCATATGTCCGAGAGCTACATATCCGTCGAATCTTATAGTTACGAATGTGAAGTCGCCGATGTGTTCAACACCGGTTTCCAGTATCTTTGGGAATACCTCTATCTCACGACTTTCAACGTAAAATAAAACACCATCCCAGTCATACATCTCGAGCCTGAAACTGAAATTAGACGTTATCTCATAGGGAAGACTCATCTCTCTGTAATCGACTTCGCTCTCCATATCCGCATGAGTTCTCCACACACCGTCACCGGCACTATACATTAATCTAAGACGCTGTACGCCGGGAACCCAAGTTGGTGTTTCCCAGCTTATGTTTACTCTCTGACGGACGTAGAAGGACTTGTTATCGGGAGATATACTGATAGACAATGGATTCTCCTTCAAAACGGTAAACGGCGGAGAATGCGTCCAATTAACGTCTCCATGGGAATCCTTACAGCTTACATTAAGTACAGCCTCACCTGCAATCCCGTCGACCGTCCATTCGTACTCTCCTGTATTTCGTATCGATTGTGCGATAACCCGCCATGTTTTGTTTTCATGATCGGTAGTAACCGATATGGTGATAGGTCTGACGGGAAGAGGATGATCATCGGTGGCTATCCACCGTATCAAGTACGTCTGCCCTAAGAAGATGTGTGTTCCTTCGTAAGGTCTGATCACCTCCAATTCCGGCGGAAAATTGTCATATATCCTAAACGGCTGGGAATGTCCGTAACCGACATAACCACTAACGCTTCTACAGGAAACATTTACCAATGCATTCTTCACGGGATAATCGGCAAGAGGCATTTTCTCAACAGTCCATGTATAGCTTCCGGTATCGTCTAAACCGGTTACAATGGTTAACCATGTTATACCTCCGTCGGCGCTAAAACTGATATCTACCGGATTGTCGGCCAACGCGGCATTATCCGTGGTCCAGTTAATATACAGAGTTTCTCCTGTTAAAATCAGTATATCTCTCTCCGGCGTGACCACGTTAACTTTAGGCGCCCCCTCTTCTACCTCGAAATCGACGGAGAGATTCAGCTGTAGTCCATTACCGGGATCGCTTATATCACGTATAACGCCTTCAAGCCGCCAGTTGTAATTTGAACCGGCTTGCATTCTTTGGGTGGGTGAGAACGTGACGGTGAAGTTATCGTTCACGGTGGATGTTCTAAACGAACCCGCGATAACCGTTTCACCTCGCATCAAGGTGAAATTAGTGGAAACATCGTCCATGTTGACCGGTTGATCGAAGATTAGTTCCACTCCCTCTGTTGAAAATATAACATCTCCTGAAGACGGATGATAATCCAATAATTCAGGTGATGTAGAATCTATCCGTATCTGTACGAAGTCCCAGGCCCGCTGTTCTCCATGCTCCGCCCTGATCAACAGGTAAAAGTTGTCGGTATCTATGGATGGTACCTCCCATGTAAAATTTAATGTTTCGTTTGCTGCAAAATTTGCTATTTCATATGGTCCTAATCCGTCATATGCGTATTCGATATACACCGATACATTACCAAGATCGAAGGTGGTGTTCACATCCCACGATATATTATGGGAACTTCCACCTGTCCAGCGTTCCCCGCCGGTGGGATTTGTAAATGAAACCTTGAGATATTCCTCTTCACCGGATACTGCGTTTAAAGTGAAGGGTATGGCTAATTGGAATAGTAGTAAGGTTATTACAAGTATGGGGAGGATATATCTTCTATTCATTACTAGAAAAAAGAGATAGGTTTAGTTAACCTTTTTGGTTTGTATTGAGAAAAATATGAGTCAGTTCATTTCGTACTTTTCTTTGTAGTATTTTTTAAACTCGCCGGACTTGATCGGTTTCCACCAATCTTCATTCTCGATATACCATTGGATGGTTTTTGTCATCGCTCCGTCGAAATCGTGTTTAGGTTTCCATCCTAACCGATTTATTTTAGAATTGTCCAAAGCATATCTTCGGTCGTGTCCCGGTCGATCTTCTACATATTTTATAAGACCTTCACCTTTTCCGGTGACATCGAGTATCTTATTAGTGATCTCCATGTTGGTTCTCTCGTTTTCTCCCCCCACATTGTAGGCTTCACCAACCTTTCCTTTTCTAAATAA
>SKVC01000075.1 GCA_007129655.1 Thermoplasmata archaeon
CCAAAAGCCGTAACATCTTTTCAAAATCCAGTCCTCCTAACCCTGCCAGGCTCTTTAAACATTCCTCCCAACCTCCTGCGTAATCCACTCTATCGACACAATCGATGAAGGTTCTCTCCTTGCTGCTTACCTGAAGGATGTCCTTACCGTACATCTTTTCTTCCACACCCGTATTCACATCCTTTACGAACACCGGACGGAATCTAACGCCTTGGAACTCAAAAGGGTCAAACCGGTCTTGTTCAGTAACACAGATATATACTTCGTTGTAAACGGAGTAAGCGCATCCGTAAAATGTTAAAGCCGTATGGAAACCAAAGAAATATCGTTCCCTGACCTTAGAGCCGATAAGGAACTTGTCCGCCACGTGTCCTTTTATTTCTTCAACAGGCGAGAGAACTACATAAAGTCCCCTCCTAACCCTCTTCAGCTTTCCATTATCGATAAGCTTACCGATATATTTTCTGTAAACATACTTACGGTCTACATTGTCGCCGATGATCTTTCGGGCGGACTCCATGATATCATCGTAGCTCACCACTTTTCGGACCAGTAGCGATGAATACAACTTTTCGATCTTTGTGGTCATTTTATACATCTTCTTAACGTAGTTATCCTTAAAAAGGCATATTACTTTAAAATATTTAAAAATATCTGTCTAATATTCAAGAAAATGAAGATCGTTATCCGAAAAGTGGCATATTGCATGAAATAATTGAAAACATCTCGTGATTCCGTGCCTTCATTATAGTGTGATGAAGAAAAAACTAACCCGACACCATCTCCAACACCCCCGTACAAGATTTCGTTAACTACGATCTACCGTTAAGCCTATATCTCAACTTAACGATCGATGACTGTGTATTTCATATAAGTTGAGAAATCGTTGATAGTTCATGTAATATTAGTTTCAACCACCTAATTTATAGGTATGATACCGAATATTTGATAGACCGACAACATTCACAATTTCGCTAATATCTCGTCCACCGATAGCACATCCACAGAAACCAGTGATCCATCCGCAGTGTAGAGCACGTATGCTTCTACCTCTTTATCAGGATACACACCTTTTACCGCGTGATAGTACACACTGAGCTGTTTGAAGTATTCCTGCAGGTTAGCTCCGGGTCTGCCGGTCTTGAAATCCACCAGACGTATTGTATCACCGTCTAAATTGAGTAGATCGATAACTCCGTCGAAGAAGAGCTTCCGGCCGTCCTTCACCAACGGTAGCAAACACACCACCTCGGCTCGAACTTCGCCGTCAAGAGAATCGATATAGTCCTTAACATTCTCTTCGTCGATGTTCTCCGGTTCAACATCATCTTTAACGTACCTCTCGGCGAAGTTGTGTACCTTGGTGCCGTAATCCATACCCATGCCACCACCCGAACCAGAGTACTCGATCAATGCGTGGGAAGTGTACTTGGCCGGAGACGGTATCTTGACCGCTTCCACTGTAAGCTCATTCCTAGACTTCACCACCGGTTCGACCTTCTCCACCACAGGCTCCACGGACTGAGCTTCTATGTCCATATTTACAAAAAACTGACTCTCTTTACCTTCTTCGGCAGTCAAAAACAGGTAGCTCTCGGCCCGGGTCATGGCCACGTAGAACAACCTTCTTTCCTCGTCATAATCACCAGATAAACATTTTTTCAGCAGGTGACTACGCCAATTATCGTAGTTGAAGGGCATGCCATCCTCCGAGTATATCTTGTTCTGTCGTAAACCGATGGGGTCCCTGAACTCCAAGGGACTACCGAAACCTCCGCCGCCTTTACCCACATCCGCCAGTATCACTACCGGATACTCCAATCCTTTGGAACTGTGTATGGTCTGGATCTTGAAGACGTTCTCTTCGGTAGAGCTGTCGACGTCGTATGTATTACCGGCTTCTATGTTCACTTCGATGAAGTTGATCATCTCAGCCGTATTCAGATAGGTAGAGTTGTACACATTCTGTAAAACTTCGATCATACCATCGCAGAATGGATCGTCTAAACCGTACTTATCGAATACCTCCCGAGCAAATTCACCGATGGTTTTAGCACGCTTCAGTTTACGGGCGAATTTACACATGTCCGTAGGATACCTTCTATTGTCCAGAATATGCCCGACTTCCGCGTACCGATATCCTGCCAGATCGAGTAACTGGGCCCAACCTCTTTTGGAGTTTTCGTCTTTAACAACCCTTAACCATGCCAGCAATACCAAAGAAGGCTTCGTAAGAAACAACTCAATCCCTCCTTCGTATGCCACCGGTATCCCGTACTTCTCAGCAGCCTTCAACAATCGTAAACCGAATCTTCTGGTCCGGGTCAGAACGGCGATATCTCCGTAATCGAGTTCACCACTCACCAGTTGTTCTATCTTCCACAGTATCAATTCAACTTCATCTTCAGCAGTGTAAGCGCCTATTTCGGTCTCTCCGAAATTCTTAACGGCGGAAAGATGTGTTATACGAGACAAGATCTCTTCCTTTTCCAGCTTCTCTTTTTTCGTGGCTTCCACCATCAGACCCTGCTGGGAAAAGTCTGTTATCTCCTGAGTCGAACGGAAATTTTCATCCAGAGGTATTTTACCTTCAATATCAGTCGAATATTTGATCCGCTTATGATCCTCGTTAAGCTCCCGACTATATTCCTTCAAACGCTCTTCGAACAGTAATATATTGTCCACTGAAGCGTATTGGAAGGAAAATATACTCTGTTTCCAGTCTCCTACAACGCATATGTTACCCGTACTAGATAGCAGCAAAGCCAGTTTAAACTGTATCTCGTTAGTATCTTGGAATTCGTCTATCATCACGTACTGATAACTCAATTTTTCACGCAGCTCGTGGTCTTCACACAACAGGGCGAAGGCGAACATGATCATCAGGCTAAAGTTGATGTAGTTACGACTGAGAGCGTACTCGATGTACTCGAAGTAGACGTCATGGATGAACTGTTTAAACTCTTCACGCTCTTCGTAAAAACATTCGGATGCAAACCTTTCCGGTACCTGGACGCCTTCTCCGCGTATCTCCAAATAATCCGGTGCATCTTTAGTAAAGCACTTGTTCTTGTAGTCAGTCAATTTACCCCTCAACAGCGATTGTTTGAAACCGTTAGCTCCGGGTACGGGTTCGTTTACCTTATCGAACTGTTCCTTAAATTTATCAAAATCACCGTCCAGATGCCTGTCTGAGTTCCTGAACCATCCCTCGGACGTAGGTATGATGCCCTTGGCGCCAAGAGTTTTGATCAACCCTAAGAGTTCGGCTTGATCACCGATCACCCTGTAGAGATCAACGTGCTCGGGATGTTTCTCTATAAATGAATTGAAAAACCGTACGAATTCCTGCTCCTCTATCACATTGTTTTCCATAACTTCGGTAGACGAAGTCAATCTGTCGTGTATCCCCAGTATCTCCGGAGCCTCGAACCCGTATTCCCTCAATATATTATTGCACAAACTGTGGAACGTTGATATGGGAGCATCCCTTAGAGCGGCTTTGTTGTGATCGCACTTGTTGATGATCCTTTCCTTCATGTTCTCCGCAGCGTTGTTGGTAAAGGTTATCAGCAGTATATCTTCGGGAGAAACATCCTTGTTGTTCAGTATGTGCGCGTATCTCAGAGATATCGTATATGTCTTACCGGTACCGGGTCCTGCATCGGCGATGTAGATACCTTCGGTTTTTGTTATCAATTCCCTTTGCTGCTCGTTAGGGCCGCTCATAGTATCACCAAATCCTTGTTATCCAATTGGTCCGGGTCCACGTCTCCCACCGGGAATCCTTCCGATCTATACCGGTTCTCCAGAGCTATCTGTTCAGCCAAGAAGACCTCGAATTCGTCCAGATCGTCTTTGAAGTAATTCTCAGATCTAAATGTAGCGAGCTTTTTCAATGTACTTTTGCAGCCCTTGGTTATGTATTTACATGTATTATCTGTGACTCTTTTAGTATAAGCAACGAATTCATCCGTAAATCCCCCCTCGAGTAAATCTTCCGGCAGTTCACGGTTTCCAAAGAATTCACTATAACCGTCGTGGCCCAGTAGCCCCAGAGTCTTTCTACGAGGATTGGTTTCGGCAACTCCCTCTATCAAAGAATCGTATACCACCTCCTGGTGCACCATCTCCGAAAAAGTTACAGGATAATAGCGTATGTCAACTATATTATCGGCGAGTGTTCCTCCGCCGGATATCATGTCCCTCAGATTCTCCAGTATGTAGAAAAAGGTGAATTTTATACGTTCGCCGGGTACCACGGAACGATGATGAGCAAGGTACATCTTTGCTTGGAACCTGGGCTTCTTATCAAAATCACTGATATCAGAAAACCTCATTATCTCGCCGATGGTACTCTTCTTACCTGATTTATGGTCGATGATATGAGTTTTAGAATCGATAAGATCCACGATACCGGAGGCACCTACATCTTCATTAGAGAACCATCCTTCGGTGACCGGTTCGGTTATCGGCTTACCAAAGTGCTCTGAAAATATGTTGGTACTGTACGATTTTCTTCCGTAGCCCGGTAGTACCTCGTACTCCTCTTTAGGCTGTAAATATTTAAGTAGATTCCATATACCGACTGTGAACTGGGTCTCCCAGCTGGGTATCTCCAGGCTATCGATGTATGGGATGATCTCTTCCATCATCAACTTCAAAAACACTTCCTCCTCGGTAGACTCCACGATATCCGGATAGTGTATGTAGAATTCGGCAAAATCGTGCAATATGTGGCCTTTCCTAAAATAGACCTTGTCGGGACTGTCGACAAATCGGTTAAAGAAGTGATCTTTAGGGCAGTATGCCAGAACGTTGAGCGCCGATTGGCTGAGAACTTTTGTTTTACGAGGTTTAACCTTCGTTTTCTCCGCAGGGAACGGATCAGCCTCTTCACCTAGATCAGTGCTGTAGAACGAATGCTCGAAGTCGGTGAATTTTTCCACCTCATCCCCTGTAAATTCATTGAAGTAATAAGACGGAGTTACGTACTGGTTCATCACTTTGTTCTGGACCATGAAATACTGCTGCTCACCGTTCTGCAGTAATATGGTAAAATCCACTAACTTTCTTTCATCGAATTGTTCCATATCCGTCCAGGGATCGGTGGGTTTATTCGGTGTCCAGGAAGTATCCATCCCAAGATAGAATATCACCGACCGATCGACGTAAGCAGATCCCGGAGACGCTATCAGCACTCCACGTTTCTTTGATTCCGTGGAGATCTCAAAGGATTCCAGATAATACTTAAAATCGTTAAGATTTTCTTCGGTCACCTTTTTATCAAGCAATCCAACTTTACCCAGATGCTCCTTCAATATACCCTGTTCTTTACCGGTCATCCTTTCGTACTCGTCCACGCTATCCAGGAATGTTAGGGACGGTATGCTGTTCAACACCCTTTCGAGTTCCTTGACATCTCTATCGGCGATGTTCCTGATAAAGAATTCATCCTGCTTGATGGAAGGAGTTTTGTTCAGATGGTAAAGTATCGGTCGTATATCTTGTAGTTTCAAACCTCTGCTCGACAGACCGAATCGGAGTATGTTCAGATATGTTCTAAGGTCGTCGTCTTCCTTCAATTTGGTAGACAACATGTACGGGATGTTTTTAGCCCTGAATGCCGATTCGATAGAATGTCGATAGGGTGAATCATCCGCCATGACAACGGCTACATCTTCCGGATCGTCTATGTTTTTTACAACCGTCTCAGTTATCTCTGTCACTGAATTAAATATTTTGAACTCAGGTAAGGTATGCACTTCCTCGCTGAATATTTCGATAATATCGTGATCTTCCGGCAATATCTTTCTATCCAACTCGGAAAATTGATGAAATGCTATCACGGCCACGGAAACATCCTTGGGTATTCTATACTGTGTCAAGGCATTCAGCTGGTTGATCCCTTGAGACAATATCTCGATGGCCTGCTTGGTTTCATCGTTATCGAACCGTTCATAACCCAGTATGGATTCGACTTCTCCGGTTTCCCTCCAGCAGCTGATCACGTTCTCCAGCAAATATGCCGCATGCTTCCAACTTAACTCGCTCTCTTCGATGACTTTCAAAAATAATTCACGTTCATCCTGTATCTTCTCTTCACCGGTGAGCCTTTTAAGCGCCAGCCGATGGGGTGTAGTAGCAAAATAATCAAGGCGCGGAACCTCCAGCCGGGCGTTCAGAGCATCGGCAAGAGGTGCATCGACGGTGAGCACCAGGTCATACTCTTTCACCCTTTCGTAGAGCTGGTCTATGGAGTGTGCTTTCTTCAACGTTAATCTGATCTTTTCTCCCATGTTCAATCAACTCTAGGGGTAATTCGTTAAGACTATAAAATGATTAGGTCGGTTGATGTGCTATCCTCAGATCATTTCGTTTCCTTCGGATATATTTTACGTCCCATCTACAGGACACAAATTCGAAGTGCTTCCGGTCTGGTAATTGAGGAAACAATCTTGAATATTCCACGGTAAAGCAGGTTTGATCTAGCACGTATATTCGAACAGAGATACCCGTGAAACCAGCGATGCAGGGTGGAAAGTACAATTACCTGTTTACCACATAACAGTATGACCTTCCTTGTTTTTCCCTATCCAAAACACCTCTTTCAAGCATCTTGTTCAATTCCTTACGAGTCCATGAATTAGAATAATTCAATGTTTTAGAGATGTGTTCTGCTATCTCCGTAAAGGTCTTCCCTTCACCCATGAAATCGAGTATCTTTCTTTCGATCAAAATATCGCCTACTTCCCTCCTTACTTTATCATAGATGGGAACATCTATACCATATCTTTTTTTCAACTCGTCAAGTTTAAGCAGGAAAAAGGCCTCCCAGATCTTCTTTCCTTTTTGTTTTTTGCATTCATTCCAAATTATAGACCAATCCAATCCTGACTCAACAAGAGTCATCATATCCTCTAGATCGGCCTCTCTTTCGGTTATACTCTTAAGCAAAAAGATGTCCTCCGGAGATATTAGAAAAACCACGAGATCATTCAATTCACCCATGAATTCAGCTCTATCTTTCATCTCATCAGTTATGGTGAGTCCGTTACAAACCTGTTTGTAAAAAATATCGTACTGAAAACTGTCTCGATTTTTCAACACTACGGTAGCGCCTCCTTTCTTATAATCATCAGGCAAATCTTTGATCTTAAGATAGCCCATCTTGATGAGTGAAGATGTTAGCTCTAAAAGATCGTCTGTATCCGTCACGACCATATCGACGTCCTTTGTGGCCGCCTTCGTATCTCTGTACATCATACATCCGCCGCCTATGAGATACACGGTTATCCTTTTACTCAGTTTCGCACCCAGCTTTTCTAATTCTTTTTCCATATACGCTCTATCAAACATCATACTCCCTTACCTTGGCTATGAATTCATCCCATGTGGGAAAATATTCTTTTTTTGTTTTTCCTTCAGTACTCAGATATTCTTCGAGGGAAACAACGGTATCATACAAACCGTACTTGGTCGATTCGTCTTTTAGATAACTCCAATCGATCTTGATCCTATAGATCGTTAGAAGAACGTAAAGTAAATTCCTGGTGCTGGATGGATCCATCACGATAGTGTGCAGACAAACGTCCTCCGGTTTCAAATCTTTTATAAAAGGAGAATGAAAATAGTGCCAGTATCCTCCCGATATCAACTGAATACCGAAATCACTCAACCTTCTGTAAGCAGTGAGAAAGAACTTATCTTCATCTCTTTTTTCTCTTGTTTCCACCAGGAATTCCTTCCCCCTTTGCCATATCAGTGTAGAAGAATGAGAAACTCTTCTTACGTTAAGGTAGGATTGAAATTCCATGACAAATTCTGACAGTTTGTCAAATCGTGGATTTATCCTGTAAACACCTTCCTCAGAAATTACGATACCTCTTTCTTTCAAGGTACCCAACACTCTGTAAACCGTTCTTTCAGAAAAACCGCTGTATTTTACTATATAAGAGATATCGGATCCCCCATAAGCAAGGGATGATAAGATCTCTAGAGCCGAATCGGATAGGCATGTGGAAAAATCCAAAGCCGGATGAAGTGAAAATAAGTTTTTCAGGATAGCTACATGTTTATTACTGGCCAAGTAGACCTTTTTGGAGAAACCCTTTTTCTCACTATCGACGAAGCCTTTGTTCTCAAGATCCTTCAAAACTGAAGACACTCTAGGATTGCTTTTTTCCGTTTCCTCGGATAATTGTTTTATCGTTTCATAGCTCCCGCTCATCAACATCTGCATTATCTTTATCTCGAGTTTAGTAAGTCTCAATTTCATTCAATGCCATATCGCACAAATACTATTTAAGCATTATTGTTTTATGGCAGTAAATGTAATAAGATGATATCGTTCGCACTATCTCCTCTCCCCCTTAAGATCCGGAAAGGTCAGCGCGGGCGGAAAAGATCGGATTCGAGTGCTCCTACTAGGACAAGGAAGCCCACTTCGAGGACAAGGTAGATCATCTTTAGGTCGCCCGCAGTTAATACCTCTAACACAAGTTTTATTAATGAGTTAAACTGTAGTTTAACCTGTGAGTTAGAATGATAGAGAAGAAGATACTCAAGAAGGGCCAGGTAGTGATTCCAAAGGATATAAGAGACCTCTTGGGCCTCCACGAAGGTGACAAGGTTTTTCTGGACATAGAGCAAGATACAATCAAGATAAGAAAAGACCAGGATATCATCACAGAGCTCAAAGCCTTGGCGAAAAGGCACGATAAACGATTGACGATCGAAGATATCAAGGGATCCCTTAAAGAACGTTACGGGGCATGAAACATGTACATAGATTCCTACATCCTCATATATTCCGCCCTTGATAACGGAGAGCTAGGAGGTAGCTGTAGGAACTTTTTGGACCAAATTATAAAGGGAAAAGTCAGTGCCGCTTCCTCATACCTTGTTCTTGACGAGGTACTTTGGATACTTCAAAAAGAGATGGGAAAAGAGGATGCTTTGAAAGCCGTAAAGATGTTTCTTTCCATGCCTGTAAAATGGATAGATGTGAAAAGAGAAGTCGTGTACTACTGGCTGAACATCTACTCTAGATCCGATCTGGACCCCAGGGACGCCCTACATCTCGCCACGATGAAGGAAGTCGGTTTAACGACCATCGTTACCGAGGATAAGGACTTCGAAGATATCGAGGGGATCCAAAGGATCGACATCAAAGAATGGAAACTATGAATCCTTTGATGTGTGATCTTCCTGATGATACATACCAGCATATCTCTTAGATTCGGGTCCCATGAAACTATGATTTTGCCTGCGAGAACAGAATGTATAAACCAGCGATGCAGGGTGGGGATCGAGTTAACATGCCTTCACCGATCAAAAAATAACCCTACTAATTTCTACTATTGCATAATTTTAGCAGGGTTATCTCTAACAATATTTAAATAAAAGCAGGGTTAATATGATCATAAGGTTGTCTCCATATGGCTAAATTACTCCGCTCTGAAGGAAAAAGTGCTTTGACCGAATACGTAAAGAGAGATCTGGAAGATGAACTACGGAAGTACATGGGCTCACCGGAGATACTGGCTGTAGTAGGTCCCAGGCAGGCGGGTAAGACCACTCTTCTCTACAAGGTACACTCCGAACTGG
>SKVC01000099.1 GCA_007129655.1 Thermoplasmata archaeon
ACAGAACCAGGTGCATTCAACTTACCTATATACAAGACCTTTGCAGATCCTTTCAACACTGCCGGACTGGTGATAGACCCGTCCATCCATTCCGGATTCACATTTGAGATATGGGATATAAAGGAGTCTACCCGTGTATTCATGGACACTCCAAACGAGATGTACGACATCCTTGCATTGATAGGTGCCAAGGGAAGGTTTGTAATCAAAAGAGTTTTCCCGAAAGAAGGTAAATTACCGACGGACGAGCCTGTAGCTGTCATCAGTACTGAAAAGCTCTACCAGATCGCCGGTGAATACGTGGGTAAGGACGACCCTGTAGCACTGGTACGCGCCCAATCCGGACTTCCCGCATTAGGAGAAGTCTTGGAACCGTACTCACACGCATTCCTAGTATCCGGATGGATGAGAGGTAGTCACAATGGACCAATAATGCCCGTAGGTGTTGATCAGGCAAGATGTACCAGATTCGACGGTCCTCCGAGAGTAACTGCATTGGGATTCCAAATCAAGGACGGCAAGATGGGTATGGCTTCCGATCTATTCGATGATCCTGCTTACGATCCTGCCAGAGACGAATCTGCACGTATAGCTAACTATATGCGAAAACACGGACCCTTCGAACCACATCGACTACCACTGGAAGATATGGAGTACACTACACTTCCAAAAGTGATGGCCAATCTAAAGGGACGCTTCGAGTCCGTAGAATAAACCAAACCCCCTTTCTTTCTTTTTCTTATATCTCTGATGTTGACATATATTCGAAAACTAGATCGTATGGTCTGTCGGTTGTTTCTATCTCTTCCTTTGTAATACCCAGGGCCAGTAATTTATCTATCGATGGTTCCAACATAGAATCGTCCTGTTCCCACCCCATGTATTCTAGAAATGAGTCTAACTCACCTTCAACCATCACTATCGCTTGCCGTGCGTTATCAGGAAGCCCCATCTTGCGGATGGCCTTCTTGATCTGACGCCGTCCGGATGCCCACAGGAGGGCTTCCATCTCCAATGAATCTCCTCTGTTTGTTCCGTTATCTAAAGTGTGTAAAGCTTTCTCGTAGGCCCATAATAGATGCTCTCGGCAGACCACTTTATTATGGTCGAATATCTGTACGAATATTCCTGTTTTATCTCTGTAATCTTCAACGCGTTTGAATATAGATGCAGAGCTTTCAGGTTCGTTTATGTTAACCCCTGCAATATTCAAATTTCGTCACCTGCTGATATATCTATACTCACATCCTTTACTTCGTCAACTCCTTTTAACGATTCTATCATCCCGATGACAGTGTTTTTGATCATATTGGCAGGAAATTCTGTGAGCTGTACGGGTTTTCTGTTGACCTTCAATATAACAGACTTATTTTGAGTACAATCACTTAACCGAACCACTCCTTCGATGACGGCCCGAGCCATTTCTTCACAGGTCGAATATCCGCATTTACCACAGTCTAGGAATGGAAGTCGGTTCAGTATGTTGAATACGTTGATTTCGTCTTCGATTTCGCAGACTATATCATCGAGATTTTCCTCGTTCCACGTATCCCTATCGCTTACATCCATTCCCTTTAAATTCTCATCCTTGTAGCCCTCGAAAAGCACTACATCGGATATGCCGATGGACTCTATAACTTCGAGTATATCGTTAATATTCAACTCTTCCTTGAGTATAAATGAAGTCTCTATCGAGGTAGAAAAAACAACCAATTCAGCACCGGCTTCTGCGTGTTTATAGGTGTCCGTCCCCTCACTGTCTACGGTATATTCTCCTCTGGAATGCTTGACAGCCGCAACACGATATCCTCCATCTACCAACTTCTTTATGACTCGGCTCATCACTGATGTCTTACCACTGTTCTTTCCACCGTAGAAACTGTAACGTGCTAGTCTCTTCATTTTTTATCAACCCTCATTTTGTAACTTAGTATCGGCTCTCTAGCAGCCTTGGTATCGTCAACTCGTTTCACAGCCGTGTTGTGCGGTGCTGATCTGACCGTCTCCGGCTCTTCTTCAAGTATGGTATGCAGAGCTCCGGCAAATCCGTCAAGAGTCTCCTTCCGTTCGGTTTCCGTAGGCTCTATCATCAGAGCTTCTTCTACTATCAGCGGGAAGTAGATGGTCGGGGCATGATAACCGTAATCCAGCAGTCGTTTTGCGATATCTAGAGTACGTATACCTTTATTTTTCAAACCGCTACCGGATAGTACGAATTCGTGCTTGCGTAATTTACCGTAGGGTAATTCGATAGCATCTTCGAGATGTTTTCTCAGATAGTTACTGTTCAGAACGGCTCTTTCACTGATACCTGTAAGACCGTCGCCCCCTTCTTTTAAGATGTATGAGTAAGCTCTCAACAGCACCAACCAGTTACCGTAGAACCCTTTGATACGGCCGATGGTGTTTTCAAGACCGTATTCCAGATAGTATCTTTCCTCCTTTTTCTCGACTATGGGTACCGGCAGATATGATCTCAACTCCTCAGTTACCCCTACAGGCCCGGCACCGGGTCCACCGCCGCCGTGGGGCGTGGCAAAGGTTTTGTGGAGGTTGAAGTGCATGATATCGTAGTTCATCTTCCCAGGACTTGTTTTACCCATTATGGCGTTCAGATTTGCACCGTCGTAATACAGCAAACCACCTGCGTCATGTATTATATCCGCTACTTCTAGGGCCTCTTCTTCAAAAAGACCCAGTGTATTCGGATTGGTAAGCATGAAGGCTGCCGTATTATCGCTCACCGCTTCCTCAAGAGCCTTTAGGTCTACGCAGCCTTCCTCAGATGGGATCTCTATTGTTTTGTAGCCTAACATGGCTGCACTGGCCGGGTTGGTACCATGAGCTGTATCCGGTAGGATTATCTCGTTGCGTTCATCACCGTTCTTCCGATGATATTCATGTACGATCATCAACCCCGTTATCTCTCCGTGGGCACCGGCCGCCGGCTGTAGTGTAACTGAATCCATGCCGCCTATCTCAGCTAACATGTGCTGTAATTCGTATAATATTCCAAGCGTTCCCTGAACGGTTTCTTCCGGTTGATACGGATGCAGATCAACTGCTTTTGCCTCTCTACATAGTAACTCGCTGTACTTAGGGTTGTATTTCATTGTACACGAACCAAGAGGATAGAAGCCGGAGTCGACACCGTAGTTCATCTGTGATAATCTGGTAAAATGTCTGATCACCTCGTATTCAGGCATATCCGGAACCCGGGGTGGCTCTTTCCGAGCGATTTTATCCGGCATCGGATTATCAGTTATCTCTCTTTCAACACAATGTTCTTCGAAGATATCGTGCATGTGGTAACGCGCTTGACGGTATCTCTGATTCATTTAACCACCTCCTTAAGAGCTTCTAGAAGTCGGTCGATGTCTTCATCTGTGTTGGTATCGCTAAGAGCCGTAAGTATGCTAGATGATAATCCGTCAAAATGAGTATTCAATGGTATACCCGGGATAACTTTCTGTTTACACATATCCGCTACGAGTTTCTCTGGATCTCCGGGAACTTCTACAACGAACTCGTTGAAGAATTCACCGGCAAAATACGGAGAATTGTAGCTGTCTAGCTCGTTTATCCGCTTCGCAAGTTGGTGTGCTTTTACGTAGCAGTTTTTCGCAGTTTCTTCCAATCCCGCACTCCCCTTTAGCATCATATAAACCGTCGAAGCTAGAGCCGATAGTGCTTCGTTGGTGCATATATTGGATGTTGCTCTCTCCCGACGTATATGCTGCTCTCTGGTTTGCAGAGTCATGCAGTAAGCGGTATCACCATCGGTATCTACGGTTTCACCGATCATCCGCCCGGGCATCTTACGTATATGTTTCTTCCTGCATGCGAATATGCCCACGGTAGGCCCGCCGAAGGAAGCCGGTATCCCGAAGGATTGGCTGTCTCCAACCACTATGTCAGCGCCCCATTCGGACGGAGGCTTGATAAGTGATAGTGATAACGGGTTGACTCCGGCTACCATAACAGCTTTCGTATCTTCCTTTAAATCGCTGAATAACTTTACATCTTCTTCCAGAACTCCAAAGACGTTGGGTGATTCCACGTAGAAACCCAAACAATCTTCATCGAGCTTATCTTTTAACTCTTCGGGATCGATCGTACCCGTTTCGTTGTCATAGGGCACCATCTCCAGCTCTATGTCGGAACCTCTCAGATAGTTTCTGATAACCGGTATCTTGTCCCAATGGATATTCTCAGGTATCAAAAATTTCTTTCTCTTTCTTTTACCGATCCTTCCGGCCATCAATACAGCCTCCGCCAGTGCCGTGTGATAGTCGTACATACTTGTATTGGCTGCATCCATGCCTGTTAGTTCGCATATCAAACTCTGGTATTCGAAGAGTGCTTGTAGCATGCCTTGGCTGATCTCCGCCTGATAAGGTGTGTAGGACGTATAGAATTCAGAACGTGCCAGTATCTCTGATACTCCGGCTGGTACGTACTGCCTGTATATCCCTCCGCCGAGAAAACTTACTATATCTTCAAGGCTCTCGTTCTTGCACAATTCTTTTTTTACTCTGAACATAACGTCCATCTCGGATATACCCGAAGGCAGGTTTATTTCGTCGCGTATCTTTTCAGGTACATCTTTGAATAGCTCTTCCACACTATCGATCTTCAAATACTCAAGCATCTCTTTTTCGTCGTCCATTGGGACCACCTTGAGAGGGATAAATGAAGCAGTAAAAAGGTTTTTTCGTTGAAAAGAATAATCTTTTAACCCCCTTAGCCAATCTTATCCTGTATGAGAAGCGATATCGAGGAAGAAGTGCTATCACGCGTAAAACCATCCGCATCGGATACCGAAAAGATACTCAAGGCAGCAGATGCTCTACAGAGAACGCTTCTATCTAAAGCGGATGAACGCTTTGAACCATTACTAGTTGGTTCGGTACCAAAGGGCACATTTCTCAAAAATCCGGACATAGATGTTTTTCTGATGTATCCCACAGATGTACCCAAGGAAACCATGGCCGAAGAGACCTTGGAATTGGGGCGAGAGCTACTTGAAGAGTCGGTGGAAAAATATGCGGAACATCCCTATCTAAATGGTAAATACATGGGCTACGATGCCGATATCGTGCCGTGCTACGAGATAAAAGATACAGACGATATGATATCTTCCGTGGATCGAACACCACTTCACACCGAATATATCATGAAAAACTTACATGGATCCAAAAGAGACGATGTCTTACTACTGAAAGCATTTCTTAAAGGTATAGGAGCCTACGGAGCCCATGCACAGGTAAAGGGTTTCTCCGGTTATTTATGCGAATTGATGGTACTACATTACGGTGATTTCGAAAGTGTTCTAAAAGCGGCCTCCCGATGGCAGTTCAACGAAACCATCGAAATGGTAGATACTAAAAAAGAATTCGACGAGCCTCTCGTTTTCATCGATCCTGTGGACCCCCGAAGAAACGTGGCCTCCGCCGTTGATGAAGAAACACTTGCGCTCTTCGTATTCGCTGCAAAGACGTATATAGAGTCACCGAAACAGTCCTATTTCTTTCCAGCGGAACTTGAGAAGCGCAGCACCGAAGAGCTGATAGCTACGCTCCGAATAAGAGGTACCCGTCTGGTTATGCTCTCATTCCCACGTCCCGAACTGATCGATGAAAATCTGTATCCACAGGTAGAAAAGGCATGTAGAAAGCTGCACGAGCATTTGGAATTGAAGGACTTTTGTGTGCTGCATTCCGGTTATGATATCAACCACGAGATACGGTTGTTCTTCGAGTTAGAGCACGGGGAGTTGTCGAATATAAAAAAGCACAGAGGTCCTCCGGTATTCCATCCCAATGCCGCCAGCTTCCATGCAAAGTATGGTAAACAGGTTTACATAGAGGGCAAACGGCTCATGACCGATCGTGAACGGGAATATACAACAGTTCCCGCTCTGTTATCCCATCTTATAGAAAATTTGGATATGGGCAGCGATATCAACGAGACGATGTTAAAAGAGCTCACGATCGTGGAGGGAGATGAAGCGGTGAAAACAGCTCCCGATGCAGTGGATTCGTTTTTGGATAAATCTTTTTCTTGGGAACTGTAAAATTCTAAATTATCGTTGATTCCCGGAGCTTATTTAGATTGCTTTTAGCATCCCCTCTGAAGATCGCAGAGCCGGCCACCAGTATATCCGCTCCGGCTTCCACCACTATGGGTGCTGTATCCGTTGAAACTCCCCCATCGACTGATATCTCGGTTAACAATTCTTCACCGTCGATGTAGTTACGGATCTCGCGTATCTTGGGCACGACTTCGTGCATGAAACCCTGGCCACCGAAACCTGGAACAACAGTCATGACCAGTACCATGTCAAGCTCCGGTATCAATCCTTTTATGGTTTCCCAAGGGGTAGCCGGATTTATGCTGAGACCGGTTTTTGCCCCGGCATCCCGTATAACATCCAGACTTCGAAGCATATCTTCTGTGTCATCGTGTGATTCTGCATGGATCGTTATATAATCGCTTCCGGCATCAACGAAATCTTGAACATACTTACGAGGATCTTCTATCATGAGATGTGTATCGAAGATTTGGTCGCTGTAGGGTCGTATCTTTCTTATAACACAGGGACCGAAGGTGATATTTGGTACGAAATGGCCGTCCATGATGTCCAGATGTAGCATCTCCGCACTTTGTACATCCTCTAAAGACTCACGTAGACAGGAAAAATCAGCTGAAAGTAAAGACGGAGAAATCTTAATTTCCATACTTTCACACCATTCCGAAACGCTTCTTGAATAGGAAGGTAAAATTCTTCCAACCGTCACCCCAGGAGCTGATCTTTGCCTCTCCCTTCCTGGGTCTGAGAGTTATAGGTACTTCAGCACAACGTAGATCCTTTTTCATGGCCTCGATCTTGATCTCCTCGGAAAGAGGCATCCCGTCGCTGGTCAGATGAAGGTGTCTGAGTGCGGATTTTTTGAATACCCACATCCCGGATTGTGAATCTTTAAGACGAATATTGAATAATACATTGGCAGTAGTCTTAAGCGTCCAGTTACCGAATCGATGTACGGCACTCATGGCGTCCTTGGATATGTTCGACAATCTGTTCGTGGTGACGAACTCGTATCCTTCTTTTTCTATCATCACCAGCATCTCCGGTATCTTATTAGCAGGATATGTGCAATCGGCATCCAAGGTCGCTATGATATCTCCTTCAGCGGCCTCGAAGCCTGTTTTGTAAGCTCTACCGTATCCTCGCCTTGGTTCGTCTATTACTTTGGCCCCTTTAGAGCGGGCGATCTCCCGGGTTTTGTCCGTCGATTTAGTATCGACTATCAGTACTTCGTATTCTCTGCCCGAAAGAGCCATGTTGACTTCGTCCATTACTTCGCCTATGGACTCTTCTTCGTTCATAGTTGGAATAACAACAGATATCTTCATAACGAGTGTGAAACAAACCAAACACCTTTATAACTATTTCTGATGTTAAAGCGGTTTCTTGGATTCACCGGGTCTGGTACCGAACATTTTGCATGCAATATAGCCTGTAAGTGCCGGAACCATCCTGATGGCGTACCAGGTGGTTAGATTGACCTTGATCATCTTACCCGGCTGGTAATTGGACCATAGCTTACCATGCTTCATGGTCAACTGTTTTCTTCCGAAACCGTTCCAGAAGGCCTGCTTTAAAAATCCGTAGAAACTCCCTCTTGTTCTGTGATATACGATGGCATTTTTGTTATAACCGATGGTTCCGCCGGCTTCTACCGCCCGAAAATTCAGATCGATATCTTCTGCGGTCATGAACCAGGGGTCGAAACCACCTATCTTTTCGAATAATTTTTTGTGATATAACAGATTGCAGGAAGGATAGGTAACATCGTAACCTTTATGGTACAGCTCTACCCTTTCCAGCTCTTCGAATGCATGGTAACCGATCTGTACTGTTTTACCTGCCACGACATCATATTTCTTAGCGCTTTTACGCATCTCTTCGGCCCAAAAAGGGTTGACTATCTCGTCACCATCTATGAAGGCTAGATACTTTCCTTTAGCCTTGGTTGCACCATGGTTACGTCCGGTTCCTCTCGTTCCGCCTTTGATATACAGTTTGATAAAATCGTATTCTTTCGCATAATCCCTGACGATCTCTTGTGTTCGGTCATCGCTGTGTGCATCCACGATGATTATCTCCAGAGGTTGTTCCTGGACAACCAGACTGTCGAGTAGGTCAGGCATGTCCTTCTCTTCGTTCATCACGGTTACGATAACTGATATCAGCATGGATGCATCCCGAAAAGGAGGGAGAGATATAATTGTTTGGTCTGTTAAATATTGGTCATACGTGTTTCTCGGCGAACTTTCGGCCTATACATCCGTAAAGCCACGCCTATACCAACAGTTTACTTATAATGACACACAGATTCAGAAACTATTTAGTCAGTAAAAAAAGCCATGCCGGTACGAATATAAGCCTTTTACCGTCTATGTTTTCTTTTTTAAGATCCTTCTTGCTCACCACAATTCCCTTCTCTAGGCCATGTTCTTCCATGAAACCACGTATGCCTTTAAGATCAGCGTGGCTGATACTGTTTTTGTACTTCACCTCTATGGGTATTAGATCGTTATCGTGCTCCAAAACTATATCCGTTTCGTGGTCATTGTCACCATAGAAAATATCGTGATCTACCTTGAGGTGGTTGAACACCACTGTTTCCACCTTAAGGCCAGGCTCCAGAAGTTCCAGATGGGTAAAGCAGTGGTCGGATATGTAGACCTTTGGGTTTTTCCTGTATCTTTTTAACCTGTTTTCCGAGTACAGATATGATCTATCGATCAAAAAGGAGGTTTCGAGATAATCCATGTAATTCTTGATGGTCTCGTATCTGGTATCCAGGGCGTCCGATAGTTTGTTGTAATTGATGGTCTTTCCGGATTGGTTTATGAACTGATGGAATAGCCCTTCCAGGACTTCGGGTTTCTTTACCGGTAAAAGATTCACTATATCTCTGTAGAATGTGAGGGACAATACATCCGAGATATATCCTATTTTATCTTCTTCCCGGTAAAGCTCGGGAAAACCACCCTCTTCAAGGTAATTGTTGAACATCAGCTTCAGTTTTTCCCCGTTGGTAGGATATTCGTAGTCACCTTGAATCAGTGCATGTAGATCGTAGCGACAAAAATTCACACCGTGGAATTTCATATATTCGGTGAATCGGAAGGTGTGTATCCTGGTGATA
>SKVC01000144.1 GCA_007129655.1 Thermoplasmata archaeon
TCTTCCTTAGAGCATAAAAGCTCCTAAAATCTGCATCCAATACCCGGAGAATGTATTGTAATACTTTACTATATACCCACTTGTACTCGGGATATTCTTCTTTAGTCTTAGGAAGTTGATTCTGTTGCTCAATGTATGACATAGACCTCTCTTCTTCCTCGAATACTTTCTTTCTCTCATCAAGTGCAAAATTATAGATCAGTCTACATTTCTCTGAAAGGTCTCTCAAAACCTGTTCTTGTTCAGTACTCGGCTGTATCCTGATCTGCTGTGTGAGTTGCATTATTCCTCTACTTTTTTTACTCTTACATAATCTCCTTCTTTAATACCAGAATCATTTGGAATCGTTATGAGCATCTGATTATTCGATTTATTTTTCCATACTTTTCGGATTATCATATAATATCGTATTGTATTATTTAGTACATAAAGTTTTCCCTTTAGAAATTTCAACATTGTTGCTTTCATCTCCCAGCCAAGTCAAGGAGACTTCTCGCAACAAGAGTTAAAGTTAGGGAAAATCTTATTATCAACACAGAATTTGCATGAGTGATAACCGATGGAAGACGAAGAAGGAGTCAGCAGGAAGAAGATAATCGGTGCCGAAGAAAAGTTTCGTTCTCTTATAGATAAACGAAACGAGTTGAATGACGAATCTAAATTCTTCAAAGAGGAAAGAGATAGCGTTAACGATAAAAAGAAAAAGGTACGCGAACTGCTGAACGACAGGATAAAGAAACGTGATGAACTGGTCAAAAAATCACGGGTTCATAAAAAGAAAAGAAATGAGATGCAGAAAAAGGCGAAGCAGCTTATCGAATTCAAGAAAGAGAAGAGGGAAAAGCTCGTGGATAATCTACCCGAGAAGGTGGAAGAACTAAATGCTGAGATAAAAGTAATGGAGATGAAGCAGCAGACCACACAGCTTAGCATCCAAAAAGAGAGAGATCTTATCGATACCATAAGAGATCGGATGAAGGAGCTAAAAGAGAAGGAAGAACTTCTGGGTGAACAGGAAGGTATACTCAAAGAGATAGGTAGTCTCGATAAAAAGATCGACGAGCTTTTCAAAAAGGCCGATGCTGAACATGAGATGGTAGTTAAATATTCCAAAGAATCTCGTAAATTCCATGACGAAGTTGAAAAATATTACAAAGAACTAAACGAAATGAACAAAGAATCCGATGATTGGCACAATAAGTTCTTGGAGGTTCGGGAAAGAGCAGACCACTATCATCAACGTGCCATGAAGATGAAAGAAGAAGTCATCGGATTGAAACGTGAAAGAGCAAAAGAATACAGGAAGCAGAAGGAGGAGTTGAAGAAACTAAACTTGTCAGTAGAGAAGGAGCTTGCCGACGAGAAAAAACTCAAAGAGAAAGAGGATAAGATACTTGAAAAACTAAAGAAGGAGGGAAAGATCGATATCTAAAGTGTGACCATGACCAAAGTTCTCGTAACCGGCGGATGCGGGTTCGTAGGTACAAACCTGGTTAGTTATCTCTTGGATCACAGTAACTGGTCTATCAGTGTGATAGACGATCTCAGCGAAGGAAAATTCGAGTACCTTACTTCCATAGATAATTTTGATGATAAAAGGATATCTTTTGTACAGGGGGATGTCAGGGAGGAAGAGGACGTTGAAAAGGCAATGGATGGTTGTGATCATGTCGTCCATCTTGCGGCAAAGACCGATGTGATTTCATCTATAAATAATCCGTTTGATGATGCGGATGTAAATATAATGGGAACTCTAAATGTATTGGAAACCGCACTTAGACAAGGAACTACACGATTTGTTTTAGCATCTTCCGCCGCACCCTTGGGAGAACAGGAACAACCGGTTAATGAATTGAAGGTACCTTCACCACTGTCACCCTACGGTGCCAGTAAACTGGCCGGAGAAGGTTACTGCAGTGCATATGCCGGTAGCCACGGTCTGAACACAGTAGCACTTCGATTCTCCAATGTTTACGGACCGAATTCATGGCACAAAGGCTCAGCTGTTGCACTCTTCATAAAGCAGATACTCGATGGTCATACTCCGATCATATTCGGAAGCGGTGAACAGACCAGGGATTTTGTACATACGGAGGACATCTCACAGGCGATACATCTGTCGTTGACTAGAGAGCTTCCAGCCAACTATGAATTGTTCCAACTAGGTACAGGTGTGGAAACCAGCGTCGATCAACTTTACAGTATTATAAAGAAATATCTTAATCAGAACGATATCGATGTCCCGGATGCTATCCATGGTGAAGAAAGGCCGGGAGAGATATTCAAAAGCTTTTGCGATATATCCCGGGCTTCAAAAGTACTGGGTTATGAACCGGTTATAGATATAGAAGAAGGAATAGCTAGTACGATACAATGGTTCCTGGAAAATTACAGTTCGTAAAGAGGTGAATTATGAAACTGCTTGTGATCCCGACCACCGATTGGACGGGACATCCGGTGCCGAACCGATTGAATTTCGTCTTCGATAGACTGGCGATTCGCCATGATGTAGATGTCTGCCACTTTAAATTATTTTCAAAAGCTGTTCGTGAGACTAAATGCAACTTGGTCGATATGGATGATGAATGGACACCTGGTGTTAGGTCTTATTACTTAAAGAGGTTCTTTCAACATTCCAGTAGGATATCCAAGATTTCTAACGAATACGATGCAATAATCTCGAGTAACATACTTCCGGGATTCATATCCGGATTGCAAAATTGTCCCATGATAGTCGACTATATGGACTTATATCCGGAGAGTGCAGCTTCTTACTTTTCGCCTCCGATGGATAGATTAGTACACGGAACTGTATCTTTTATCAGCGAAATAAATATGGAAACGGCATCAGGCATAATAACGCCTACGGATAGATTCAAGAAATACCTTAACTCCAGGATTTCAACATCCGTTGAAGTTATACCGAATGGTGTTGACACAAAATTGATGCATCCCGTTGATTCCGGAGATGTAATTGAAAGATATGACTTGGGCTCACCGGTCCTGGGCTACGCAGGATCGCTGGAGTCATGGATCGCCCTTGATGACGTATTCGAGATGTTTTCGGCTATACAAAAGAGATACCCACGGGCTAGTATTTTGATAGTCGGTGGTGCCCTGCATACGGATTACGAAGAATATCTTAAAAAGGAAGCAAGAAAAAGAAAGATCCCGGTGACCTTTACAGGCAATATACCATATAACGAGCTAGCGCCCTATATCTCAGCCATGGACATCGGATTGAATCCTAGAAAACCGAAAGATATGAACAGACTGACCATGGGTAGTAAGGTGCTTACTTATCTGGCATGCGGTGTTCCTGTACTCAGCAGCAATATGCCTGCAGCCGAAGAAAAGTTTGATCGAGGTAAAGGTGTTTACAGGTATGGAAACAAAGAGGAATTTATGCGTAAGCTAGACCTGGCGCTTTCAAGTAAAGTAGATCCAGCGGTTATTAAAAAATACGATTGGGATATCATCGCGAAGAAATATGAAATGACTATACGTAAATTTTTGTAGTTGATTATATTATCATGAACGGGAATATATACGGGATCGACCGCCGGTGGTTCTAGGTATATTGTTGGTAAACATGCTTTATATCCAGCATGATCGATAAGAACATGGGCTGAAAAAATACCGATTAACTTTTCGGGCATTCCATGGAGCATGGATAGTATCGGCACCGATGTTGAACATATAATAACGGGCAAGAATGTCCGGTCCGAGTGAACGAAACGGTAAGCAACCACAAAAGCAGGGCTGATGCTATCAACATACGTACGAACCATTTTCTAAGGATTGTCTTTATCTTCATCCACCTCCTTGCGGTTTCCACGTTTTTTTACCGAATAGTAAGTCAGAGGATGTCCCATCCACTCTCTATTACAGAGAGGATCCGGATCATAACAGATACCGTTCGTCTTCATCCAATCGCAGCCGGGAGGTGTGTATCCTTCTCCGGATATCTCACCGATGATATGTTCGATCTGATAGGTTGCAAGATCAGCCCTGAAATCCGGTGATTCGCTGAATAGCTGCAGTATGCCGTCTTCGTTGAGACCCACTTTGTTAAGGAAAGCTGTCAGTGCAAATCTTGCATCGTGGGATAGATTTACTCCTTCTTTCTGCTGTGCTAAAAGATATTTCATACAAGGTGGGAACAAGTTAGTTTCGACCCGGCCGAAATCGAGACTCTCGATCTTGAATCTAGAACTTTCCAAGCGTTTCTGTATGTTTTCTATGTAATCACTGAAGACGTTTAGTATTTCATCGTTAACCGCTACCGGCAGCTCGTCGATTATGTTCAACATCACATTTTCTTTGATTATACGGATGTATCTTGATTTTTTTATCAGTACTTGGCCGTCACGGAGATCCTGATTGACCAGTTTCCACGACGGGCCTTTTAGATTGGTAGTATTTTCTAAATAATCTATGAAGGATAGAAAGATGGTGTCGTTATTTAAAACACCTGGAATGCCCAGCTCTTCTCCCAGGACGAGTATCACTTCAGTCTCTTCCGAAGTCAGCCGCTCGGACACCCTTTCCGCTTCTCCGAGGGCATACCGTCGGATCAAGAAATTATCTGCGATACATGAAACAAGCATACGTGCAACAGGATATGAAAAAAGCTCGTCCTCCCGCTGTATATCATCTTCAAGGCTTCTGCTGGCAACTTTTCCGTCTTCTATGGCTTCAAGTACCCGGGTTTCGGCACGGATCACAACTTCGTCCAATTCTGTTTGAAGATCATCTAACGTCGGGCCCTTCTCGATAATATATTCCTTCGCTTCATCCAGAAAGGGATAATTGGCCATATCTGTAAGGGTCCAATGATAGGACATACTACAATCAACCGTTGAAACATACTTAATATTTACCTATTTAAGAAATTGTTTTAATCCGAAGGCTATCCGAGACATCTGGGCTCTTTCTAGCTGTGGATATACCGGTACCCATATCACTTCGTCACAGGCTCTTTCAGTTTCCGGACAACTCAAATCGATTTCGATGGCGGGATGCCGGTATATCGGTAGTGTGTAACCTGACCTAACACCTACGCCGGCCTTCTGCATACCTGTGACAACTCTTTCTCTGATGTCAGCAGGGACACGAAGTGCATATTGGTGATATACGTGTTTAATTCCTTCCAATTCTACAGGTCGTGTTACATATCCCTCTAATTTAGATAATTCTGAATCGATTATCCGGGCGTTATCACGCCGACTCTGGTTCATGTCATCTAGTTTATCTAGCTGGATGATACCTATGGCTGCGGCGATATCGGTCATAAGAAAATTATATCCTATCAATTGGTGTATTCCGTTTTCATCCCGACCGTGGGCCCTGAGCAATCTTGCTTTATCGGCGAGTTCGTTGTTGTTAGTTGTCAACATACCACCTTCGCCGGTGACCATATTCTTCGTTGCGTAGAATGAAAAACAACCTATATCACCTAGGGCTCCGGTCTTTTTACCGTGATATTCGGCCCCGTGGGCCTGGCATGCATCCTCTATGACTACAACATCGTTTTCTGCGGCTAACGAATTTATCCTGTCCATGTCCGCCGGATGACCATAGAGGTGTACTGGGATAACGGCATCTACATCTTCCATTTTATCCGGTTCGAGACAGAATGTGACCGGATCTATATCTGCAAATATCGGCTCTGCACCGATGGTGAGTACGGCTGAAGCCGTAGCAAAGAATGAATAGGGGGGTACCAGTACTTTGCTGCCTTTATCTATACCGGCGGCCAATAGAGAAACCTGTAGCGCTGCGGTGCCTGAGCTAACAGCAACTGCTTCTTTAACTCCTATATAATCTGCAAACCTCTCTTCGAACTCCTTAACCTTGGGACCAGCGGCGATCTGACCGGATGATAGAACATCCATTACGGCCTGCTTTTCATCTTCACCTAAATACGGAAGAGCCGGGGGTATCCTTCCGTTCATAGAGCGGTATAGAACCGTAGATTATTATTCTTTCCCTCTTTTGATATCTAGTACATCTTCTACCCGGGACAATCTGTTTTTCATCTTTTCCAATTTCTCGATACCGGCCTTTTTCTCAACGGCTAAAAATTCCGCTCTCATCTGTTTTTTTAGTTCCTCGTCGATGTACTTACGGCTCATGGGAAAGAGGAAACGCTCTTCGCGTCGTACGTGCTTTCTCAATAATACCGCATAATCGTCGATAGCTATCTTGAGGTCCTCCAGATTTGATGCCCCTTCTATGTTGTTAGCTATCTCATTTTGAAGATTTTTAAATTTCTTTTCGAGCTCTTCGTGTTCTTCCTCTACACTTTTCAAAGCTGCCCTTGAAAACAATTTATTAGATGGAGCTTCACCGTGTTCGCTGATAGCTTTCTCAAGAAATCCCACGAGGTAGTGCATTTCTTTTTTGTGATGTACTTGGCGTTCCATCGTAAGGGATGTATCGTTTATCCATTCAAGGATGTTTTTTGGAACTTTATCGTGCATCTTCGAGGAGATTATCTGAAAGATATTTACAACTCGCTGGATAAAACAGTGTTCATCTAGTAATTCATCTATGGGGTCGAAATCCCCCTTTGTACGAACGTCTTCCATCTCCTCGATCGCCCTTTCGATCCTAGATAATACGACTTCTTCAATGAAGGGTTTGAAGATTATGTCATCGGCACCTGCTTTCAAGGCATCCATCAACGTTCTTTCTCTTCCACGTTCAGTGGTGAAGAATATGTACGGTTTACTATCGGATCCCTTTTCTTTTATCGCTCTTGCTAACTGACCACCGCTTATCTTAGGAAGGTTCCAACTGGCAAAGATCATATCCGTATCCGGATCGTCATCGTAAAGTTTTATGGCCTCCTTACCGTCCTTGGCATGCATTACTTCGTGATCTTTTAGTTCTAAAATATTGTCAAGAAGGACTCGGGAAGGCCTTTTCTCGTCTGCTACTATTATCTTCATATATCTCACTATGTAATTTAGTCGAACTAGAGTAAAAACTTTTTGTAAAATAACTAAAAATTCACTATGTCTTTTACTGTAAATCTAAATACTCCTTTGTACATATCGGTGTGAAGATGGTCATACGGATAAAGCTTGCACAGAAGGATGATCTAGACGAGATAACGGTCCTGTGGTACGAGTTAGCTACCATGCACGAAAAGATAATGGAGGGCTACGATCTAAGTGAAAATGCCAGAGACGAATGGAAAGAACTCATGGAAAAAAGCCTGAAACGCAAGGATATGATAACCTTGATAGCCTGGGAAAGGGGTAAAATACTTGGATTCGCTAGCGTGATGTTGAGGAATCGTGCACCTTTTTTCAAACAAAAGGACATGGGTGTGATCATGGACGTCTTCGTTAAGAAGGAAAGAAGGGGCGAAGGGATCGGTGGTAAGCTGGTTAAAAGGGCTGAAAGTTGGATAAAGAACAAGGGTATAGATCTAGCCATCATAACGGTTGCACCGGAGAATCAGGGAGCCGTAGAATTCTGGGGAGAACAAGGTTATAGTACGTATCTGTTGAGACAGAGGAAAGAGCTCTAGCGTTTGAAATGGTCATAGCCACCGGTGAGGGGTGATTTTTTGTTATGGTCTATGATATAAACTCCCTTTTCAGTTATCTTTCCGATCATTATCGGTTTCGTGCTTTTGATTTTTTCGTATTGTTCTTCGGATACCGTGTATAAGAGTTCAAAATCTTCCCCGCCGGATAGAGCCCACTCCATGGGATCTTTACCGAGTTTTTTTCCGGTTTCAATAGTTCGCTCAGATATGGGGATGTCTTCAAGTATGATCTCAGCACCTAAACGGCTCTCTCTGCAGATATGATTGACTTCTGAAGCTAAACCGTCGCTGACATCTATCATGGCGTTTACATACGGTGCCAATTTTCTCGCTGTTTCCAGTCTGCAATCCGGTCTCAGATGAAAATCCGTATAGCCCTCTTTACCCGCTCTAAGAAGTTCCAGCCCTGCCCAGCTTTTTCCAAGGTCGCCTGTGAGACAGATTATATCTCCCTCATGTGCATCACTTCTTAGACGGAGTGAATTTTTTTCAACATGGCCGAGCATAACGACATTTATGACTAACTGGTCACCGTGGGTCGTATCGCCTCCGATGATGGTGAATCCGTATTTTTCGCAGGCTTTTAACATGCCCTTAAACACTTCATCGAGAGATTCGACTTGAATATCATCTGGTAGTGCCATGGAGACCAAGGCGTAGTCCGGTAGGCCACCCATGGCGGCTATATCGGATACGTTTACTATCATCGATTTCCAGCCTATCTGCCACGGACTGTGCCAATCCGTATTGAAATGATCCCCGGACACGAGCATATCTGTTGTTACTAGTTCATGATCTCCCTCTCCGGCGACTAACACCGCCGTGTCGTCCCCTATGCCCTTGATTATACCGGCGTCTGTTCTTATGTTTCCCGTTAAACGCTCAAGCAGTCCGAATTCACCTAGTTCTCGTATATCCGTCATGGTTTTAATCTCCTTTTTTCTTCGTGAAAATGTTTTTCGAAGTGTTTCACACGCTCTGTGAATCTTTCGTCGCAGCATACACCGGAGATGGCACAGAGCATATCGACTTCTTGTGCGAGCTGAGAGATGTCGGCTTCCCGTACACCCCCTATGGCCGCAGTAGGTACGTCTACCGTTCTCGCGATATCTAGAATACCCTGAACGCCTAGGGCTTCATCAGCATTCTTCTTCGTCGCCGTTTTATGAACAGGACCGATGCCGATATAATCGGCTATTTTAGAGGCCTCTTCTGCCTGTCCAAGATCATGTGTTGAAATACCGAGTATCATATCTCCTATCAAACAACGGGCTATCTCTCCGGGAAGGTCTTCCTGGCCTAGATGTACACCGTCGGCCTCCACCGCCAGGGCGATATCGACTCTGTCGTTGACTATGAAAAGCGCCCGCTCTAAACACAATTTTTTTAGCTTCAGGGCATCACGGTACATCTCTCTAGAAGTTCCATTTTTGTTTCTATACTGGATCATCTTTACACCGCAGTCCAGAGCTATGGATACCTGTTCGCTCACAGACATTTCCATATCTTCGGATGAAATGTAATAATAATTTACATCTTCCAAAGAGAGGGAGCTTGCCATGGAAGTACATTGAATTAGGATTGTTTAAGTGTTGTGTAATAAAGCA
>SKVC01000083.1 GCA_007129655.1 Thermoplasmata archaeon
AACCACCGAGAACAGAGATCAAATCACTCGTTCAGGAAGAACCGGACCGTGGTGATGAAACAGTTATCAAAGAACCCGAAGAGAAGAAGGAAACCAAGAAAGAGGAAAAACCTGAAGAAGCTCCGAAGAAAAAAGAGGGAATTAAAGATAAAGGATGCCATTTCTGCGGAGATCCGACACAATACAAACACGATTGCGGCGATTTATCTTTATGTCCTCAGTGTAAAGCCGATCATGCTACAGATATATGTCCGGAATGCAATGAACCCATCGCGGCGAGAAAGAAGAAAGCCGATGATGACATGATGTTGTAGTCTCAGAAAAACCCTAGCTTGTCCCTCTTGATCTCCGGTCGCTTGCTTTCGAGATATGAATATACTGCTCCGTGTTCTGATCCTTCTAATATCATCTGTACGGCTTTTCTAGCTACAGCCATCTCCGTCGGCGGTCCGATGATGCATACCGTATGACCATAAACTGCTATGAAAGATTCGCTTAGTTCTTCTATCAACTGTCTTGTACGGCCTTCACGACCTATTACACGCCCTTTCATCCGTTTAACAGCTTTAGAGCTCCGTCCAACATAACTTTTGATATCGATTATTTCAAAATAATAGTCGTCGTTGAGTATTTTTAATGCCTTAACAGGGCTGAAGCCTCTTCCTATTGCCTTAATTACGTCGAGAACCTTCAATTCGATTAGTGGATCTTCAATTTTACTGGTATCGACCTCGATTTCACCGGTATTCGAATCTATATCCATTGTGCAGCCGGTTCTTTTCTCTATACGCTTTTTAGTGGAACCCTTATCTCCAATGACAACTCCGATCCTGTCCTTTGGTATCCTTATGTTAGTCGTCTTCATACATCTCATCCATACGTATCTTATCTATTATAAATTCCCTGGTAGTTTCCACACCATTCGAAGAGAAATATCTGACCATATTATCTACGTCCCTCTCGAATAGATCTTGCGCCAAGGGATGCGTCAAAGGTACTGATTGGGAGACGTCTATCATGTATGGTTCGCCCTCGACCATCAATATATTGTATTCACTTAAGTCTCCATGTACTAATTTTACTTCCCGGATCAATGTGTAAAGATATTCTACCAATATATCGTGTATATTCTGCATCTCGTCCGTATCCAGCTTAAGATATTTCAACATAGGCGCTATATTTCCCTGGGACTCCAAGCACTCCATCACGATTACATTTTTAGCAAATGTTATGGGCCTAGGCACCCTTAAACCGCCTTCATGCATACGTTTGAGATTAGAGAATTCTTTGCGTGTCCATGTGAAAATCAATTTACGACCTCTACCTACCTTTTTGAATCTGTAATCACCTTCAATATATTGTCTGTAATCACGGAATATAGATGTATTGACCCTCATTATCTTGATCGCGACCGTATCTCCGCCGCGGGTTACACCGCGAAAGACCTTCGCTTCTTTACCGGTGGATATCGGGTAATCCATATACTCGAAAACGTCCTGGCTCATTAGACGATAAAGTACCTTTAAAGTACTCTCGTCAAATACTTCATCTATGGTCTTCCTACCCGGTATCTGTATCCGGTCGTCCTGGTCATCGTATGGTTTTTTGGACATTTTAATGATCGAAGAGCCTAAGGGAAGGTTAAAAACGTTTCGTGGACCCGTTAACAGGATATTTTTGTTTGTTCTTTTCTAACTTACTTAACACGGCCTTCCCCAGGTCTATATCTGCAACATCTGCCAGGGATAGTAGATATATCATCACGTCAGCCATCTCTTCCTCGAGTCTCTCTTTTTTATATCCATCATCCCTCCATTGGAATAACTCTAGTAATTCTGCGGCTTCCAGAGTGATTGAAAGGCTTAGATCCTTTGGAGTGTGATACTTTTTCCAATCTCTTTCGTCTCGGAATTCGGCAACTTTGTTCTGTAATTCGTTTATACTATCCATGATAAATAGCTCATATTTTCTGTGATATATAGTTGTATCTATACCAACGTAAAAATGGATAATGTGGTTGGTTAAATACGAGTACCGTTATTTTATTCTTTTCTCTTCATCAATATTTCGAATGAAGATACATTCGCGGTTCCCTCTTCGCCTGTTCTAGGGACCTGTTCGGTATCACTCTTCATTTCTACGATTTCCGCATCCTGTACAAATCTATTCTTGGTTATTTCAGCTACATCAACAGCCTTGCTTATAGCTCTGCCTCGTGCTTTGATGTAGACTTCGTTTGAACCGCTGTTGAATTGAGTAACAACGGCCATCACATAGTTCATGGTTTCTTTCTTGCCGATATACACTGTATTTTCTTCAGACATGCTTTTCCTCCTGTTTTATCTGTAGTAACGAGAATAGGGAATTTGATGTATTTAACACTTTGGTCTGGTGCCCTATAATTCGATTTAAGAGTTAAATAGTATTCCAGCAAACGGACTTTTCGGAAAGCTACGCTTTCCAAATGCCCGTTTAAAATCAAAGATTTATAAACGGACCAACCAAAAATCATAACGGATTTTTCGTAGTCCGTTTTAAAAATGAAAACGGACTCGTCGGGATCTTCGTGAACACTTTTACGAAAATAAGGCGAGGAAGCGAACAACGTGAGCGGACTGGTCGGGATCTTCGTGAACACTTTTACGAAGATAAGGCGAGGAAGCGAACAACGTGAGCGGACTCGCCGGGAATTTCGTTCATATTGGGTAGGCCAATATGATTTTCGAACCCGGGTTTAGGGCTCCGGAAGCCCCAATGATATCCATTGTAGCCCACCCACGTATAGTGGAATGAGTAGCTACATTACGAGCCCATAAAAAAATTATTTTTTGAACTCAGTGTATCCGCACTTACCACAAGCTACTCGATCTTTGTGGACAGCTAGAAAGACGCCGTCGCCGCACTTAGGGCAGTTTCGTCTCTTCCTGTCGATTTTGCCGTCCTTTATTTCGTAGAGTTCTCTTTTATCCATATTTATTCACCTATGAGCCCATTCCTTTTGAGGATGTGTTTACGTTCATATTCTAAAACATCTTCTTTATTGTTATATAGTTTAGCGAAAACTTTAACCTCGTTCTTACCGAACTCTGTTTTTATACTGTCAACTATCACCTGGCCTTTATTGAATCCGGTAAGTTCGGCCACCTTTTCCCTAACAGTCTTCCGGGTAGGTGTAGACTCCCCGGTATGGACAAGCCTTAAGGTGAGTTCGCGCCTGTTGAGCAGTTTGTTTTCCTTTTCGCTTTCGATTTCGATTTCAGCCATTGTATTCACCATATCATACTTCTATCATTTTCTCGATTACTTTCCAACATACTTCTTTTTTTACGTCGTCTACTACGTTTACGACCATGCCTTTAGATGGTATCCCGTATATTACTGTTCCCCCATTCGGACATAATATAATGGAGGGAATAGATAGTAGATCTTCTTCTCCATCTACATCTATAAGAATCGGCTCGGGTTCATTTATCGCCGCTTCGATTGCGTTCCAGACTTCCTTGGATATAATACCCATGGGATTGACCAACTCCACGATCTTAAATGGATAATCCTGTGTAGAGTCGTATATTCCACGTCTTGTTTTACCATCCACCATGGCAACATCGGGTATCAAATCCTGTTTAACCAACGTGTCGGTAACTACGTCACCTACAGAAATTATAGGTCTGTTATCGTGATATTTGGATGGTAGTTCTCCTTCGACAACCGTTCCCAAAGTAACCCGTAGATTGTTTCTCATATCTTCGGGTAATTTTAGACTCTTTGTTGGGAATTTACTGAGTGACATAAGGATTTATTCCCTTACCTTCAAGGCGAATTTACCGTTTGCGTGTATCCCCATTTTTCTTGCGATATCCGAATGCTCGTGCTCTAATATGATTAAATATCCCTGCCATTCTCTTGCAACTTCTCCGCCGCACATGGGGCAGGTATTTTCTTCCGTCAATGTGTAACAATCCTTACACGCTTTCAATCTTTTAACCATCTAAGACGCCTCCGTATCTTCCTCTATCCATTCAAGCTTACCGAGTCCCTGCTGCCTCATGGTTAGCCCGATCTTGCTCTCTCTGGGGCTACGCTGATTTACACTTACGGTTACTATTCGGGCACGTACTTTGTCGTTAAGACCCAGTTCTCTTTTGGAATCTTTTCCTCTTAAACGCTGATTTCCCAGGTTGATGTCTACCTTATCGTTCATTATCTGACTTATGTGTAACAAACCATCCAAAGGTCCGAATCTGATGAATGCACCGAACTTGAGGACTTCACAAACGTATCCGAATATGAATTCGTGTTCTTCGAGGACATATATCAGTGCATCGTAAACTATCTTCTGGAATACGCCACCGTCTCCGTGTACTACCTTACCGTCGCCTACGCGTTCGATATCGGTAGCCATGATGATTAATTTATTCTTTCCGTCGATGGTACCTTCCAGCGTTAGCTGTGTGATCTCACTGGTCACGTCATCTATATCTTCGGATAATCTGTCAGGTGGTATCCGTATCGTGTCTTCCTTTTTTTCCATTATGTACATTTAATTTCACCTGTTATAGTATTGTGATAGCATATCGTACAATGAAGCTAGCGAATACAAGAGATACAATGGACATCAACTTGATCAATATGTTGAGTGACGGGCCCGAAGTATCCTTGAAAGGATCTCCGACCGTATCTCCGACTACACCTGCTTTGTGTGCATCCGAGCCTTTTCCGCCGAAATGTCCCTGCTCTATGTATTTCTTAGCGTTGTCCCAGGCCCCTCCGGCATTTGCCATCATGATTGCAAGAACGAATCCGGTAGCAACTGCAGACATCAGGAAACCGGCAAGAGCCGCTGGACCGAGTATAAGTCCTACTAATATAGGAGCTAATATTGCCATCAATCCTGGTATTACCATCTCTCTTAAAGCTGAATTGGTGCTAAGATTTATCACACTTTGATAATCCGCTTCTGTTTCCCCTTCGAGAAGACCGGCTATCTCTTTGAACTGTCTTCTTACCTCTTTTACTATCTCGAAAGCGGATTTACCTACAGCTTTCATAGTGATCGAACAGAATAAGAAGGGCAACATCGCTCCGAGGAATACTCCTACGAGTACTGGAGGATGAATTATACTGAAATCACTGATGTTGAGATTCACTGTAGTTGCATAAGCTGCCGTTAGTGTCAATGCTGTTAATGCTGCGGAACCGATGGCGAATCCTTTTCCAGTTGCCGCAGTGGTGTTTCCAAGTGAATCGAGGGCATCCGTCCTTCGCCTAACCTCGGGCTCAAGTCCTGCCATCTCAGCTAGACCTCCCGAATTGTCTGCTACAGGCCCATAGGCATCTGTAGATAGCGTGATACCCAGTGTTGAAAGCATGCCTACTGCAGAGATAGCTATACCGTATAATCCGGCTAAATAGAATGATATGATTATCGTGGATGATACAATTATCACCGGGAAGAATGTGCTCTCCATCGAAGAGGCCAGGCCCTGAATTATGAAGGTGGCCGGCCCGGTTTCCGTTGATTGGGCTAGTTTTTGAGTCGGTTGATATCTATCCGATGTATAATATTCGGTAAAGTAGCCTATCAATGCACCGGCTATTAGACCTGCGATAACGGCTCCCCATATCCCCATATAATCAGGGGCAAGCCAGTAAACGATTATAAATGCGAAAACCGCCAATATGACCGCCGCACCATAGGTACCGCGTCTCAATGCATTGAGGAGGGCTTCCTGTGTTGCGTCTTCCTTTGTACGTACAAAGAAGATCGCTATCATGGAAGCTAGTATACCCGCTGCGGATATCAATATAGGTATGGCAAATATTTCTTCGCCCATACCTTGAACCGGACTGTGGGGTAATAGTTGAGTTCCGCTAAAAGCCATCCACCCCAGGGTTAAAGCTGCGATGATCGAGTTAGTATATGATTCGTAAAGATCCGCTCCCATACCGGCTACGTCGCCTACGTTGTCGCCCACATTATCTGCGATAACCGCTGGATTCCTTGGATCATCTTCGGGGATGCCGGCTTCGACTTTACCGGCAAGATCTGCACCTACGTCGGCTGCCTTGGTGTATATACCGCCACCGACACGTGCGAAGAGGGCTATGGAACTGGCACCGAAACCGAAGCCTGCTATATATTCAAGGGTTTTACCAAGGTCGTCGGTGAAGGCTGCTGTGACCAATAGTACGAAACTCAATCCCAAAAGACCGAGACTGACTACTGATAATCCCATCACCGCGCCGCCTCTGAAGGCTATCCTTAAAGCACCGTCAAGGCTCTTTCTTGCCGCCTGGGTTGTCGGGGCGCTTGAACTGGTTGCAGTCTTCATTCCCAATAAGCCTGCGGCTGCGGATAGGAAGGCTCCCACTAAAAATGCAAATGTAGTAAAGGGCAATTCTCCCTCTGCGATGCTCATCATTGTAAGCAGAATAGCAACTACTGCGACGAAAAAGGCTATGTATTTATATTCTGTATTGAGATAAGTATCTGCTCCCTTCTTTACATCGTCAGAGATCTTCTTCATCTTATCGGTCCCTCTGTCTTGCTTTGAAATAAAGCTCGTAAAGTAGCCTGCAAGTGCAAGACCGAGCAACGATACTGCTATGGCAATAATGCCGTAATCTATTCCATTCATATAGATAACACCTAACACCTGACAATATGGATTGGTTTATATACCTTTTCATGTGGAAAAGGTTTTAATCGACACTTTCCTAAACGTCTAACATATCATGGATAAAAAATTAGTAAAATGGAGATGGGATCGTGATACTAGTCGGTTCCTACTGGAAGGACTAGTGGAAAAAGTACGTAAAGCATCGGACCAGTCAGACGGCAATTTCGTACTCGACGTAGGTGGCAATACTGGAGGATTATCACGGCGCGCTACTACTAAACGATCAGTATGTATAGATATCGAACCGAACAGAGGGTTTGACGACGTTCTGTACATAAAGGGCGATGTACGTAATATGCCCTTCGAAGACGAAACATTCGGCCTGATATTAGCCAAAGCTGTGCTCCACCACGTCCCCGATGAACTCGACGATGCCTTAAAAGAGATACGCCGTGTAGCGAGAGAGGGAGCGTATATGGTTATCGAAGAGCCATTATCTACGAATCCTATTAGCAATGTTGCAGGAAAATTCTTCACCACAGATATACACGACGAAGAAGAACATCCTCTGAACCCGGAGGAATTGATAAAAGTAGTGGAGCGGTATTTCACACATGTGGAGATAGAATACTTCTTCTTAACCACATACCTGATGCCGCATGTTATATCCAGATTGCCCATATTCATGAGGGGGGCTTTTAGGAACCTAACTCGTTTGATGCACGGATTCGATTCTCACATTATCTCTAAATATCCCCGATTAGCCCGCCGTTGTTCATATATCACCATCGTTGCGAGAAAGTGATCGTTACCCAAAATATTTTTAGCTCGTTGATTTTACCGGTTGTAGGTGTATACATGAAACTCATTGAATGCGTGCCTAACTTCTCGGAAGGAAAGGACAAAGGAATAATAGACGGTATCACAAGGGAGATATGCAGCGTAGATGGTGTTTCCCTGAAGGATGTGGACATGGGAGAGGATATGAACCGAACGGTCGTTACCTTCGTCGGCTCTCCGGAAGCTGTGAAAGAGGCGGCTTTTCGGGCTATAAAGGCCGCACACGAGCTAATTGATATGAGCAAACATACGGGTAGTCATCCTCGCATGGGTGCCACCGATGTGTGCCCCCTGGTTCCGGTGGAAGGGGTAACCATGGAAGAATGTGTCGAAATGGCCAGGAACATCGGAAAAAGAGTAGCCAACGAACTGGATATACCGGTTTATCTGTACGAAGAAGCTGCCACCGAAGAAAAACGCCGGAATCTGGCCGTTATCAGGGCGGGGCAATACGAGGGATTGGAAGAAAAACTGAAGGATCCGGAGTGGAGACCTGACTTCGGACCGACTGAGTACACCGATGCGGTTAAAAAGTCCGGAGCTACCGTTATAGGTGCCCGGGAATTTCTTATCGCATACAACATCAACCTGAATACACGCCAAACGAAGATCGCTTGGGATATCGCTTTTGAGATAAGAGAAAAGGGACGCGCCAAGAGGGACGGAGGAGTGGGTGGTCATTACTGGAGAGGAGAGATAATACGCTACGATGATAACAGCTATCCTTGCGGCGAATGTGACTATGTCGGGGGATCATTCGAAGAAGTGAATGAACACACCATGAACGAACACGGATACGACCTTCAAGAATTTCTGGAAGAACATTACGAATACGATGTAAAAGATTTGAAGGGAAAAGCTGTAAAGAAGAGGGGGGGATTCACGCACTGCAAAGCCATCGGCTGGTTCGTTGAAGAATTCGATAGAGCCCAGATATCGATAAATCTGACCAACTACAAGATCACATCCGTACATGATGTATACGAATCTGCAAAGGATGTGGCACGAGATATGGGTGTTGAGGTTACAGGCAGTGAGATCGTTGGTCTGGTACCATATAATGCTCTATTGGATGCAGGCCTGTTCTACTTGAAGAAACAGAAACAGCCCACGGGTATACCGTACATGGATATACTGGAAACAGCCGTTCAATCCCTGGGACTTCGAGATGTTACCGATTTTAATGTACAAGAAAAGGTGTTGGGGCTACCCACGGTACCTTCGGATGCTTTGATTGCCATGAGAACCGACGATTTTGTACACGAATTATCCCGGGACTCCGCAACACCGGGGGGCGGCAGCGTGGCTGCACTGGCAGGAGCCATGGGTGCAGGACTACTCTCCATGGTGTGCAATCTTAGTACCGGTGGTAGAGACACTGAAGATATAGACAGTGTATTGATGCCGATAGCGGAAGAGCTACAGGAACTCAAGGATTCTCTGCTCAAAGCCGTGGACGAAGACACCAACGCTTTCGACGACTACATGGCCGCCAAGAAGATGCCAAAGGGTACTGTCGAAGAGCGCAAAACAAGAAAGAAGGCCATGAAAGAAGGTTTGAAAAATGCGGTAGAAGTACCTCTATGTACCGCTGAACTATCCGGTAAAGTGATAGATGCTGCAGATGCCGTGGCAGAGCACGGTAA
>SKVC01000151.1 GCA_007129655.1 Thermoplasmata archaeon
AGTTTTTCAAGATCTTGAAGCTGTCGAATAAGTTTATACTTCCTTATGTGAGATTTAATCTTCTGCGATCTTTCTATACCTGCAAAGTACCTGGTGGCACCGAATATTTTTTCAGATAGTTCATCAACATCTTCCAGGCTGATGTCGTCGGGCATAACTCCCATCTCTTTACATTGTTTTTCGAGAATTTTCTCACCCAAGGGACCAAATTCCTTTACCATCAGTTCCAAAATTTGGTGACTTATAACTTCTTTCATATCTATGGATATGGAATTTATGTGTAATATCTTTTTGGGATGTGTGTAAACCATTAAGATGTGTCACAGATCACTTTTATTGAATTTGTATTCCGATAATAGCAGTGGTATAGCTATCCAAATTATGAGAACAAAAATCATTATCCATGTATCGTAGTAGGAAGGATGAAATTCGGGTTCCTCTCCTGCAAATTCCATGGCCCATTCCCTAACAGCGGGTATGTTAAGTGCTAATAATGTATACCATATAATCATCGGATTGAAGAACTGAACTGCAAAATACCACTTAGGCGGTCTGCCTAATTCTAACTCGCTCCAGCCAAAAGTCATCTCTGCTATGGCATACATGGAGAATAACCATATGAAGGAGAATAAAAACAGAGTGAAGATAGACCCGGCTAGAGCGGAAGAGCTGTCTTGAAAAAAGACGGAAAGCATCATGGATATGGAAAGATAAACACCGCCGAGTAATATGGTCGCCAATATGAAAAGGTAGTATTCCCTCCACGCCACTTCGGATATATTGTGAGATATGATAACTCCGCCTAAACCCAGCCCTGCTACTACACATGTTATTATCACCATCCACAAGCCTAGAAACTTACCGGAAAGCACTTCTCCTCTGTCCATAGGGTAAGATAGTAAAAGTTCCAAGGTATCTTTTTCTCTTTCCCTTACTATAGAGCCGTAACCAAGGATCAGAGCGATCAAGGGTACCATGTACTCCACGTAACCTGCAAGGTACCTGATGGTATGTTCCATATCCATCCATTCTGCAGAAGTTTCAGCCGCAGTACCGTAATATGATACTGTGACTGAAAGTACCAAAAATATTACAGCGATGGTAAGGATCCACGGATTCTTTAAATTCTGTGTAAACTCTTTAAAACTGATACGAAAAATACGCTTCCACATATCTTTGGAATACAGCAATTTAAAATTATTTAATTTCCTCAAATCTCCCCCTCCATTATCTTCACGAAGACTTCCTCCAGGTCTGGCTCTTCGATACCGACGTCGTCAATTTCCATACCTTGATCAACTAAATCATGTATCAGTCTTGCCTTGTTTTTTCCCGTGCAGTATAGTACAAGAAGTTCCTTCTCGATCCTCGGACGATGTATGTATTTTAAAGACTTTACATGTTTGAGAGCTTCATCGATAGGATCCACAGAGATCTCGATTCTCGGCTCCAGATGGAGTTTTTCACTAAGATTTTTCACAGTATCTTCGGCTATCAATTTACCATCGCTGATAACACCCACTCGGTCACATATCTCCTGTACCTCTGATAGAACATGGCTAGATAGAAAAACTGTCTTACCTTTCTTTTTCATGGAGATTATCTTTTTTTTAACCCATCTCCGAATTTCGGGGTCCAATCCCGAAGTTGGCTCATCCAGGATGAGGACATCCGGGTCGCCGATCTGAGTTTGGGCTAGTCCAAGACGCTGCAGCATCCCTTTGGAGAGTGTTTTTACCTTTGTATCCTTCGACGCTTTTATTTTAAAATCATCAAGGAGGTGTGGGATCACGTCTCTTGGGCAGCCTTTAAGGTCGCACAAGAACTCCAGATTCTTCTGTACAGTCATATATTCGTATAACGCCACCCGTTCCGGTAAATATCCGATATACTTTCTTATATCTGGACCGGCTTCGGTTACGTCTATACCCTTTACTCTGATCCTTCCTACATCCGGGTTAAGAAGACTCATTATTATCTTTATGGCTGTGGTCTTGCCCGCACCGTTAGGTCCCAAAAAACCGTATATCTCACCCTCAGCAACAGAAAGGTCCAAATTCCGTAAGGCTTTGATCGAACCATAGCTCTTATGCAGCCCCTCTATCTCGATGATCGCCATTCACAGCATCATACATCTGTTGGTAAAAATATTTTTGTGTTATGATCATGTCAATGTTCATGCTTCGACCATTTTATCTGTATGATAAAACCGCAGACGATCACTGTAGTTATCAGGATGATAGGGATGATGTCCATGAAGATATCTTTTGTCGTTGTGGTGTCACGATTCAACGCGTACAATCTGCCGTCACCGGAACCGACATAAACCGTTCCATCTTCCCCTATTATGGGCGACGATGATATAGGGCCGTCAAGGTCAACACTCCACCTCTCATCACCACCTTCGTCGACTGCGTAAAGTCGTTGATTATTTGCTCCGAAGATTATGAAGCCATCGGCACTGACCGTTGGGGATGAACGTATTTCCCTACCCGTGGAAAACTTCCAGTTGATGGTTCCTTCTGGTCGTATCGAATACAGATTACCGTCCCATCCTCCCACGTATATATTTCCATTCCGGCCTAAGGATGGTGAACCATCGATATGAGATTCGGTTTTTATCTGCCAAACTATAGTCCCATTCGGATTCGCACATATAATCTCTCCAGCCCACGTGGTAAATATTATGTTACCATTAGGATGTACCAGAGGAGTTGATTGGATCTGACCGCCTACTGAAACATTCCATAATTCTTCTCCCTCTAACGATAATGCGTAAAGATTACCGTCACTAGAACCGATATAGATGGTGTTATCAGCGGCAAGGGCCGGCGATGAGACTATCTCGTCTTCTGTTTCGAACGACCACTGTTCGTTCCCATTCGCATCGATGGCGTACATATAGCCGTCTTTGGAACCTACATATATATTTCCGTCCGGACCTATAAGTGGCGAAGAATCTATCTCATCATTAGTTTGAAAACTCCAAAGTTCAGTTCCATCTTTGTCGAAGGCATACAGACGACTGTCGTAACTTCCTATGTATATAGTTCCATCTTCAGCCACGGCCGGTGACGAGCGTGAGTTAGATGTGCGGCCGAAAACATTTCCCACTTCAGGGCCTATCAAGGCTCTCCATTTTATCGTACCCGTAGGTTCGATCGAATAAAGATAGTTTTCATCGGATCCTATATAGATAGTACCGTCCCCTGCTATCGTAGGTGACGAATATACTCTGTATCTATTGATAAATATACTCCATTCTATTTCTCCGGGGTTATCCGAAAGATCATTTGGACTAAGTCCGGTTCGAGCAGAGTCTACACGGTAACCTGAGCCTGATGATAGCTCTACACCAGTTGAAACTAGAATAAATGATGATATCAATAAAGTAACCATAATTGAGGCAGCCAACTTTATTCCTGAGGGTTTCATCTCTTTTTAATTGATGCTACTTGTTTATTATCTTTTTGAAGGAAATAGTCTTATATGGCTAGTATAATTGAGATAAAATCAGGTGATGGAAAATAGAGAGAAAAACCCTTTTCGGTGTTGCGGTCATATTGCTGCTGTTCGGTGCTTGGGGAATAGGTAATCTGATGTATACTATGCCTCACATCTACGGAGGGGGTGAGATCGTAGCTGAATTCGAGCATGAAGATGCCGCACATGGTGAGGTCATTGAAACGGATTTTCCATATCTACAATACATAACTCAATTTGTATTGGGAACTATAATAGTAATCAGCATTATAGGTATAATCATAGGTATAATTCAACAGGACAAGGGTCTGGCATTTAACATAGCTGCCGGTGTTATCGGAGGTTTAATCGGTTTAGCCATATTTGCAGGCGCATATTGGATGTATTACAGATTACCGGCCTTTGACGATGCGGGAGAAGCCTCTTCGTCCACACAGGGAGCGACCGAGACCATACCTCGATTCTTTTTCGGCTCAGTAGGCGGATTATTGATATTGTTCGTATGTATCGCCTTAGTAGCGATCCTTGTTTACAGTAAAATGAAGGTATATCTTGATTCGAAAATAGTAGAGGAAGAAGAAAAGGACGTCAAAGATATGGTCTCGGCAACACTCGATAGAACCGTGGATGACCTTTACAGCGGTAAAGATGTCCGCTCCACGATAATCAGATGCTACCAACAGATGTGTATCGCCCTGGAAGATACGGGAATAACCCATGCGGAATCCATGACACCCCGTGAATTCATACAGCTTTCGATCAAAAAATTGGATGTAAGCAGAAAAACCCTTCGTGAGATGACAGGGATGTTCGAAGAGGCTAGATACAGTGTTCATAATATAGGGGAAGATATGAGGCAAAGAGCCCTACGAGACTTAAATTTACTGAAAAAAGAGCTAGGAGGTATCAAAGATGAAGTACATTGAGCACGATTACAGCCATGAAAAAGCTCCCTTCATGATGGTTTTCACCTTCATAATGTTGATACTTTTCGTACTACTGCTCTTTTTCTTTGCCTGGATACGATATAGCGGAATCCTGCGATGGGCGATCAGTATCTTTGCGTTGGGCATACTGGCTACTTTTTTTGCTCGGGCTATTTACGCGCAGAGCATCCCGATCAAAAGTTGGGAACGCCATACACAACTCAATTTGACCATAGGTTCCAACCTTGAACCTCTTATGAAGACTCTGGACCGTGCGGCTAACGGTTCGGAGACCAGTCAGGCACTCCTTGAAGAGCGTTTAAAAAAACTGTTCTTAGAGCGTTTAAAGACTTCCAAAGAGATATCATCCGACGAAGTAAAAGATCTGCAGAATGATCCAACTCAGCTTAGGCGTGTGGTGGGAGACGACGTTCTCACGGAATTTCTTATAAAAGGTAAGGATATCAGAAAAGTAGGCGGGCATCACGCACTCTACGGTTCCAATGCCGAGTCGAACCCCAAGAAGTACAAACATAAGATAAACCGAATAATAAAGCATATAGAGGAATGGAAATGAAAATAGATGAAGTTTCAAAGATAGGTAAGACGTTGATAGACGAAGTGGCCAGACACATAGTCGGTAAGAGGGGCGTACTGCAGAAGACCCTGGTGGGTATACTGGCAAACGGACACATACTCTTCGAAGACTACCCAGGTCTTGCGAAAACCATGATGTCCAACTGCTTTGCGGATGCCCTGGGATGCGATTTTAAGCGCATTCAGTTCACCCCGGATCTGCTGCCGGCGGATATAACCGGCTCTTTTATCTACGACAGAAATACCGGTGAATTCAAGATGAGAAAGGGCCCTATATTCACCAATATTTTGCTGGCAGACGAGATCAACCGAGCACCGCCGAAGACCCAGGCCGCCCTCCTGGAGGCTATGCAGGAAAAGCAGACTACCATCGAGGGAGAGACCCATATGATGACTCCGCCCTTCATCGTCATAGCCACACAGAATCCCATCGAATACGAGGGAACCTATCCCCTACCGGAAGCCCAGGTGGATAGGTTCATGCTCCGGCTGGATGTCGGGTATCCGACCCATGAACATGAAGTTGAGATACTCCGGAGAAGAAAAGACAGAAAGATGGACTATATAAAAGTGAACAAGGTCACCGAACCGAAAACTCTACTTGATATGCAACGTGCCGTTGAAGATGTACATCTGGACGACGATATAAAAGACTACATCGTTAAGATCGTGCAGAACACACGTAAGAACAGTCAGGTAGAAGTCGGCTGCAGTCCTCGAGGGAGCCTCGCACTGATGAAAACCTCAATGGCGAATGCAGCCGTAAAGGGTCGTGATTACGTAGTACCGGACGACGTAAAATTCCTTTCTAAGGAGGCCCTGGCCCATAGATTGGTTCTCAAGCCGGGACCGGCCATCAAAGGCGTCAGACCGGAGTACATCATATCTCAGATATTGAAGAAGGTACCGGTACCCAAGCTAAAGTGAAAACAGATGAAGACTCTATCCAATTTCTACCTGGCCGGCTTTTCGCTCGTGACCGTTATCATGGGACTACTCACACGCAGCTGGGTCTTACTTGTTCTAGCACTACCGCCTTTATCACTGCTAGTGGTCGGCCTTAACGGCGTGCCAAAGGGGACATTGGATATTGAAATATCCAGGAATTTGAAGGAAGGAGACATACACGAGGGAGATAATTTTAAGATAAAAACTACGGTTAAAAATACAGGAGAAACAATACGTTACCTTGAGATCCTGGACGAAGTATCGCCGAGGATGAACATAATCAAAGGAACAAATCACATAGTCACCGAGCTAAAAGCTGGAGAGGAGATGGTAATCGAATATATTCTGTCCTGTCCCGTTCGTGGCGATGCGGAGATCGGTCCTATACATCTGAGATACAAGGACCCTCTAGCGCTATATTTTACCGAATGGATAGAGGACAAACGGGCCAAAGTAACCATACTACCTAGAATAGAAGAGATATCGAAGGTATATATCCGTCCGAAATACACGAGAAATTGGCTGGGAAATATACAGTCCGGCAGTATGGGTTCCGGAACGGAATTCTTCGCACTCAGGGAATACTTGCCCGGAGATACAATGAAGAGGATCAACTGGAAGGCTACTGCAAGGCACATGTATCCGGTGACAAACGAATTCGAAGGAGAGAACAGCGGAGATGTTATAATAGTCGTAGATGCGGAGAGAGATTCTAACTTAGGCACCGTCGAACTAAACACCAACAATGTTTCAGTCCGCGCCGCTGCCAGCCTAGCTTCTTCTATACTAGCTGATAGGAACAGGGTGGGTCTTGTAGTGTTAGGCGATTATCTTGACTGGTTATATCCCGCCTTCGGTAGAGAACAGTTTCATAGAGTGATGGACGTTTTAGCCAGACCCACCGAAGGGGGTGTATGGCATATAGAAGAAGCAAAATGGGTAATCAATCGATTCTTTCCCCGGAAAACCATGGTGATCATAATCTCACCCCTGATAGATTCGAGGATAGTCGAAACGGTCATGGACCTATGGAGAGGAAACCACGAGGTTATGGTGGTTTCCCCATCTCCTGTGGAGCTTGAAAAGATGGCCGAAGGAATAGAGGACGGTATATCGGAATCCATACTAAATCTAGAACGTCAGAACATCATCGATCGTATCTGGCACTATGCAGTAGTTGTGGACTGGGATCCCCGGGAGCCCCTGGAAGTTGCCCTTGAAGTCGTCAGAAGGTATCAGATGAGGAGGGGAACATGAAGTCACTGGAAAAGATCCCGGTTTCTACCGTCATGGTAGGAATAGTCGCTCTGTTTGCTGCTGTGTTCACTTATCCTATGTCAGCCTGGTATCTACCTGCCTTAGGTGGTTTAGTAGCGATCATCGGCGTTTTTACCGGCAGGAGGAGCTTGAACAACGTCGGTATGTTGTTCACCGGTCTGACTTTCTATGTACTCAATCGGACACTGCCCTTCAACGATATCAACATCCTGGTGGTACTGGGTATGTTCTTCGCACTCTATTCTGTATGGCATACCGGAAATCGAGAGATGCTGTTGGACGAGATGAATAGCGATGAAGATAATGAGATTCTGGAACGCTATTGGAATTCATCCAACCGCTATCTGGTCGGATATATGACCATGGCATTTTTCCTATCTTTTATGGGAGTTTATGTGGCCAGGTACAGCTATCTGGGAATAGAACTGGATCCCATATCCGCCATACCGGTAGCCGTTATATTCGGATTACTTGTTCTTTTTACCGTGTATATCGTTTCCGAGGTATTGCCTCGCTACGCGGAGTGAGTGGCGCAATGTTAAATACTTATTACATCCTTGTTATGCCTGATGAATCACAGAGGTGTTGAAGCGTGGCCGTGGAAGGAAAAAGATGGAGATATATCGGTTTTGAATTATTAGACGGTAAATTAGACCGGCGGGAGATGATACGTGCAGTACGTAATTCATTCAGTAAAGATGAGTACTCAGAACTAGAGCCCTGGCTAACGGTTTTTACAGGTGCCAAAGGGATCTTGAAGGTCAGGCATATGGGGAAAGATAGGGCCATCGAGATACTGAATTCCATGAAAATTAACGGTGTAACGGTAAAAACCGTAGTTACCAGTGGCACAATAAAGAAAGTAAAGAAAACACTCTCGGTGGAGTGACGATGAAGGCGCTCATTTTGGACGGCTACGTTGACGAACCGGCGCTACTGGGAGTACCTCCTTATATATCTCCGGAACCACGGTTGTTGGCGGGAGTGTTGGAAGAAGCCGGTATAGGATGGGATTACATCACGGTGGATGAATACAGAAAAACCGGTTTACCGCCGGTTGACATGCTCATAGTACACGGTGGAGTGACCGTACCGGGAAAGTATCTGGGCGGTACACCGTTGAGTTTACGTGAGTGTCTGGAATTGGGTCAAAAATCCTCGATGAATGGGATCGAAACCTTCCTAGGCGGTCCTTTAGCGAGATTCGAGAAAATCGAGAATTACCATCACGTATCTACAAAGGATCTTTCCGCGTATTTGACCGACCACTTTAAAGGTGAATCACGGGACAGATGGGCTACCATGGATGAAAGGGAACGTTGGCTGCAGATGGGAGTCTCCGTGGTGGAAAAGCATCCTCTTTTTCCCGATCCGCTTCTGGCCGAGATAGGAACCTATCGCGGCTGTGTACGTTACTTCACCGGCGGGTGCTCGTTCTGTTCCGAACCGGGGTACGGAAAGCCGGAATTCCGGGAACAGTCGGATGTTATTGACGAGATATCGGCCCTCTACGGGTTGGGTATACGGCATTTCAGACTGGGTGGTCAATCCTGTATAATCAGCTATAAATCGGAAGGTATCGGAGAATCGGAAAGGCCTGTTCCGCGACCCGGGGAGTTGAAGTCACTCTTTGCAGGGATCGATAAAAGATGTCCGGACATCAAGGTACTTCATGTAGATAATGCCAACCC
>SKVC01000046.1 GCA_007129655.1 Thermoplasmata archaeon
AAGCCTTGATAGCCGAAGAAGCCGGTGCAGTAGCTGTGATGGCACTAGAGCGAGTACCTGCGGACATACGTTCAGCCGGAGGTGTAGCTAGGATGGCAGATCCATTGAAGGTTAAAGAGATACTCGATACCGTTGATATACCTGTTATGGCAAAGTGCCGTATCGGTCATTTTGTGGAGGCACAGATTCTTGAATCCCTGGGTGTCGATATGGTCGACGAATCGGAAGTACTAACACCGGCAGACCCTTTCTATCACGTTGATAAATCAAAATTTACCGTTCCATTCGTCTGCGGCTGCAGAAATCTTGGAGAGGCTCTGAGGAGGATCGAAGAAGGAGCCGCCATGATGCGAACCAAAGGCGAAGCCGGTACCGGTAATATCGTCGAGGCTGTTAGGCATCAGCGTACTGTATTGAAGGCCGTCCGTGAGTTAAGTGAAAAAGATTACCACGAATTGAAGGATGCCGCTAAAGAATACGGTGTTGGTTTAGAACTGGTCAAAGAAGTCGCTGAGATGCAGCGGTTACCTGTGGTAAATTTTGCCGCAGGAGGAATAGCCACTCCCGCCGACGCGGCACTGATGATGCAGATGGGCAGCGACGGTGTCTTCGTAGGAAGTGGAATCTTTAAATCCGAGAAACCTGAGATCATGGGCAAAGCCATCGTAGAATCGGTTACTTATTTTGATGATCCTGAGAAACTAGCCGAGATATCAGAAGGTCTCGGCGAAGCGATGCCCGGTTCGGACATAGACGAATTGGAGATCAGACTTCAAGATAGAGGCTGGTAAATCTTCACAGATTGCTCCTACTGGAACCACCGTCTATCGGGACTGAAATACCATTGAGATAGGAAGCCCTCTGTGAACACAAGAAGGCAACAACATTCCCCAATTCGATAGGTCTGCCGATCCTACCCAAAGGTACGTCTTCCGACCATTTTTCCAGACCCTCTTTGTAGTTATCCACGTCTCCCCGTGATATGGCATCTTCAACGAGATTTTTTATTCTGGATGTTTCATGAGCACCAGGCATCACGGCATTGACCCTTATGTCGGGGCCGAATTCTTTCGACAGTGTTTTTACTAATCCGATAACCGCCATCCTCACGGAGTTCGATAGTACGAGATTTTCTATGGCTTCCTTAACACTGATCGATGTAATACATACGATATTGCCTTTGTTTTTTTTCAATTCCTCTTCAGATAAGCGGGCAAGTCTTACTACACTCATAACCAGCATGTCAAAAGCTGCGTACCATTCTTTATCCGTCGTGTCCATGAAAGGCTTGCTCGGAGGGCCGCCTGCACAGGTGACCAGATGATCCAATCTACCAAAGGATTCAACGGTGGAATCTACTAACTTTTCTATATCGTCTTCCTTGCTTATATCTGCGGCAATCCCGATGACTTCACCTTGGACTACTTCCCTCAACTCTTTTACCGTTCTTTTCAATCTGTCTTCGTTCCTACCGTTAAGAACTACATCAACTCCCTCTCTGGCAAGGGCTTCCGCCGATGCTTTACCCAAACCGCTACTAGATGCTGTTATCAATGCCGCCTTTCCTTTTATTCCAAGATCCATTTTTACACCTCTTTTGTAACAGAAATGACTGACCCTAAATATAAATGACTATGCAAAGATTGAAGTATCAGCGATTATATAAATTATAAAAAGTGAGGAACATGACTTATGAAATAATAAAAGAAAAGGAAATACCGGAAATAGATGTTCTGGTAGCGGGATTTCCCGCAATGGGATTGATAGGCGGTATAGCCTCTGAACAGTTGATAAATACGCTGGACCTCGAACAGGTCGCCTCGGTAAAGTGTGACGAATTTCCACCTACTGCGGTGATATTCGACGGTATACCTAGGAGGCCGGTCAGATTCTTTGCAGGCAAAGGTTTTTTGCTGGTTAAATCCGATATGGTTATTCCGGCTGAACTTTCCGACGGACTAGCAAAGGCTATCATCGATTGGGCGGCCGAACAGGGTGTTAAGGAAGTGATCATATTCGATGCTATACCGGAACGTGACGAGGAAGAAGAAAAGAAGATATGGGGAGTACTCAGCTCTTACTCGGCAACCGAGAAGGCTAAAAAATTAGATCTCGATCTTATCAAAAGGGGCGCTATCACGGGTATATCCAGTTCCATGCTTCTGTATGTAAGAGAAAAAGAACTTAACGCCGTTGGTATGCTGGCCGAAGGTTCTACTTCCTTACCGGATCCACGGGCGGCAGCAAGACTCCTGGAAAAGTTCGCCGAGTACCGCGGATTAGACATAGATACCGAGTCTTTGGTCGAAAGCGCGGAAGAACTTGAAAAACAATATGCCAAACTTGTCAATCAGGCCAAACAGGCACAGGATGACATGGACACAAAATCAGCGGCACCGCCTCTTTACGGCTGATAATTATACCAAAACCCTTTTACCTTCTATTATTTATTACCTTATCATGCTCGAAGTAGATCTAGAAGAAGTAGCCCGAAAAGTCGTCGATAAATGCATGGAAGTAAAGGAGGACGAAGTTATACTAGTAAGAGGGGGGACCCATAATTTCGAATTCGTAGAAAATATCGCCGTGCATATACGGAAAAAAGGTGCTTTTCCGGTGGTGATGGCAGATACGGACAGATTACAGAAACGTATGATCGAGGAAACGGACATCGAATACCTAGAAAAAACTCCCGAGTACTACCTTAATTGGTTAGAAGACATAGATGGGATGATCGGTATCGATTCCATGAAGGATCCCCGGTTACTTTCACGATTACCCGAAGATAAGATAGGTGCATCGAGACGAGGAAGACGTGAAGTCAACAACAAATTCCAGGAAGAGAAAGTCAGATGGACCGGTATCGGTTATCCGACGGAGGAAAAAGCGGAGATGTACGGTATCGAATACGAAGAATTCTGGGATATGTTCTGGAAGGCCTTGAACACCGATTACGACGTATTGAAAAATAACGGTGAGAAACTCGCCGATAAGTTACGGGGTGGAGATATGGTACATATCACTTCAGATAACGGGACTGACCTAGAATTTTCTATAACTGGCAGGCACGTACTTGTAGACGACGGAGTGATATCACAGGCGGACATAGAGCGGGGAGATATAGGAAACAATCTACCCTGCGGCGAAGTGTTCTGCGCACCCTTAGAGACCACTGCTAACGGTAGGGCCTACTTTGACCTGGCCTTCTATCGCGGAAACAAGATCACCGGTATAGATGCTACATTTAAAGACGGACGACTCGTTAAAGCGGATGCCGAAGAGAACGGTGAGTTATTTAACCAGGTACTGGAGAATTCACAGGGAGATAAGGACATCATAGGTGAATTCGGTATCGGAACGAACCCTGAAGTTAAGAAAGCCATCGGATACACCATAACAGACGAGAAGATCATCGGCAGTATCCATATCGCAGTTGGAGAGAACAGGATGTTCGGTGGTAAGAACGAATCGACACTGCATTGGGATCTGGTAATGCTGGGACCATCCTTCGAGGTCGATGGAAAAACAGTGATGGAAGAGGGAGAACATATCATATGAATCAATGGGATACGGAAAGGATAAGGAGTTATATAGTTCGTTTAGATGAACAGATGGAGGGAGGAATGCCCAAAGGTCATGTAGTCCTTATTTCCGGTAATCCGGGGACCTACAAATCATCTCTTGCATATAACATACTATATCACAACGCTGTAAACAACGATATGAAGGGACTCTATGTTTCCTTCCAGCAGAGCCGAGAGAGTCTGCAGGACCAGTTCAACAGTCTCGGTATGCCTCATGAAGATGTAGACGATAAGATAACCATCGTTGACGTGGGTTATCTAAGGCAAACCATGAAAACCAGACCCCAGGATTGGATCGACGTCTTCAAACGTTATGTGGACAATATTCGTGCGACCACACACTATGACATGTTAGTTGTCGATTCACTGACTACATTGGAGATAATCTCTAATGTGGAAAATAAAAGGGAATCCTTATTTCAGTTATTTGAATGGTTACGCAGCTTCCGTGGACTTACATCATTCATGATAATAGAACGTCCTACTAAGGAAGATGTTATGAAAGAAGAAGAGTTCCTGGCAGACGGTATCATTTATCTCTCAAAAGAAAGATTGGGACATATGGAAACCCGGAGATTCTTAACCATCGACAAGATGCGTGCTACAAAGCACAATACATCTTATTTCGCACTACTTTTCGACGGTGGAAGATTCCAGGTAACTCGAGTTATCAGCGAGTGATTTCACGATCTATTAGAAGAGCTTTCATCGCCTTACCTCTATGACTGATCTTGTTCTTTTCTTCGGTAGTAATCTGGGCGAATGTTTTTTCGTGGTTGACCGGTATGAAGATCGGATCGTAACCGAAACCTCCGGTACCCCGGATCTCTTTCGTGATAATCCCGTCTGTGATGCCTTTGAATAATTCTATGTTGCCGGTACTGTCCATGTATCCGATGACACACTCGAATCTGGAATTGCGGTTATCTGCATCTTTCATCAATTTAAGTATTCCCTTACACCCTAGAGTGTGCATAACGTAGGCCGAATACACTCCGGGAAAGCCGTCATATTCGTCTATAAATAGACCGCTGTCGTCGATTATCAGAGGTGCGTGTTCTTTCAGTGTTATCAGTGCTTGCTCTACGACTTCTTCCAGGGTATCCGCCTGTATCTCATGATATCCGACATTGTGCATTCGAGCTTCCGGAAATATCTTTTTATATTCTTTGAACTTCCCTTCGTTGGACGTGATGATATTCATAGATATCTACCTCTGGATTCGATGTCTTTTACCTTGGAGATAGTTTCTTCCGCATCCGAGAATTCCTCTCTGTAGCCTTTTAGTATCCTCTCGTACAGAGCGATAGGATTTTCATGCACGGCTATCAACGCTTCTCTCATCAGATGGAGATCTACGCCTTTATCTTCGATGCTGGTGGTTTTATCTCCCAGACTGAAGTCGATAAAGCAGAAACTCTTCTTTTCGGGATCATACAGTATATTCGAGGTTGTCAGGTCTCCGTGAGTTATATCGGCGCCATGTAACTTACCGATAAATCGGCCCATCAACTCGAGGTCTAGTTCTATCCCGCTTTCGATGCAGTCCATCACCCGCTCTCCGGGAAAGAACTGGAATATCAGTGTGGCTTCCTCCGGAATCACGTCGTATATCACAGGTATCGGGACTCCGGCCTTACGTGCATCCCTCATCAGCCGTACTTCTCTACGGAGTCTTTCTTTTCTTATCTCGGAATCCAATTTAGGATGTCTATAGCCCTTGACGATCCTACGCTTGATAACTGTGTCTCTACCCCACCACTCCGCTTTTATTATCTCCGCCTCTGCACCCAGGGCGATGACCTCTTTCTCCACCGGCGAGAACATGTTCCGTTCTAACACCGATCCGTTAATAACATTTTCGAGGGATTTTTGGTGCGATGATTATCCGGTTCGACTTAGAGCGATCATAAAAACAGCACCCCTTTTCAACACACTCGAAAAACTTGCATACACATGTAACTATTATATAGCAATTCTTAAATATCGCGGTGCCTATACTCTTTCATGAGTGGAAAGGGAGTAGTTATGCTAGTTTTAAACAATATAAGAGGTGATATCAAACTTGACGAGCAACCATGAGGAGAATCGCCTGCTATCCACACCCCTTTCCAAACAGCATCATTTACGTTAAAATCGTCATTGTTTGTAATCTGAAAACTCACGTATTTCGTAACGAAAATCTCTCTGAGAATACAGATAAATCTTCTATCGTAAAGCATTTTGGTAAAACTTTAAATAGTAATTACCTTTTTAGTTTACGATAACATGAATGCAAAGAGCGCAGTGTTTGCCCTTGTTTCAATAAGATCGCACCCATTGCGAAGACTTGTTAACAGGCTACCCTACGCACCATCTACAGTGTACAACGCCGTCAGCCAGTTAGAAGAAGAAAACAAAGTGGAAAACAAGAAAGGCATCATCAATGTCGTAGAAGATTACCCCGCACAAAAGCTTTCCGAAATATATGTCCGGAGTTTGATCCATGGTATTGATCCGGAATTTATAACCAGAGAATCTACACAATCGATATGGAAAAGCCTGGAAGACGTTTCTACCGTCCATGATATCATGAAGGAAACCGGATATTCTGCGGTATCGGTAAAGAAGATACTCACATATCTAAAAGATAAAGGCTTGGTGGTGTACAGTAAAAAAAAGCCCATCGTCGCCCATCGAGACATGGAGCATCCGTTGAACGAGCTTTTGAAAGATTATCTTCGACCGGAAAAAGAAACCCGTACTATGCGGTATCCCGGGAGCATTCCTTTCCGCGAGATAATGGAAACACCTGATGAAGTAGAGAGAATACTGTATCAACACATCAACGACAGTTTTACAGTTAAGGATACCGGTTTTCTGGTGAAGGGCAATTCAGATAGAATAACCATTCTCGAAAGTGTGGAAAAGGAACTTACAAACGAAGAGATATTTTTGAAGAAACTTTTCACCACCGATGGCGTCGGAGACCTGTGTATACTCATGATAAAACAGAAACAGGTAGATCATGATAAACTGTTCGAACTAGCAAAAGATAAAAACGTCGTAAATGTAGTAGGGTGCTATTTCGATGTTCTCAACAGCATAGATGATATTATACCTACACCGATTGTTAAGAAGTATCTGGAATACGAGCCCAAAAAGAAAAAAACCTTCCTTTCTCAGGAAAAGAGGTACGGTAAACAGGGTTGGGAAGATCCCTTTGAAGAAAGGTGGAATGTGGACCTATACCTCGATATAGATGTAATAAGTCACGGAGTTAGATCATTATGAATATAGAAGAGTTGTCAATACCAGCGAAACATGCCACGCAATCGGAGTAGATTCCGCTAATTTTTCATTTTTCCAAATAGGTGAAAAACGAAAAATGATATTGAAGATCAGAGTCTTGAGATACTGGAAAAAATCGCATCGAATATAATTGTGATAGGCGGTTGGGCAGTACGGGCTCATCTTGGAGAGGAACATCACAGATATACACTCGATGTAGATGGAGTAACCGATGAAAGAACATTACAGAATTTGAGAAAATTGTTTGAATCCTCGGAATTCCAAGAAAAACCTGTGGAATGGGGTGTAAAATTCTTCAAAAAATATCTTCCACGTGTGGAAACCGATGATGATTTTAAATCCCAGGTGGAGTTGAGGATAGAACTGTCACATCCCAGGATCAAGGAACGCAATACCCACCATTATTTCGAGTTCAGTTTGACGAATTTTGAAGAGAGAGATATTTCATATCACAATATAGGCAAACAAGTGAAGGTACGGGTGCCACCTCTTGAACATATGGCTGCTGTAAAGCTTGGCCTACCCGTTGATTACAAGCATAATCATGATGCCGCCATGTTGCTGAGAGACAGCGACATTGACAAGGTGATCCAGGTGATAAAATCCAACGATGATTGGCAGGACATTGTCCTTAGAAGGATGCCTAAATCGAAGGGAAGAATAAGTCAGCCCGGTCGTATAGAGAACACACTTGCAATAGCATCAGGACTAGATATCCGAAAACACGTCGGGTTGCTGGAAAAAATTGAAAACCGTCTCCTGTAATTGTTTGTCAGAGATTCATTCCAGTAAGGTGAAAGGAGGAATTTATTCCTGCTACCCATATACGAACAGCGTTTGCTACTTCTGATCTGTAGCTGTTGTTCATTCGTAAAAAGTTAAAAAGATGGTTTAACCAAACACCACTTACCATCTACGCACTCTCACGAGCCAAATTATATAACAGATTGGTTACTACCCATGGAAAAAGGTGTTCATTTGACCAGAGAAGACAGAGACGATAAAGAAGTAAGAAGAACCGAGATCATTACCGATTATCTTAAGAATCCATTGGGTTCAGTGCTCATTTCATGCGGAGATACAAAAGTTATCTGTACGGCCATGATAGAAGATAGCGTCCCGCCGTGGATGGCGTACGACGACGACAACAACGAAGGCTGGTTGACTTCGAGATACGGTATGTTGCCGGGTAGTGGTGACAGCCGGATACAACGTGAAACCAGAGGCGTCCGAGGAAGGACCAAGGAGATCCAGCGGATCATCGGCCGGAGCCTACGTGCCGCTCTTGACATGGAGAAATTAGGCCCCCGAACCGTCTGGATAGACTGCGATGTGATTCAGGCAGACGGCGGAACAAGAACAGCATCGGTGACCGGTGCATGGGTCGCCCTGAAACTTGCATTGAGTAAATTGATCGAAGCCGGGGATCTAGACGAAGATCCTATCATAAAACAGGTAGCCGCTGTTAGCGTCGGTCTAGTCGACGGTAAAGTGCTTACCGACCTTTGTTACAAGGAAGACAGCTCCGCCGAAGTAGACATGAACGTTGCCATGGATATCGACGGTAATTATATCGAAGTCCAGGCGACCGGAGAAGCGGGAGTCTTCAGCCGTGAACAGCTCGACGAGATGCTAGACGCCGCCTCCGAAGGAATATCTCAACTCCTGGAAGTTCAAAATTCCGCTTTAGAATTCAGTAAAGATTAAATCCCTCGAAATAGCTGTATATACAAGATGGGATTGGAACTAGCCAACGACAGCCTTTTTGTGAAAAGGGACTCACTCTGTACCCTATGCAGAGGAACTAAGAATCTATGCCACAGAGAACGCTGTCCCGTTATGGTAAAGTACTATTCTCGTATGAAA
>SKVC01000032.1 GCA_007129655.1 Thermoplasmata archaeon
ATCGTGATATTTCCTTTTCCACAACTCATTTTTATACACAATATCTGCATAGTATCCAGACATAAAAAGTTTTAGGTAGATGGGTGTGCCCGTGTGTATAAAAATGACATGTGGAAAAGGTCATTTTGGCGGGCACACCCAATACCGAGTATCACAAGCATCTTTAACTATCTTTCCCGAAAGTAATAAAAAGTGTCTACATTTAAGAGGAAAAAGGTTTAAAACTAACCCCTCTATTAGCCCTTTTCCCGGAGATCAACATATGGCAGAGTACACCCATTCCGAAATAAAGCAAAAATGGAAGAAATATTTCGAAGAAGAAAGGTATCCCGAGCTCGTTAAGATAGGTGATAATTATCCTATCGAGAGGTCGATATTAGTCGGATACGAAGAGTTGGTAATCTATTTCGGAGATGATTTTCCGACCTTCGTGTTGTACAATCCTAAGCTTAGTCTAGGATTGGCCGAGGAGTCGATACTGGAAGTGCTCGGGCCTTCTTATAAAGATGTGGAGATACACTTAAGATTGGAGAAATTACCGGAGGCGATGCACCGGGAGATACGTAATCTACGGGCCGATGATCTGATGAAATTCATCGGCATCTCCGGTTTGGTCAGAAAGGTCACTGAAGTGCGGCCCCGGATGACAGTCGGCGCTTTCAGGTGCAAACGCTGCGGAGATATGACCTATGTGGAACAGATAGGTAGTACTATGGAAGAGCCGCATGCATGCGGTTCATGCGAGAAGTCAGCCTCTAAGACAACATTTTTACTACAACTAGACGAATCTGAGTTCGTTGATTACCAGCACATGGAGGTACAGGAAAGTCCGGAAGGTCTGCGGGGGGGAGACCAACCCCAACGTTTGAAAGGATGGATAGAGGACGATATGGTAGGTAAGATATCTCCGGGAGATAGGATAACGATAAACGGAATCCTCGACGGAGAACCCAAGTCTGGCAGGGGAGGTAAGAATTCCAGAACATATAACATCTTCATACGCGTCAACAGTATCGAGATAACACAGTACGAATACCAAGAGATAAAACCTTCAGACGAAGACCTAGAAAAGATAAATGAGATGTCAAACAAAGAGAACTTATTCAAGTTGATTTTAGATGCTATCGCACCGAGTATACATGGACTCCGAGAGGAAAAGATGGGTTTGGCTTTACAACTTTTTAGCGGTGTACGAAAGGAGATGCCCGACGGTCAGAGGATAAGAGGAGACATCCATATACTATTAGTTGGTGATCCAGGTACGGCAAAGAGCATGCTGCTCCGGTACATTTCAGATCTAACACCAAGAGGGATGTACGCTTCAGGAAGAGGTTCAACCGGTGCCGGTCTAACCGCTGCAGCAATGAAAGAAGAGGTGATGGGTGAAAGCAGATGGACTTTGGAAGCTGGAACACTTGTCCTTGCAGACAAGGGTATCGCGGCCATAGATGAGATAGATAAGATGAGGCCTGAAGACCGGAGCTCGATGCACGAGGCCATGGAGCAGCAGACAATCTCAATAGCAAAAGCGGGGATAAATGCAAGATTGAACTCTAGGTGTTCTGTTTTAGGTGCAGCTAACCCAAAGCATGGGCGTTTCGAACAATATGAGAACATATCTGAACAGATCGATCTTCCACCACCCCTTATTTCAAGGTTCGATCTTATATTTATCATAAAGGACGTACCAAATAAAGATGTGGATCGAAATGTGGCTGATCACATATTGAATATACATCAAGAAGGGGAAAAAATCGGAGCCATCAAAGGTTACACACCTGGTGGAGTTCTCAACCCGGAGGAGACCGGTGGATTCAGCATGGATTTACTTCGTAAATACATCGCCCACGCAAAGCGGATAACCCCCGTTATGACTGAAGACAGTATGAACAAGCTCAGAGACTTCTACTTGAATATAAGGGGAAGCGGCGGAGAAGAAGACTCTATCCCTATAACTGCAAGACAACTGGAATCGCTAGTAAGACTTTCCGAAAGCAGTGCAAGAGCACATCTGAGAGATAGAGTCATAACATCTGATGCAGAAAGAGCCATAACAGTGACACGTTACTTCTTAGATAAAACTGCTGCTACAGGGAGCGGATATGATATAGATAAGGTCGCTTCCGGTGTATCACACTCGGAAAGAACCGTATTACACAAGGTAAAAGAGATAATCAAAGAACTTCAGGAGATGCATGAAGAAGGTGCTTCCCAGGAGGATATACTCGAAAAGGGTGCTGATATGGGTATCTCAAGAGAAAAGGTGCATAAAGAATTGAAGAGGATGAGAAAGGGTGGTGAGATCTATAAGCCAAAAACGAAGGAAGATAGATACCTACTTACATGAGATGATATGATGGATATAGTTTACAAGACATATGAACAGGGGGAAGACACCCTCCTTGCTGCGTGCGATAAAGAATTATTGGGTCAAAAGTTTAAAGAAGGCGAGATATGCCTGAAGGTGAAGACATCCTTCTATCAGGGGGAAGAGACTGATGAAAAAGGACTCACCAAACTTTTGGAAAACTGTACAATCGCAAATCTAGTTGGCGAGAGGACTATCGAAGTGGCGGTTGATACAGAGTTCGGAAGAGATACCGACATCATGATGGTCGAAGGTGTCCCACATCTTCAAATAGTTCGTTTGTTTATATAATAGATATGTTCTGCGTAGAATGCGGTAATGAACCGGAAGAACTCCGTGATGGATTATGCAGTGAATGCTACGGAAAGAAAATGCAAGTAGATATTCCAGAGCATCTCAACATAGATGTCTGCCCTTCCTGCTGGTCGGTAAGAAAAGGAAGCCATTGGAAGGAGCGGCCGGATATGCATTCCATAATGCTCGAGAGGATAGATGACGCCATCTCAATTTCACCTGAAGTTAAAAGATACGCATTCCGAGCGGAATTCATCGAAGAGGATCCAAGAAATATCCTAGCAGCCGTTAAAGTAGAGCTTTATTCTGAAGGCATCAAGGTAGAGCGAGAGCTAACTTCAAAGATAATATTGAAAAAAGATCAGTGCCCAACATGCAGTAGAATTCATGGAAATTATTATGAAGCGATACTCCAAATAAGACCTAGTTTGCGTGAACTTACGGAAGAGCAAAAAGAGGAAATAAATTACATGGTTCATAGGGAGGTAGAAGAGAGAAGGGGTGGTGACAGGAGCATATTCATAACGAGTAAACAGGAGATGCACGGGGGATTGGATTTCTACCTCAGCGATCACGGCATAGCGAAAAAACTTTCCAAAGAGATATCGGAATTATTCGGGGGAAAGGTGACGACCTCATCAAAACTCGCCGGAAGAAAGGACGGTAAAAATCTATACAAAATGACTTATTCTGTTAGAATACCTCCATATGAGAAGGGCGACTTCATACGGTATAAGGATGATATATATCGCATTCAAGAAATAAGGACATCGAGTGGTCATGTGACTCTTAGACATGTGGAATCCGGTAAAAAGATATCATTAGAACGATGGGAAATCGAAGATACAGAGGTACAGGGCGGCGAAGATCTGATAAAAGAAGCTGTAGTCGTTTCGGAAACGGAGGATGAGATAAAAGTGCTGGATCCGGACACATATCATACGAAAACATTACTAAAACCGAAAGGATTCAAAAAAGAAGGGGATCATGTAAACATAATCAAAATTGGCTATCGTATTTTTCTCACGGCGATGGAGGAGTGATAGTGGGAAAGTTAATAAACGGAAAAACAATGGAAAGTGGTGTACCATGAAAGATAATACAACTATGCATACAACTTGGTTTGGAATCTTTATTTTAGCCAACGGAGAGATAGTAGACAGTAAATTATTTCCAAAGGACCCTAAAATCTTGGCGAAATTGAAGATGCAGCGTGATGATGATAAAATACTTGAACAGGAAAAAGAGTTAGCTGAATCAGTAGATGGAAAGCTTTACGTTACATCTCGTAGATTGTCTGAGCTAGGAGAATTTGTTAGTGAATTCCATTTGGACATAAAACAGGAAGACCATTCCTACGACAAAGAACTTTTCCGAGATATGATGCAGAAACTAGGACGATTGAAGCTAAAAGAACAGTCTGATGCGGGAGAACACTTGGCGAAGGCTGTCAACACGGTGCAGGACCTCAACGAAACTATAAATCTACTAACGGAACGATTGAGAGACTGGTATGCCGTACACTTTCCAGAATTCGTGGATAGGTACAAAGAAGATATCGCGATCCATGTATTCAAACACGGAACTCGTGATGAGATCTCCAAAGCGCTAGATTTGAACATCGATAGTACAGGTGAAGATATATCTGACGAGCAAAGAGAATTCTACCAAAACTTGGCGGAAAACATCGTCCGTCAGAAGGAATTCCGCGATGAGCTAGTAGATTATATCGAGGATACAATGGAGAATTCGGCACCAACTATAACTCATCTCACGGGACCACGATTAGGGGCAGAGTTGATAGCACAGGCTGGTTCCCTGAAGAAACTTGCCATGATGCCTTCAAGTACCATTCAGCTACTCGGGGCAGAAAAGTCTTTATTCAGACATCTTAAAAAGGGAACTCCACCACCTAAACACGGTTACATACTTCAACATCCCTATGTGCATGGTGCGGCCAAGAAAAATCGCGGAAAGGTCGCAAGAATATTAGCCAACAAGATCGCCATAGCCGCAAGGATAGATTATTTCGGTGGTGAACCTGCAGGAGATAGACTTAAAGGGGAGTTAAAGGACAAATTAAAAAAAATAAAATAAAGGGTTTGGGGTGATCAACGTATGCCGCCGGGTATATCCATTCCCAGGGCACGGTTTACGTCCGGTCTTTGTGTTCTATAGTAGACAGGTACCGACTTTGATTCTTCCTTTTCGAAGGTTGTACCGGGCCATATCCTAGAGATATGTGCAGTCTGTAGATAGACTTCTTTAATTCTCACAGCAGTCCAATCGATGTAACCGGTTATATCTAAAACACTGCCTTCCCCGGGCTCTTTATCAGAAGATATGTCCTCCCAATCTATGTTTGCGGCGTGAGTTTGGGATATATCACGAAGAACTATCGTAGTTTTATCGAACTCAGAGAGTCTCCCCATGAACGCAAGGCCATCTGTCATCACCACAACTATCTTTTTATTTTGAAGTTCTTTTAACTTCTTTTCCAGCAGGTTTCCCAGCATGGTTTATACCTCAATTATCTTTATGGAAGTGGTACGTATTAAATCTATTCCTTGTTTTCGATAGCGGATGATGCGGTCAAATAAATGGATTTTAATTTACCTTCTAGAACGTTCACACGGACCTTCAAACGTGCGTTCTCTTCCTTGAGCTCATCGAAACGTTTGCGAAGCAATGCATTCGGTCCGGAAGTAGCTTCCTTATTTTCGGGTGATACGGCTTCAATAGTTTCTGTAGAATAACCTTTGAGATAACCGATAGTTTTTACCTGTACCTCTATCAAATTGTCAAGCTGGATATCGTAATATACACTCTTGCCTTTGAGTTTTATTATATTTCGATGGAATTCTTTGTCCGCGGTAACTAGGATGTCTTCGTCCTGCATAAGTTCCGCTATCTCCATATCGAGTAACCCTTTATATTCAATGTCTATATCAGTTAAATTGATCGAAGGTAAAATTTCATCCAACTCTTCCTTTACCTTAGAAGGAAGATTTTCATCCAAAATTATCTGCATGATATCAGTCCCAAGTAAGGGTGAATTCTATGTATTCTCCGCCTTCAACAGGACATGCTGTATGTTCGACATCACCCTGTAATTTCAACATCTCTAGATCCTTTTCAAGACTGCCCTGAAAATAACTGCATATATTTTCGTTTTTAGGAAAATCGTGATATCTCACAACGGCACGATCGTCGTCCCATTCTGCGAGTTCGAGCCTGCCAAAATCATATACTTGATCCATACCGACTGTTGCCTTTTCCAGTAATTCTTTAAGACCTTCGGCACGAAGTAAGTATTCAAAATGACCGAGATTCTCGACTATGTGCTTCCCGATTTCACGGCTTCGATGTGTTTCGTCCGAACCTGTTCCGAATAATTCATCGACAACTTCAAAAAAGTCTAGAAGCAGATCATACTCGATCATTTCATTTTGAGAATATTCTCTCTTTACTTTTCCCCTTTTCTTTTCCATCTGTTTCCACATATCTTCAAGACCGGTGATGCCTTTCTTCGATTTAACGTAGCTGATCACGTTCAATATGTGGGTCCCTCTTACATGTCTAGTCATCTTTTTAAAGGATATAAATGATACATATTTAACAATATCCCTCCTTACCGCGACACATACGTTTCAAAGGTTTTGTCAGATGTCTACGAGCTACAACAGGGACTTCGTACCAACCTTCAAGGATTTTTCTTTCCACCACTTCCGTTAAAGCATCGTCTTCGTCGCCTTTTGTGCTACATCTCTTACATCGGTATCCTGCATCTTTACCCACGGAAGACATCCTTTTTCCACATGAATCACACTCCGGGTTTGCGATCTTTGTGATCTTTTTCACTAAATTATTTACCTTCAGCCGTTCTACGTTAACGGTCAAAGGTTCTTCTCGGATACCTCCCCAAAGCTCGATTTCGTCCCCGATTATCAATTGTCGCACTATACCTCTAAAGCTTTTGGTAGGTTCATAGGCTGCCGCTGTTATCGTTGAACCGTCTTCGGTAACTTCAAACAAAACATGTCCTCCTTCTATGGTAATCGGTGAGGAAGCCACAGAACATCGAATGTGCACGGAAAGGTATGAACGTATATCGCAGATATTCGTATCGCGTATATGGTCATCTGTACCCTGGTTGGTCAAAAAGATGAGATAACGTTCCGGCTCCTCGCTTTTAATTATACCGAGGGATTTTTTCAACTCTTCGTGCTCATCGCCCCGGACACCGTAAAGGACGGGACAGGGAGAACTTGGAGCGATGGCCTGTTTGTTCTCTCTATAGTCGAATGTATCAAAGGTGTATTTTGTTGCTTTATCCAGGGCGATCACTTCGTCTCGGTTTATTCTGCGACTAGTGCCCCAGTTTTCCCTTTTCCGATAGCTTATCAATTCATAGGTACAATCTAATGGAACCCAAGCTAGTGCCGCCGCCGCCCCGATTATACCTCTGCGATTTCCCATACCCCAATAGCGGAGGTCTAAGTCATCGAGTATATTTGTTACTTCTTCGAGGGTGACTATGTCCGTTACACCCTTGTGATATAATCCGATATCGGGACGTATGTTGCCTACCACAACACCGGGATCTGTGCCTTCTCTGTCTGTTTCCGCCCAACTGCTAACAACATCTATGGTTCTCTGAAAAATATCTTCATCTAAAGCGGATTCACCGTCCCAAAGAGCCGTTTCACCGTCTATTTCACCGATAACATTTTTTTTGTTTTTTCCGTATCCCAATTCCAAAACAACGGCACCGTTTCCTCTTGTCTTCCATGGTACGTTAGGATTTAACCTAACCAGTCTTGGAAAATCTAGAAGAGAGAGCTCGCTAAACTCCTTTATCAATTCCGTCGCTAAAAATGTGGTACACATACCGCTTTTTGAGTCTGTATCGTCTATGGCGATGTACATAACTTACTGGATCCTGCCGCACTGGCTGCAGCGCATAACATCATCTTTTACCTGTTCGAGTTCACCACCACATTCCTCGCATATGAAAAACATCTTTTCCTCTTCATTTGGTTCTTCCGCACCTATATTTCGATGAAGAATATTCAGATGTTCCCGTATGTATCTATCAACATGTACAGGTTCCGAAGAGGTAATCACCGTTGTTTCTGCAACTCTGTCGAGATACCTCTGCCTGGGGTCGCCCCGGGTTGCCATACCAACTAAAGTATCGATTATAACCAATAGACCATGTATCTTGCTTATGTTTCGGAGGATCGTTTCGTGAAGGCTGAGTCCGCTCTTAAGTGCCTCCACCCTAAGTCCAAGCAGCATCTTGCCGATGGTCTGCCTCTTAGTGTACTCAAATAGTGCACAATAAAATACCTGAACTGCTCCGCCTACAGTAGGAAAGAACCATAGAACATCTCTTTGAAAACCAATTCTTAGCGACACGAATATAAGCCAAACTGGAATCGAGGCGATGATAAAATCCAGCACATAGGCTACAATTCTTCGTATCCAGTGTTTTTGAAGTGGACGGTTGTTATGTATCAGGTCGAATCCGGTTACCATTTTTATCAGCTACCTTTATTTGCCCATCAGCCTGCCCATCAATCATCATGTGTCAGCAGTGGATTCTTCATCATAGGGCATTAGGTGAGAGAAGAGAGTGTAATTATATTTTTCCTTTTAAAAGATGAAAAACACAAACCTTATTTATGTATATGCACATTAGCTAAAAAAGGAGAGATAAACATGCCTTCAATAAATTGTAAGCTGAACAAGAGGTTTTTACAGGCGGATGCCGATACATTACCCACAGATGCCGAAAGAGCCGGTGCGCTCTTTTTAAGTATCGATGTGGAACCGGGCATAGCCGAAGGAAGCAGAGGAGTGATACCGAATGTGGTACTGTTGATAGATTCCAGCGGATCGATGATGTCCGAAGGGAAGCTTGATATGGCCAAGAACGCTGCTAAAAAGTTCGTAGAAGAGCTTGATGATGTAAACAATGTGAGTGTGATAACATTTTCAGAGAGAGCCGAACTTATCTGCAGAGGTATCAACAAGAAAGAATCTATAGATGAAATAGGACCGACCGATAAACTTCTGGAAAGCGATGTAGTAACTGAGACTAAACAAGATATGTTGGAAAGTATAGACAACATCACTGCTAGAGGTGGTACGGCCCTTTACACAGCCCTTGAAAATGCAATGGAAGAGATACTTGCTACATATATAGATCCTAAAAACAGGATAGATAGGGTTCTGGTGCTTTCCGACGGCCAGCCAACTATAGGAAAAAGCGCTTTAGACGATTATCGTGATATCGCAGAACGGTATGCTGACGAAAATATATCCATAGCCTGCGGCGGTATAGGTGGAGATTACAGTGAAGATATCCTGATAGCCCTGGCAGAACACAGCAGAAAGGGGATGTGGAGACATCTTAAGCATCCATCGGACATATCAGATCTGTTTAAAAGCGAAGTAAAAAGAATAAAAAGCACAACGATGATCAAACCAGACCTTATAATCAATCCTGTCAAGGGTGTAGAACTTGGGACTATTTACCAAGCGGAACCCGAGATATCCCATGTGGAAGATATAAACATGGTAGAAGGGAGTTACATAATACCGATAGGAGATCTTGTGGAAGGTGAAAAGCAAACTTATGTTGCCCAGATGTTTTACCCAAAACGACCGGAAGGAGAATTCAGGATAGCTCAGATCTCTATATCAGATAAGGATGCCATCGATATGCTGGTCACGTACACCTCGGATGCTGAACAGTTCAGAGCTGAGGACGACAACGCGCCCAGACATCAATATATCACTGCAAGGGCCAGCCTTGACGGTAGAGACGTTATAGACGGTGATATTTCCAAGATGGATACGGTTATTCGCATGGCCGACGAAGTTATTTCCGATGGAACAGACCAAGAATTGATCAATCGTGCAACTCAGATCAAAGAGACTATCATGGATAAGGATACCGTAATATTGACTGAAGAAGAGAAAAAAGAAAAAAAAGGAGCACTGTCAACGACAGTGATTCTGGAGGACTGATAAAATGAAAATGTGTTCTGTATGTGGAAGAGAATTTAACGACGAAAACGACTACTGCGATTTCTGCGGCATAAAACTTGATGTTGCTGAAGGAGAACCGGAAGAGATGGAAGAAGAAACCTTCGATGAACCGGAGATGGAAGAAAAAGAAGAGGAAGGCTGTTGTACAGTATGTGGAACCAAGAATCCCGAGGCAGCTAAATTCTGTATGAGTTGTTCCGCCAATCTCACCGAAGAAGGAGGAAGAAAGCTAATCCTTGTGCTACCAGGTGGAAAGGAACTCACATTCTCCGGAGATCGCATGATTTTTGGACGAGAGGATTTTGAGGATCTGCTTCCTGAAGAAACGTTAAAGTTCATCTCTAGAAGGGGACATCCTGACAAGCCGGACAAGTTTCATTTCTCCATCTTCAAAGATGGGAATGAATTTTTTGTAGTTGACGAGGACAGTAGTAACAACACCTGGCTGAGAGGAGATAAGATCAAAGGTCAGGGAGAAATACCACTTGAAGATGGAGACGAAATAAAACCAGCTAATGAAACATCGATAGAAGTAAAGATCGAATAGGATATTATTCAGATCGAGAATTTCAGTAATATGTGGTTACGATGGACCTAAAAGAAGGAGTTACGGTTTCCGGTAAACGTGGAATAGATATAGAAGTAGAACGAAAGCTGGCAGAAGGGGGGTTCGGAACCGTATATCTTGGACAGCTTAAAGATGGTAGTCCATGCGTCATAAAAATGGCAAACATATGGGATCACACTGGAAAAGTTAGCGGCCATAAAGAAATAATAGAAAAAAAATTAGCCATCGAAAGGAAAATACTTGATCGAGTCGGTAAACACCCCCATATACCAACTTTGATAGATTATAACGAAAGTGTTTCTCCACCATTTTTAGCCATCAGTTATATCGCTGGAAAAACCTTCTATGAAAGGATGTATAAAGACAAGAACACATTCAACTCTTTAACCGAACAACAGGCAAAAACATACATACTTAAATTACTCGATATCATCGAATATCTTCATGGTCTAAGCAAACCCGTCATACATAGGGATATAAAACCGGCTAATATAATCACCCACGGCAACGACCTATTTCTTATAGATTTTGGAAGTTGTGTGGCAGAGTGGGACGGACTCGACACAACAGGTAAAACACGGATATTCACGGTAGGTTACGGTGCTCCTGAACAAGAAAAGGGAAGAAGCGCCGTGGACATAAGAACCGATGTTTATGGCATAGGAGCAACTTTATTCTTCCTTCTTACAGGTCGCGACCTTCGTTACAATGACGATTGTTTTTATGCCCCTTATGAATTGAGACCTCCGTCAGTATTCAATTCTAGCATAAGCAACAGGATGAGCGAGATAGTTCTCAAGGCGACCGAGATATTCCCGGAAGACCGTTTTCAATCTGTTACAGAGATGAAAAATTCCATCCGAGGCAAAAAAGATGTAGAATCCATGAAAACTACTCTACAACTGGGCGGCGTAGGCCATACCATCGATCTAAAAAAAGGTCAAAGCATGACCATAGGTAGGAAGAAAGGACTCATGGGTGCTAAGAAAGATAAAGATCTACCCATATCTAGTAAATATGTATCAGACATACATGCTCGTATAGAGAGGGACCGTTTTGGTTACTGGGTAAAGGATATGTACAGTTTAAATGGAACCGCAGTATATCTACACGAAGAAGGTACATGGAAAAAGCTAGGACGGGGTCAGCGATGGAAACTGTACAATGCAGATAAGATATCTTTAGCATACGATAGCAAAAAAGGACCCTGCATGGAGTTACTATTTAGAGATCCAAAATAGAGGAATTAATATGGAAGTAGGAGCAGATACGGATATAGGATTAAGAAAGTCGATAAACGAGGATGCATACAAAGTATGGTTCACCTCGATAGATGGAGAGGAGAGGGGATTTTTTGCAGTTGCAGATGGCGTAGGAGGAGAAGAAAGAGGAGAAGTAGCTAGCAAAGAAACACTATCCCGTATTTTCGAGCGGATTCATCCTCTGATTTCACAGATTGAAAAACCTAATGAAGAGGAAGTTAAAAGTTCCTTAGTAGATTCTATTAAACAGACAAATACAGAGATTTTAGAAATAGCAAAAGAAAATGCCTTAGGAAAGATAGCTACTACTTTGACCATGGGAATAATGATAGGTGAATACCTTGCAGTCGCTAATGTAGGGGATAGTAGAACGTATGTTCAACGTAAAGATAAATTAGAGTTGATGACCAAGGATCATTCATTGATAGAACATCTAGTTACCAAAGGAAAACTTAAACCCGAAGATATCCAAGTACCTCGTAGTGAGAAGGCAAAGATGCATGAAAATGTGGTCACCAGGGCAATTGGAGATAAAGAAGTTGTAGAAGTAGATATATTCTCGAAGTATTTACGAGACGGAGATACGTTGCTGTTTTGTTGCGATGGTTTAACGGATCTTGTAACAACAGAATCCATGACTGAGATAATAGATTCTAGTGTATCCTCCGGAGAATGCTGTGAACGATTGATCAAGGCTGCTAATGATGAAGGTGGTAAGGATAATATTACAGTTATTGTAGCTAAACCAGACCATCTACCTTTGACTGACGATGTTATAAAGGAAAACACATTGATAAAAGAAGAATAACGAACTAAATACACAAATTAATTTCCTTTTTACAACTGATTAATAACTCCTTGAATTGCTTAGTCATTATTAAATATAAAATTAAAAGAAAGGGTTTTAGATATTTTAGAAGTTAGAGTTCTTCTTCGTCGTCCATGTCTTCTTCGTCTTCACTGTACTCGGTTTCAGGCATGTCTTCTTCGTCTTCACTGTACTCGGTTTCAGGCATATCTTCTTCGTCTTCGCTGTACTCGGTTTCAGACATATCTTCTTCGTCTTCGCTGTACTCGGTTTCAGGCATATCTTCTTGGAAGATGAAGCCGCAATTCCAACATTCTTCAGCGGAAACTCCATTTATTTCACCGCAGTCGGGGCATTCGATCTCTGAAGAAATCTCTTCTTCCTCATCATCCTCGGCCCATATCTCGGTACTACCGCTTAGATCTTGTTCACAATTTGTACAGAACTCGGCGTCAGGATCGTTTATGGTGCCGCAGTTAGGGCATCTGATGTCAGAAATCTCTTCCTCTTCTTCCTCAATAGATTCTTCTTCAGGTTCTTCCATTTCAACTTCTTCGAACATGAATCCGCAGTTCCAACATTCTGTGGTAGTAACAGCATTTGCTTCGCTACATTCCGGACATTCGATTTCGGAGATTTCTTCTTCAGGCAGCTCTTCAAATTCTTCTTCATCATAGTCCGTTTTTGGTTGCTCGGCAAAATAATCTGTTTCGCTGAGTAATACGTCGTCAGGGATATCCTTGGACATCTCATGAGCTCTTACTTCACGAAGATATAAAAATATGAGTACAATACCTATTATTGTGATTATTGTACCGCTACCTCCAGTCATCTGGTCGTAAGGGCCATAAACGTCGGGTGCATAATTTTCCAATCCCAAAGGATTCCATTCAATTTGATTGTGGAACCATGAAAGGAATGCTACTATCGTTCCACTGAAAAGTATAACTAAGCCTAGGTAGAGTTTCATCTTGCCTGGAGCGGTTTCTTCCCAGTATCCTTCCCAATCATCAGCAGGCTCTTCCTCTTCGAAGAGCTCTTCTTCTTCGTCCTCCCAAAGTTCTTCCTCCTCTTGATCTTCAAACTTTTGGCCACATTCTGTACACTCAATTGCATCAACAGCTACGATAGCACCGCAGGTAGGACATTCAGCCTCCTCATATTCATCTATGAACTCTTCATCGGCCATATTATCAACTATACGTACAATCACCAACATGTATTTAATATTTCTTATTCCATGTTTGCTCTACGAATGGGAAAACAGTATCTTTTTAGAAGCCTTTCTAACCTTATCTATCATATTATTTGGGCATGAGACCATAATGCCCCAGTAGGGTGCGGTTCTTCGCTGCAGCGCAAAAGCGAGGGGGCTATATTTTGTCAAGTCATAAAGTCTGCCTTCGTCCAAAACTTTTACCCCTGTTTTATTCAGCCTGGGTTCTGAAAGTTTTATCTCTTTATGAGGTATGTCTACTAAGACATCGTTTTCAGAAATTTTACATTGAAATGCTATTTTCTTTTCCAGCTTTCTTATACCGTCGGGAGTGCCCAGTGATTCGATATCTACACTTGAAGTAGAAAGTTTATCTAGCTCAAGTGAAAAGCACATTTTGTACAAACGACGATATTTCAAAAGTTCAACCATCTCAGCAGGGAATCCACCATTATCTCTCATATGGGAAAGCAATTCACAATCGGTCATCAAGTACACCTCTTCAAGTCCGTTGTCAAAGGATGCGACGGCTTTAGCCAACATAAGTTCTGCGATTCGGGCGGTTTTGTGTAGATAGACAGAGGAATACATCAGTCCTCTAGCTACTAGCATTCCTTCCACCGCAGGAACGCCACCTTTAGTCACTACCAGGTCTCCATTGTGAATTTCCATGGTCTGAAGCAGGCGTTCGATGTCTATTACTCCATGTAGTGCTCCCGTATAATGTGAATCTCTGAGGAGATAATCTAGCTGGTCTGCATCTAGTGAACCGTGTATCATCTGGTATAGGTACTTATCTTCTCCAAAATATTTTTGATTTCCGTGTATGCCGAAATCAGAGATGGTAGTAGTTTCATCTTTACCTTTAACTAGTTCAGCTACCCTTTCAGGTGAAATATCATGCCTTTCTAAAATCTCAGGTATCAATGGTGTATCTCTATTTTCGATACTCCTTTTACCAATTATGAATTCCTTGGTAACATCCATATGATCCATGCCTGTTGCGTTTTCCAGTATACTTTCTAAAGTATGGCTGAATGGAGGATGTCCGAGGTCGTGTAATAGTGCGGCAGCCATGACAAGATTCTTTTCCTCTTCATTGAGATCTAAACTGACGGCCATCTTATTTGCTACACCGTAAGTACCGATGGAATGTTCGAGTCGGGTATGATTTGCTCCTGGAAAGACCAGCTTGGTGAGACCCAGCTGAATTATGTTGTGCAGACGCTGTAACTCCGGGCATTCCAATAATTCAAGAAAGGGGCCTTTGAATTTAACGCTTCCATGTATCGTATCTTGAATGGTTTTGTACTCCATATTAAATGGTAAATATGTTCACAGTATATAAGTAATCCTCGGAAAAATTCAATATAAGACGGATGCATAGTAGTTGTGTGTTCAAAAAAGCTGACGAACTCTTAAGAAGTAGATCGAAACTTTTCCATGAAAAAGAGGTCCATGTAGTTTCATTTAAATGGATAGATTATTCACCGGAACTGAAAGTTTACGACGGAGATAATATCTCGGAGCTTGACTTAGGTATACTCAACATCAATGTTTCGAAGGAGAAAACATGCGTAGGTACTTTACAGGATGATTATGCTCCTTGTCCAAACGGTGCAACAGTGTCTATATTCTCTCAATGTCAAAGATGTGCCAGTACATGGATTTCTAGACTCGAGTGCATATTCGAACCTTCGGGATGTGAAAGCTGTTCATCGGATTTTTGCGAAAAAGAACATAGTGTTTACCTGGCATTTCTCGGTAAATACCCTAAGATCGGTATGACACGTAAAGCTCGTTTGAAACAGCGTCTGATAGAACAGGGGGCGGACGCCTATGCACTTTTAGCTACGGTAGATCATCGTTTGAAGGCCCGGGAAGAAGAAAGGACTCTCAGCAATATGCTCAACATCCCTCAGAGAGTTGGACACAAAAAGAAGCTAGCCCAAATGGCGAGAAAACTTGACAGAACCGGTATGCAGACTACCTATCGTGGGATAAAGAATAGGACTGCCGTAGGAGAACTTCGTTATCTTAGAGATTATCCTATAAGAGAACCCCTGAGAAACGCACCACGGCTTAGGCCTACAGCTGGAATACATCGGGGTAAGATGGTGGGACTAAAGGGACGATTCTTGATATACGAAAGCAGCGGACTACAAGCTATCGATCTATCTGATCTTCCCGGAAGGAAGTTGAGGATTAGGAGTTAGCTTTGTACTATACCTCTACCGGCTAAAAGTCCAGTCGCCGCGGCGTTAACTATATCGTGCGAAAGACCGGCTCCGTCTCCTGCAACGTACAAATTCTTCACGGTGGTTTCCAGATTATCGTTAACCTTCAAACGTTTAGCGTAGTATTTTATCTCCGGTGCGTAAAGTAATGTACTGGAATTAACACCGGGTATTATCTCATCTAGCATCTCAAGACCTTCTATTATATTGACCATGGTACGCTGAGGGAGCGCCATGGATATATCTCCCGGGGTGTAATCTTTAAGAGTGGGTGTGATCGGCGAACGGGCGATCCTGCTATCAGTTGATCTTCTGCCGGCTATGAGATCATCTAGTCTTTGAAGAATCGGTTTACCTCCGCCTATAGTGGTAGCTAGTTGTGCGATAGCGCGACCGTATCTCGTGGTATCTTCGATGGGTTCGGTTAGATGGGTTTTTACAAGAAAAGCGAAGTTTGTGTTCTCGGTTTGAATATCCTTACGAGAATGACCATTAACGCCTATGAAACCTTTGTACGACTCCTTAACTACGAAACCCTGATGGTTTGTACAGAAGGTTCTTACAAAATCGTCGTATCTTTTTGGGTAAAGGTGAAATTTCGGATCCCGATTTACGTTGATGACCGGATCCATCACGATGCTTGGAACTTCAACTCTGACACCGATATCGATAGGGGCGAAAGTGGAATCGATAGGGTGTCGGGATGTAAGATGTTCAACCCAATCAATCCCTATACGTCCCGGGGCGACGAGTATCTTCTCAGATTCTATTGTTTTACCGTCGCTGATTTTAACTCCTACACAACTGTTCCCCTCTACGATCAGGTCCGCTACCTCTGTTTCAATAGAGAACTCGATCCCTTTTTCAACCAGTTCATTCTTCAAAGATGCTATAACCGCCGGAGCTTTGTCCGAACCGATATGGGATTGGATTATTGGATAGAACCGGCTTCCGATAGAAGCAGCTTTGCGTTTTAGTTCTTCTTCCTTCTCCGTATCTTTTTCAGCCGGTAAGGGCATACCATGTTTAGTTAGAATCTCCGAGACTTTATTAACCAAGCTCCAGGCTTCTTCTTCACCTTTCGTAAATTCGCTTAGATTACCGCCTATATCGGGTCTCAAATTCACGGTACCATCAGAATAAGTACCTGCACCGCCGACACCGCTCATTATTTCATTTTCCGTCCGCTGTTCGACGTCTTTTCCCTTCTCTATCACCAATACATTGAGTCCTCTTCCAGCAAGCTCGTTGCTTGCAAAGAGCCCGGCTGGGCCCGCGCCGACTATCACCACGTCGTATTTCATTTTGATCTCCATATATGTTATTGTAGCCGTGTATAATTAAGTTTTAGTAGTATTTATATAGATAATATGTCTATCTCCTTTTATGGACGGAATAAGGATCGGAGGCCAACAGCTGTACACCGAAGATAATACGCAGAACGTCCTGGGGCATCTTCACTCAATATTCGTTTCCGAAGGCTTAGATATCGACGAATACAACCCCAACTTGATCTCTGCTAATTCGCTGTTTAACTCCATCGAAGCGAAGGTATCTCCCTATCAGAAGGGAACACGGATAGAGGTAGATCACGGTATATCAACCATAGGATTGATACTGGGACTTGTACTTCTATTCACAGTGATCGGTGTTGTAATATTCATACTATGGTACATGAAATATGACAAACTAAAATCCGAATTGAAAAGAGCGTTTCCGGCGTTTTTACCACCGCCCCAACAGCAAAGGAGTCCGCCACCGCCGGAATAAAGGACTTATTTGTCTTTTGACATGAACAGGGCGTCCTCGCCGTTTTCGTAGTAATCCGGAATCTTTTTTCTAGGCTTGAACCCAAGTTTTTTGTAGAATTGATAAGCACCCTTGTTACTAGTGCGAACCGTGAGCGTCATTCTTTGAACTTTCATCTTCTCAAAAAGTTTATCCATCAATTCTTCGCCGATACCTTTTCGTCGATGATTTGGATCAACTGCTATGGAAACTATTACGCCGCTTCTGGTACCCATAGCGTAACCCAAAACTATTTCGTTTTCCAGTCCAACCAGAAAAAGAGGACTGCCTGTGTAAGACTGAAATATCCTACGATCGTATGGACATTTGAAGGATCTGTTCTCGATATCCATTATCTGCTCGAGATGCTTTGTTTTGTACTCTTTTATTTCCATAAAGGCATCATTACTAGCTCCGGTGATGGAAATGTTCTGAAGGATTTAAAATTTTTGAGGTATTAGTTTTACGAATGGTTTTCAAACTTCGTGCTCTATCCTCTCGCCGGTGGTCATGTAAACGACACGCTCTGCGATATTGCATGCGTGGTCAGCTATACGTTCCAGATATCGTATAACTAGAATATACTGGGTACCCAGTGTGATAGCCTTTGAGTCTTCCATCATATATGTGAGTATTTCCCTGAATATTTCATCATATAGTGCATCGACCATATCTTCCTTTTCGTATATTTCATCGATGGCGTTTCTGTCCTCCTCCACGAAAGAATCCACTGCGAGATCAACCATCTCTATGGTCATTTTGGCCATGTGAGGTATGGAAACAAGTTTTTTTAAGTGTTGTTTACCCAGCATCCTCCTGGCAACCTTGGCGATATCTCCGGAGTATCTGCCGATCCGGTCTAAATCAGTGATTATCTTTAAACAAGTACCGATCATACGCAGATCTCTTGCAACCGGTGCCTGAAGTGCGATCAGGTCTAAACTCTTTTTCTCGATGGCGAGGTCGTAGGCGTACATCTTACTGTCTATGTCCTCTACCTGACTTATCAGTTCTTCGTCAAGATTTACCAAGGAATCTATCGCTAGAGAAATAGCTTGAGATGCTAAGTCCCCCATTTCTTCGACCATATTCTTCAGGTCCTTCAAATCTTCATGATATGCTTTTCTTGCTTCTGGTCCCATTTTATTCACCCGAATCTTCCGGTTATATATTTTTCAGTACTCTCTTCTTTTGGATTCTCGAAAATCTGTTTTGTTTTCCCAAATTCGATGAGTTCACCGAGGTACATGTATGCGGTATAATCGCTTACCCGAGCGGCTTGCTGCATGTTATGGGTAACGATCACAACGGTATAATCTTTTTTGAGTTCGTGGATCAGATCTTCTATCTTGGCGGTAGCTATCGGATCCAGAGCGGAACAGGGCTCGTCCATCAATAAAACATCAGGCTCTATCGCCAGTGCCCTGGCGATGCAAAGTCTTTGCTGTTGCCCTCCGGATAGAGAAAGGGCGTTGTCTCCAAGACGATCTGATATTTCATCCAAAATTGCAGCTTGTTTCAAACATCTCTTGACTACTTCGTCCTTGTCTACCTTCATCCCGTTTACCTGACATCCGTAATAGATGTTATCTGCTATGGAGAATGGGAATGGGTTGGGTTTTTGAAATACCATCCCTATTTTTCTACGAATATCCACGCAATCGGCGGTATCATCATATATATCGTAACCATCTAGCCATATCTGGCCTTCCGTTCTAACAGATGGTATCGTGTCGTTCATCCTGTTAAGACTGCGTATCAACGTAGATTTACCGCAACCGGAAGGGCCTATTATGGCGGTGACCTTGTTTTTCTTTATGTTCATGTTAACCGATTTTAATGCTTGGGTTTTACCGTACCATAGATCGAAATCCTCGATACGCATCTTCATACCATTAGGTAACTCTTTGTAGACGCATTCACCATCATCCTTTAGTATCCCCAATATTTTCTTTATCATCTTCAAAACCTCTGTCTGTATTTTTCTCTAACGATTATTGCACTGATGTTTATTCCAAGAACAATTATCAATAATAGTAAAGCGGTGGCCCATGCTTGATTTTCTACGTCTCTGTAACCAACCAGCCTATAGAGTGATAGTAAATGGTACGGAAGTGCCTGTATGGGTCTGAGTAGGCTGTTTGGAGTTCCGGCACCGGAGAAATACACTGCTGTGAACATTATCGGCGCGGTTTCACCCGCTGCTCGTCCCAGACCTAGTACAGTGCCGGTCAAGATACCGGGAAGAGAAGGAGGGACGACTACCTTTCTTATGGTCTGCCACTTGGTAGCCCCCAGGGCTAAACTCGCATCTCTTAGGTCTCCAGGGACTGCGTTCAGAGCTTCTTCGGCCGAGCGTGTAACGATGGGCAATGTGAGTATGGCCAGTGTTAAAGCACCGGCGAGTAAACATTTTTGACCGTTGAATACTATCAAAACAAAAAAAGCGTAACCGAATAATCCGTGGACTATGGATGGTGTTCCCTGTAGTATATTTACCGCTGTGCGGATCAATCTTACAGCCAGTCCCTTACGTGCATACTCGGCCAGATAGATTGCTGTACCCACACCCAGTGGTAATACAATTATGGCTGTAAGGGCGATCATTGCAAGTGTTCCAAGTATGGCGGGATATACACCTCCTTGTTCACCCATGCTTACTATATCTTCTGTCAAAAATTCATAGGTTATTCCACCCGCACCTCTGAAAATAATATTGAATATGATTATGAAGAGTGGTAATAGTGTTAGAAGTATAGTTACGTGTAACACATAAAGTGCGCCGGATTGAGCCCCTTCTTTACTGTAGTTGTGATAGGGCCTGAAGCTCAAATAACTGGTAAATATACCTACTAAAAGCATTATCAACGCAAAGAAAAATTGGTCCGGGATCCTGGCATATATCTCCCAAGGTCTGAGGTCAAGTACGTCAGGTATGTAAAAAGACATAGAGGCGATGGTTAGAATTACGGATCCGTACAACACCATCATCAGGTTCTTACCGTCTTTCTTTGTTAAATAAGAGTATATTCCAGATGCGTGACAGGAAAGAGATATGAGTATCAAAGAACCGGCCATGATCCAATAACCGATATCAGATTGAACGGCTAGTGAATGGAAGCCAATTATGGATACCACGATAGACACGAAAAATATCCAGATCGCCAGTAATTTTCTAATGCTCATCTTTTCCCCTCGAATTTTTCTGTGGTCCTTACTTGAAGATAGTCTGAAATTATGCTCATCACGGCCACGATGGTGAACAGCATTATACCGGCGGCGAATAGAACATTGATGATGATCCCGTGGGATTCGCCCATCTGCACGGCTATCAGTGCTGTGAGGGTGTTTCCGGTATCGAATACATTGAAGAAGGGCACCGGCATACGCATAACCGACCCGATTATCAGCATCACTGCCATGGTCTCGCCTATGGCCCTTCCCATCCCCATTATGACTGCACTAGTTATACCCGATATAGCTGCAGGGATGGTGACTTTACGGATGGTTTGCCATTTAGTTGCCCCCAGGGCAAGACTTGCATCTTTCAGGTCTTTGGGTACGGCCTTCATGGCATCATCGGACATACTTACGATTATGGGTAATGCCATGATACCGAGTATCAGAATGGCCGCTAAAAATGAATTAGGACCTCTCATCCCAAAGGTATCATAAAGGAATCTTCCCAGTAGTATGGCACCTATGAAACCGTAAACTATGCTGGGTATCCCGGCCAGCAGTTCGATCAGCGGTTTGAGTATCATCCTGATCCGGTTGGGAGCTATCTCAGAGAGGTATATGGAAGCTCCGAGACCCAAGGGGACCGCAACTATTAGGGCACCGATGGCCACGAAAACCGAGCCGTATATGGCCGGAAGGATACCAAACTGGTTTCTCGATATATTCCACTCTTTCGAGAGGAGTCCTGTCCCGAGGGCGTCTATGGCAGGGTATGCTTTAACGAATAAAAAAATAAAAATAAAACTGATTATCAAAACAGAAAAAGTGGCGATCCCGAAGAAGGTATAATGAACCATTTTGTCTTTTAACTTCCTCGAGATCATGTTGCCACCGTTCTATTGTACAGGGATGAAACCCACTTCAGCTACTATTTCCTGCCCTCTGGGGCTAAGGATGAAGTCTATGAATTCCTTAACAGCTCCGGTAGGTTCACCATTGGTGTAATAGTGCAGACCTCTTTGTAGAGGATAAGCACCGCTCAATACATTGGCTGTGGTCCCTGCAACACCGTCTAACTTGACTGCCGGCGTGTTTCCACCCACATATCCCATGCCTACGTATCCGATTGCGTAGTCTGCTGTGCCTACCGTTCTCTTCACATCCGAATTCTCCAGTTGGGTCGAGTGAGCGGCTGTTTCATCAATGTCCATCATATCCATGAATGAACCGTAGGTTCCCGATGTATCGGCCCTTTCAACAACATAAATATCTTCGTCCGGACCACCGACTTGGTTCCAATTTGTGATGACTCCGGAGTAAATGTCTATGACCTGTTGAGTGGTTAAGTCGATTACACCTTGATCATATACCGTCTTGCTAACGATGATAGCCAATCCGTCTATTCCCACTGTGGTTTCAACAACATTCGGTACTTTTTCGATCTCCGATGATCTGATATCCCTACTCGACTGTCCTATGTCCGCAGTTCCCTCTACTATGGCATTGATGCCGTAACCGGAACCACCTCCGGACACAGAGACCCGGATGTTGGGATTATTTCTGTTAAATTCTTCTGCGCACATCTGTGATATAGGAAGAACAGTCGATGAACCAGTGACCGTAACCTCCTGTATTTCGTCTCCGTTCTCTGTGCATCCGGACATGAAAACCGCACTTATCAGTAACAAGCCCAAGACGCTCAGGACGATCGCTTTTCTTTTTCCTTGCATTTTCATCGAAAAGGAGTTAATCGGGATTTGTATATATACTTTATCTGTATAGTCTATAAAAGTATATATAAGCTATATAGTACTAAGTAGATGTATGTAACAATAAATAATTTTCGTAAAAGCGAAGCATTTAAAAATATCCTCAACTTCACCGTGATTTATGGGCATATTGGTAGATGAGAAAACGAAAGTCCTGGTCCAGGGGATCACCGGAGGTCAGGGCAGTTATCACAGTCAATACATGAAAGAGTACGGTACCAACATCGTAGCCGGAGTTACACCGGGAAAGGGTGGGGAAGAAGTAAACGGTATACCCGTGTACAATACTGTATTAAAAGCCAAAGAAGAAACCGGTGCCACAGCATCGATCATCTTCGTGCCGTCGAAATTTGCCAAGGGCGCCGCACTTGAAGCGATAGATGCAGAATTGGACCCTGTGGTGATCGTTACAGAGGGAATACCGGTACACGATTCCGCAAAGATCGTGCGCCTTGCGGAGGTCAAAGGAACCACCATAATCGGTCCGAACACACCGGGTATAATCAGTCCGGGAAAGACAAAGATGGGTATAATGCCTAACCATATATTCAAAGAAGGCAATGTCGGCCTTGTGTCTAGAAGCGGAACTCTGACCTACGAGATAGTCAATTCCATGACAAAACTCGGACACGGTCAATCCACTGCACTAGGATTGGGCGGAGACCCCATAGTTGGTCTGAATTTCATAAAGGTACTGGATATGTTCGCAGAAGACGACGAAACAGAAGCCGTTGTTCTCATCGGAGAGATCGGAGGAAGCGCCGAGGAGAAGGCCGCCAGATACATAAAGCGAGAATTCGATAAACCAGTGGTCGCTTACATAGCCGGAAGAACAGCGCCCAAGGGTAAACGCATGGGACATGCCGGAGCCATAGTTTCCGAGAGCGGAACTGGTACCGCGAAATCCAAGATGGAAGCCTTCGAAAAGGCCGGAGTTTCAGTAGCCCGGATGCCTATGGAGATAGGAAAGCTGTTGGAAGAAGCTCTATAGTATCAACTTAAGAATTCAGCACCCCATTCAGGGTCCTTGAGCAGCCCACGGCCCACTGCAGCTAAGTCCACACGGTCTTCTTTTACAATTTTATCTGCGAATTCAGGCTCCACTATACCGCCGACACCGATCACAGGAACACTAACGGCTTCCTTAACCCTTTCAGCAAAATGAACATAATATCCCTGTTCATCCTTGCCTTCGGGCCTGGAGCCGCAAAATCCTCCGGATACGTCGATAATATTTACACCGGCTGATTCCAGCTTTTTTCCGAATATTTGTGCATCTTCAAGAGTGAAGCCGTCACCCCTGTCATCGCAGGCGCCCATACGGTACATTAGCAGCATATCTTCCGTGTATTGTTTTACTTTCTCCACAACTTCCATAGGATATTTGAGACGGCTTTCAAGACTGCTGCCGTATTTATCTTCCCTTCTGTTGGTCAGTGGAGAGGCGAATTGATTCAGTAAGAATCCGTGGGCACCGTGGACTTCAACAGCTTGAAAGCCGGCTTCCTTTGCCCTCCTAGCGGCCTGTGTGAATTTATTCTTTATTTCCTCCATCTCTTCCAGTGTGAGTTCTTTTACTTCCTTGTCCTTGTACCAATCCTTAGACGCAGATACCGATGTTTTACCGGTGATATCTTTGTTGCAACTGCCACCGGCGTGGGTGATCTGGATACAGGCTACACAGCCTTCTCCCTTTATGGCTTCGGCTATTTTTGTAAGACCGGGTATGAGATCATCTTTGTATATTCCCAATTGTCTCTCACTCAGTTTACCACCAGGGTCCACATAGGAGTGCTCCACTATGATCATACCTGTGTGTTTTGCTCGCTCACGGTAATGCTCCACCAATTTTTCGGTTACCTCGCCATCTTTAGTTGCGAGATTCATGGCCATGGGAGGCATCACCAGTCTGTTTCTCAATTCAATCTTCTTTATCTTTAATGGACTCTTTAGATCAGGCATACTCTACCGAAATACAGGGTAGACTATAATCGTTATGGAGAATCATTTTAAGGTCAGTTCCCCTACAACGTCTTACCTATAAGTAATAATCCACAACATATATAAATAATTCACAGAGCTTGCAATATATCAGGTAATAGATTTCCCGCTTCTCCAAATACAGAAAAGTCCGCTACACCATCGGTTAAGGGAGTTTCTTCTAGATTGATTTCTATTATTTTTGCACCGTTCTGCTTGGCGATGAATGGTAGAGAGGCTGCCGGATGTACCACTGCTGAAGTTCCTATGACAAGCATCAGATCACAACGTGAGCATAATTGGAAGGATCGAGAAGTTGAGGCCTGAGATAGTGGTTCTCCGAAGAGTACAACGTCGGGGCGAACCGGGGCCCCGCATCTGCATAAGATTGATTTTTCCATGAAATCTCCAGTATCGTGTTTTGTGCCACATCCGGTACAGTAGCTCCTAAATATATTCCCATGAAGCTCAACCACTTCTTCGTTGTGGTGCAGTCCATCTATATTCTGGGTGATCACCGCTTCCAGACCGTGTTTTTGCAGTTCCATAAGTGCATGATGTCCGGGATTCGGCTTGGCCTTGGATATCTCCGCATACTGCAATCTGAATAATTTCCAGCTCTTTTCAGGATCCCTTTTAAAAGCGCCTACGTGTGCATATTTCTCCGGATCGAACTTTTCCCACAACCCCCCCTTTCCCCTGAAGGGAGCGATGCCGCTCTCAACAGACATGCCGGCACCGGTGAGCGCCACTATACTGGAGGAACCCTTTATGGATTCGATGACTTTTTCGGGTATACGCATGTTGCCTATAGCTCTGCTTTGATGGCCACCAGGTTTTCTTTTACCTTCTCGGCCACCTCGTCGTGCAGGCTTTCTCCGGTGGAATCCATGGTCACCAGGAAGGGGCCGGCTTCTTTGACTCTGAGCATCCAGAAAGCTTCCGGGATACCGAGTTCATCCAGGAAATAGACGTCTTCTACCTCTTCGATGGCCTTTGCCATGAGTGCGCCGGCGCCTCCGGTGTACTGCACGTAAACGGCTCCGTGTTTCTCCAGTGCCTTTAGCGTTCTAGGACCCATTCCTCCTTTACCGATGATTATCTTAGTGCCGAACCTCTCTATGAAGTCGTCCTCGAATATCTCCATGCGTATGCTGGTGGTCGGTCCTGCTGAC
>SKVC01000008.1 GCA_007129655.1 Thermoplasmata archaeon
ATCTTCGATATCCGTCATCAATAGGTTTTTCTTAAAGGGGGGCAAAATAAGATAACCGGGATTTCGTTGAAGATCTATAGGAGGTCTTGATAGGTCATCTTTATCTATGAAACCATGGGAAAAGAAAAATTTTCTCGCTCCGGGATTGATCGGTTTTGTTATCAAATATCCTGGTGTCTCCCGCACAGATAGTAGTAAAAGTCTGTATCCTATCTTCTTTTTTCTTAGTTCTTTTGATGTTTCTATTGATCTTAGAACGTAAACCGGCTCGCCATCTCTCGCAGGGCTATCCCATTCTTCAACATAAACCCAAGCTACTACACTCCTATCTTTAACACAAAAAATCAAAATAGGCCTGGGAAATTTTCGGAGCCAGGCTTTGAATGTATTTCTGTATGAAACTATGCCTAGCTCTTTTAAAAAAGATAAACGCTCCCCCCCCGGTTCGTCTATCTTATATCTGTCGACCTCCTTTGGGTCGAAGAGCTTAATGTAACTATGTTCTCTCTGACGGGCTAATATCTCCAAGGAAAACAACCGCTGATTCTATTCTGGATATAGTATCCAAACGCAGTCATTATTCCGCATGGTCATATTCAACTCTGTTTCTGTTATACCGGCCTTCTCCAGTAATATCGGCAGCCATTCTTCAGGTGCACGTTTGTTATCAGCATTAGGAGTTACGGCTTCTATCTGTGCATATCTCACACGTCTTCCTGCGACTTTGATCCTTTCCGCCGCAGCTCTTCTAAAGGTTTGGTGTATGATGCACTGAGAATCCACGGCACCCGGCTTTATGGTTGCATTATAGAATTCCGCAACCTCTTTGTGTATTCCTGCAAATTCACCTACACGTTTTGTGTATTCCTGCCAACCACTGGTAAAGGGGCATGTCTGAGTTACCACGCAGTTATCCGTAGGACATTTGATGGTCTCGAATGCGGAGATAATTGATTCTCCTTTCTGCAAGCTATTCAAAAAGTCATCCCAGCTAGAATACTCTTCTTTGGGCATGCTTTTTGCCAGCGAATTGGCTAGACTCATCAAATAATTGTTCATACCGGCTGCGCCCTGTTTGTCTCCTATATCTTCAAGGAACAAGTATGCTGCTACATCTACGAATGGGTTGTGTTTACCTAGTTGTTCCAATCTTTCTTCATGCATATTTATTCAGCCTCCTCTTTACCTCTGAGTCTTGCACCTTTCATGAGAATGCCATAAACACAGGCATAATTCCTCAATAGGCTTCTAACATATTCAGGGTTGATTCCGATCCTTTCGAGACTCTGTATAGCTATTTTTGTGTCTCCTCTGAATCCACGGTTAGCTAACTGAACACACTCTAGTGGTTGATTTTCAACCGTTATATTCTTCGACACTTCGGACCTGAACTTCTGGTGAATCACACAAAAGTTGCATACCGCTGTGTTTTGAACAGTATTGTTGTATTCTTCTGCTACCGCTCTATCCGCTTCTGGAATCTCTCCGACGCTGTATCTTATTCTTTCTATAGTGGGGGTGAATACACATGTTTCCAATGCATATATATATCCCACAACATCGCCGTCGACATCCGTGATCGCCAGGTCAGTAAGGGCGACTACGTCTCCCTCTATAGAGTAGGCTGTTCTACCTTCCTTCAACGCTACGTTGAAAGACGGCCAACCCATGTAAGCTTCTTCTCCTATCCGCTTAGCCAGGTTTTCACCTACTCTAGACCAGTATTGTATGGCTCCTTCTATTCCCGCTTTTTCGCTCATATTTTTTATCAGAGATACTAATGCTACATCTAGCAACTTATTCCACCTCCGTAGTGTTTGTTGCTTTAATATATATGGTCCACCGATTTCTTTTGATGGTGGTTAATCTATCGTCATCTATAAGTTCATTCAATAATTCCTCGATTTCGTCCTTTTCTAACTCCTCGATCTCCCGGTTAAGTCTGGCCAATGTGCACCCGTCTTCGGGTATGTTATCAAGGATGATCTGTTTGTTTGATTTTTCCGCTGGCTCCGAACCATCGGTTTCCTCGATATCTTCATCGGTCACGTCTTCATCTATCTTCGTTTCCTCGACCTCTTCAGATTCTTCTGCCTCCGGTTCATCGGTCTCCTCTTTGTGCTCAACCCTCTCGTATATATCCCAACGCCCTCTTTTAAACTTGTTAACGATTTCTTTCTCGACTAATGATTCGAGTTTTTCTTCCACATCTTCTACCATCTCTCCTACTTCACTTTCGATAGCTTCGCATGTTCCACCATCTTCCGGAATCGCATAAAATACAAATCGTTCTTCATCTGGTAGTTCTTCAGGATGTACTGTTTCTAGGGTCTCGTCCTCTTCTTCGGGTAAATGATCTTCCAACCTGTCTACTTCCATGTCTAATATGGTAGATAATTCTACGATCTTTTTCTCCAACCTGTTCCTATCTTCTTCGAACCTATCTAATGTTTCCAATCTTTCTTCAAGAGAATCCAGTATGGTGAGTGAGTTCTCTATTTTTTCTATTCTTTCATCGAATTCTAAGAATCGTTCATCTACCTTTTCCATAATATTATCTTCTGTGGACTTTATCTCTTGACGGATTTCACTCAACCTGCTGTTGAATTGACTTGAAAATGAAGAAACGATCTGTGTTGAATTGCTGACTGCGGTTTCCAATTTGTTCGTCTTATGTATGAGCTTCGTCACCTTATCTATAGCAAATTCGAGACTTTTTGACTTCATCATAGCTCTAAAGTTCTTCGGCTGATAGCCAGGAATATGCTCTACTAATTTTGTTAACAATTCGGTGTAGGTAGAATGAACTTGCTTTGCAGATATCAATTTTTGTTCTATGCTAGGTACTAAATTTCTAACGTTTATTTTCTTTCCATCGTATTGAAATAGCTCGCTTCCACTGGTACGGGTTCTCATCATCTCTAGGGCTTCCCTTACCCTCTTGTCTGTATCGTGGGTGCCCAGATTTTTTCTCATGGTGCTTATTATATCCTCAAGGGTTGTTTCATAAACGCCCTCTAATATATTCGGTGGTATCTTTGAAACGTCAAGGGACTCTCCAAAACCGATTTCTCCCATTACATCTTCCAATTTTTTACCTACATCTTGAATATCTTTTCTAGCACGTCCCACTCCCTTTTTCATCTCTTCTGGTTCTACTTTACTTTCAGCTTCTTTTCTCACGTCACGAAGCTTTGTTTCGGTTTCCTCCATAAAGCCCTGAAGATTCTTTCTTAATGAGTGTATGTTTTCTCGGAACTGGCTGTAATCTGTTTCGATACTCTGTAGTACATTGATTATTTCATTTTCCCATTGATTTTTAGGAGATCTTTCTTTTTGTCGGTCGCGATCATCGACACCGGTTTTTTTTACAACTTTCTCTTCCATGTTCTTCCTCAAAGGAATTTCTTCATCTTTCTATCCAGTTCCATTTTCCACAATTTCTTATATTCTTCAGCCTGTATGTCGCCGATTATCTTTCTAAGATGATTATCCACGACCTTATCCAAGAAAAGATGCCATGCCTCGTCGTCCATATAGGGTGCCGAGGAACCTAATTCGTTAAAGGTTACTGAAACTATCTGGTCTACCTGTCCGACACCTATGGATTTCTTTATCTTATCTTTGATAAACTCAAGTATCTTCATATTTTTCTTGTACTGTCTTGTATGTTTGAATCGTTCGACGAAGAGCTGTCTTGTGAGTTTCTTCAATTCATCCCGTACCACATCCGGATAAGCGGATAGTATTTCTTCGGACATAGGCTTCTGTTCAAAGATGTGACCCAACACCATCGTTGTATTAACTACATCTTCTATGAGAGGTCCCATCTCGGTTATATCTGTACTACTTAACATCAAGTTGGAAAGGAAGGCGTTTTCACCTACTGAAGCAACTATAGCCGTACCACCCTTCCATCTTTCAAGGGAAATCTCAAGGTCCTCTACTTTCAATTTACCGCATAGATTCGGAAGGTTGGATCGGAAAGTACTCAACAGACTGTATTGTGAAGGCGTTAGATCGTCCGGGATCGAAGAGGCAAATATTCTTCCATCTACACCCATAAAAAGATTTATGTCTATATCTGTTCTTTTTCTTAGATTGTAAAGAACCATCTCTAGCATGTACTTCAATTGGGAGACGTTTTCAGCCTCCATCCGTCTGTCCAGTTCCTTTCTTTTCATGCCGATAGCCTCGTTTTAAACTCCTATTCTCTATATTCAGATAATATGATCTCTAATATCTCATCGGGAGAGTAATTGTAACTCCATCCGTCCCGTATCCTCTGCAGCTTTTCTATGACTCCTTCGGGTACTTCTAGAGCCTTAGCGGTTTCAATAGCATTTTTAAATGATTTATCGTATTCGCCCTTCGCCTCTTCTTTGACCTCTACGGGTGTGGTTCTCACGACGACTCCGGCACCTCTTACGAACACGTAAGGATACAGTCCCTCTCCATGGGAAGTTCCTCTCATCTTTATGATCTTAAACGTACGGTTGAAAGCACCGCCTACCGGGAAATATTCAAGATGGAATACTCCGTCAGATAGGTATATGGGTAACAATACGTCTTCTCCAACTATTTCACCGGGCTTAGAATGTTCTTCTACCGTCGCCATGACTGTTCCTAATTCCTTCAAAGGACTGAATAGTTTCTCCAGTAGTTCTCTTTGTGATAATCTGTCTTCCGTAGACCATATCACTGGAGTAAGGGGATCGATTATTACCCTCGTTTTTATATCGTAATCCTTCCTTGCCTTAACGAGTTTTGGAAGTTGTTCCTCTATCATCTCTTTAAAATTTTGTCCACTTAGATGAATGAAGAAAAGAGATTCCTCATGGTGCTTCTTCATATCCCATCCCATCATCTCGGCTTCCTTCATTATCTGTTTTGGATTTTCTTCCAGAGTTACAAACAATGCCTGCTCGCCTTTCTCGATTCCCTTCATGGCGAACTGTATTGCGAAGGTTGTCTTTCCGGTACCGCTTGCACCCACGACGGTGATCGCGGTGTTCTCAATCAGACCTCCTTCTATTATCTGGTCGACGCCGTATATTCCCGTTTCTATTCTGTTAACCATCTTTTCTCACCTCTATTCTTTATCTTTTTTTTCCTTTCCGCCTTTTACTGTTTTTGAAACTAATTGAGCGAAACTCGAACTACGATCTGCTTCATTTAAAAGGTTCACCACCTCAGAATCCTTTATGTCTTCTTCACTTACGGAATCATCTACACTACTACGTAGTGCCTCTGCAAAAGATTCGGTATCTGCGATTTTAGATGAAATCTGCGACATCGTTTTCCAAGGAGGTTCGATCTCCTCTGTATCACGCTCTATTACACTTTTACCATACTTATAATATGTTTGACCTATTTTCGTAAGAGTCATGTCGTTTTCTAGTACATGATAGGATTTTAAAGTTTCAAGTCGATAATCAAGTTCATCTTTAACCAGGCCTAACTCAGAAGATATTTCCTCTGCTCCCATACCTTTTTTAATACAATCTATTATCTTTTCATCGGTTTCGTCCAAAGCTATTCTATAGACCGCTAATGGCTGTAGATCTACTCTGAATAAACAGTTTGGGTCACCTGCATTTTTACATTCAGTTTCCTCCACCTCGGATGGTATACTCATATCCTCGGTAAAGAATTCTGCAAGGGCATCAGCCACTATGTAACAGGTTTTCTTATCTTTTACATCTTTGTATATCTCATTTACAGGGCTGTTCTTATTGGATAATATCATAGTGAAATTATCCTTATTGACAACCCCTAACTGACCTAAGCCGATCTCTCTGAACAGATCTTGCATGAACTGGAAAACCGCTGTATTTTGTACTTGATTAGTTGTTTCCGATTTCAACAGTTTTCTAGTTTCTGAAACAGGTACCTTGGAGTTTTCAATAGCTGTATTTATAACTGATTCGAGTTTAGCTAAATTTGCCAAGGCGTAGAATCTCTGGGCTAGTCCAATATCCTCATCCGATGAGTTAGTATTCTCCATCTAATCCACCCCCTCTGATTCAATCAATTCTTTTCCCTTTTCGGTTACAATGTTTCCATCAATGTAACCCTCTTCCCACGCCGTTTTCAACAAATTATCTACCTCTTCATTCGTAAGCTTAAATAGATCTGCTAAAGCGGCAATTTTTCTTATACCGACATCCCACATCTTCAAAAAACTAACTAACGGGTCTTCGTTTAAACCTCCTTGTTCAACATAAGGCAGGAGTAGATGACGTAGTGCAAGTATTCGCTCTGCGTATTCTCCTTCAACACGAATAGTTATGGAAGGTAACATAAATTCAACTTCTAGTGGCTCTTTACTGACTACGTTTATACTCTGCAACTTTTTGATCGGTATCTCATACCACCTGTCGCCTTCTCGAAAGAATAGGTCGGATAATGAAAGGTATAACTCCCCTTTCTTTGATTTAACATCAATATGTACATCGGAATGCTCCTGTTTTATAACGAACCGAACATTATCTACCTTTTGAGCTTTCATCCGGGAATTATATTGAACCGTAGGTTAAAAAGATTTCGCTTTTCTTATATGAATATGTATTTATGGTGTATATTATAAACGTATTGTCCAGACATCGATAAGAGATATTATGGTATTATTTGTAAACGTTCTCACAATTCTATAACAAATTTATCTAAATTCAGTTCCGGTTTCTTATTTTTTCCATGTCTTTTCAATGATATTATACCATGTTCTTCCAAGGCTTTGATGTCGTCGTAGACATTTTTGTAATCTCGTTTCAATAACTTAGATAGTTCTGTTATCGATTTAACGTCAGTTTTTGATAAGAAAGATAGCATGTCTATACGTCTAGGGGTTAGACTAGAGATCGCATCTGAAGATCTCGAAATATATTCAAAAGAATATTCTGCTCCTTTATTCAATGAATCCAAAACGACATAGTCGTCCACTCTGTCCGGTATACGACATCCGGACCTTAGAGCTCTCTGTTTTAGTTTCTCCAGATCACCGTGTTTATCTATGATATCCTTCATTATTTCGTTTTTTCCCTTATCGTCATACTTTTTTATCATTCTAAGCATAGATACCTTTCACCTCATACCCTAGAGAGATCCATAGAGATAAGATTCCTACCAAATATATCTACTACTTCTATTACCTGCTTCAGGTTTTTCTCCCTGCTGGAAGTAGTTTCTATATGATTACCGTTCTCATCGTACTTATCTACATGGGGTTGATTCTGAAAGTTGTCCCATCGTATATATAATATCCATTCACCATCTTTCTGTATTTTATAATTATAACTGTAATAAACTACTTCTTCCTTTTTTTTTACCTCTAATATATCGATTCTCTCACCGGCTCTCAGTTCGAAAATTTTTTTATCGATTTTTATCATTCGACGAATGCCCTCCTTCCCAATGGATAATCGGATAATGTACTTTTTAGCCGATCTAGATGATCCTCTGTCTCTTTGAATATATTGGTCATCTGCATCAAACTACGGCTAAGGTTATCATCAAGTTCTTCGACCGGGTTGTCCTTACCACTTAGACCGCTCAATATCGAATGCAATAATTTACCGTTGAATTTCTTATAACCACCCTCCATAATAAGTGCCAGACGTCCGTTATACATCTCAGATAGCCTTTTGGCTATGAAATAATAACTTTTTGAGGTATATCTAAGTCTAACGACTTCATCGGAATGATGTGAATCAAAACCGTTACATCCGATGACAAAATCTGGTAAGAACTCTCTGATAAGAGGAAAAACTATTTGATCACATGCCATCTTGAATTCTTTATCGCCTGCACCGTGTGGAAGACAAACATTAACACTGTGTCCCATGCCCGCTCCTCTGCCGACTTGGTGTATGTAACCATCATGAGGATAGAAACCTTCCGGATTTCGGTGTATAGATATGGTGAGAACGGTTGGATCTTCATAGAAAATACGCATCGTACCATTGGCGGCATGGCCGTCCCAATCCAATATCATTATCTTTTTCATACCTTGATCCTGGAGCCATCTAGCAGCGATAGCCGCGTTGTTGAATATGCAATAGCCACCATGTCTGTCGGGCATGGCGTGATGGCCCGGAGGGCGTATCAGCGCGAATGATACATCGTCGTCACCCATCACTCTTCTGCAAGCCTCTATAGCGCCACCGGCGGAGTACCGAGCTGCTTTACAGGTTCCTTTTTGTACATATGTACTATCTCCTAGGAATCCTCCTCCCTTTTCACAATAGTTTTTCATGAACTCCACATAGGGTTTCTCGTGTATACGAAGAATATCTTCTTCAGTGGCCGGTGGAAAATCTTCGACTAATTCGAAAGAGTCGAGTATATCCGTACGGTTCTTGATATAATTATACCCGTCCACCAATCGCTCCGGGGTTTCTCTACTGGTAACCGCCGCACGATGAATCTGATGTTTAGGTGTGTATATCAGACAGCCTTTGATAGCCTGTTTTGAGGTTATCAACTCACCCCCAAGTTCCTTCGTTTAACACTTTCTATCGGATGTGAAAAAGAGTTATCTGGAATTTTCATGCCATCTCTATAATTTCAATTCCTAATATTCTTTACGGATATTTTTCAATGCTTTCGGGTTCAATTTTGATATGTTTTCTATGAATTCATCGACCCTCTTATCGGTGAATCCGATCAACGGTTGGAATATCGG
>SKVC01000065.1 GCA_007129655.1 Thermoplasmata archaeon
GTTACGACTGGTCTGTGGAAAATCTTATTCTGTAATTATCTTGTTATCGTTTGCCTTGATCATGTTATTCTAGAACAGTATATATGAAAAACGTTATCGTCAAGCTTCACCCCGTGTTCGATCCACAGCGTTCGTGGATGCTCTCCTAGAAAGACCGCATAGGTTCGACGAAAACTTTGCGGAAAACAATCATCACTTCAACTCTTCCAAATATTTTTTCACACGACTGCTGGTTATGGTTTCCTGTTTATCGCCGTGTATCTCTATTGCTCGCTGCAGCATATCGACTGCTTTGCCTGTACGATCGTTTTCATGGAGCATCCTGGCGTACTCGAGTAGTGTGATCTCTTCGTAATCCGGTGCTTTGGAGTCCTTGATAAACTGCAAACTCTCTTGGAAACATTCGTCGGCTCTGTCGTAGTATCCCTTCACCTTGTAGGCCTTTCCCTCCATGCATTTAACCCGGGATCTTCCTAGAGAATGATCGAAAGCTTCCATTATCTTCTGTGCATCGTGACATCTTTCCAGGGCTTCATCGGCACGACCGACTTCACAGAGTGCACTGGCCAGATTAAAACTTGACCAGCCCTGCATGAACATGTGACCGCTTTCTTTGCATAGATCTACGCCTTTTTCGTAATAGTTTATCGCTGTGGAGAAATTTTCGTAATCTTCGTAAACCCGAGCCATATTGTTGTAAACAGAGCCTGCGGGTCCTTTCATCCCCATAGCTTCATATATATCGATGGCTTTCTTGCAGTACTCGATTGCCTTTTTCTTATCGGAAAGATCAAGCTGGATGTTGCCTATCCCTCTGTATATGGCTGCCTTTCTGACTTGTTTTTCTCGCTCTAGGGCCAGAGCGTGTTTCGGCATCTTATCTATGTGTTCAAAGGCCCCTTGTGCGGTTTCCAAGGCCTTTTTATGTTCTCCCTGCCGCCATAAGGCACTTGAAATACCATCTATGAATCGTGCCTTGGCACCGCGATCTGTGGTTTCCTTCAGAGCTTTTTTGTATAATTCTTCGCACTTTTCGTAATCTTCTGTACGCTGATATATGTATCCCATTTTTCCGTATATCTCTGCTTTTTCATCGCGGGTTCCGTCAAAATCTTCAAGAGCGGATCCGTATAATTCCAAGGCATCTTTTAATCGACCCATCTCGCTGATCGCATCGGCCAGGTCTGACTTTCGTCTCCATTCTTCTTTACTTGCGTCCGGGAGCAGTTTTTCCGCGTCTTCTATTTTCTGTCGCACGGTCTCTGCCTTTTCATCACCGAAAAGTTTGATAGCATCGTATACCCCCTTTGAAAGGATTCTTAGCTGCCTTCTATCTAGACGGTCGAAATCTATATCGTTTACATCGCACTGTCTTTTGATGATGGACCTACCCAATCTTTCTCCATAGGACGATTCCATGACCTTTGTCAAGTAATCTGAAACATTCAATTCTTCCCCGCTTTTTTGCTTCATTATCCATTGAGTGATTTCTGTGATATTAATATTTTGCCCGTTAGCATAAACGATAATCGTTTTAACCCCCTACCATATTACACATACAACATGAGAACCGATGTAGATATAGCTCAGGAAGCAGAACTAGAATCAATGGACAGTATAGCCGCCAAGCTCGGATTGGGACCGGATGATATCGAGTTATGGGGAGCTAACAAGGCCAAGCTTACCATAGAGGCTGTTAGAAATTACAGGGATAAAAAAGGCGGAAAGTTGATCCTTGTCACCGCCATGACCCCGACCAGAAGCGGTGAGGGAAAGACAACGGTTACCATCGGCCTCGCACAGGCACTCTCCAAACTAGGTAAAAAAGCTACCTTAGGTATAAGAGAACCATCCATCGGTCCTACCATGGGGATAAAGGGCGGTGCCGCCGGAGGGGGTTACTCACAAGTTCTGCCCATGGAAGATATCAATCTTCATTTCACCGGAGATATGCACGCGATCGGTATCGCACATAATCTACTGTCCGCGCTGATAAACAACCATCTGCACAGAGGTAATAAATTAGATCTGGATTCACGAAGGATATTGTGGCCCAGGGTTCTAGATATGAATGATCGTGCTCTACGGAATACAGTTGTTGGGCTAGGGGGTAAAAGTCATGGAATGCCAAACGAGAATTCCTTCGGGATTACGGCATCATCGGAAGTGATGGCCATATTATGTTTATCAAATGGTCTAACGGAGCTTAAAGAAAAAATCTCACAGATACTCATCGGCTATACATACGACGACTCACCTGTTTACTCCCATGATATCGGTGGTATTGGTGCCATGGGTGCACTTCTTAAACATGCAATCAAACCTAATCTGGTGCAAACCATCGAAGGAGTACCGGCCTTTGTACACGGCGGTCCCTTCGCCAATATAGCTCACGGTACCAGCAGCCTTGTTTCCACCAAGGTGGGACTTGCCCTTTCCGATTACTTCGTCACAGAGGCCGGCTTCGGCTCGGATCTTGGTGCTGAGAAATTCTTCAACATCGTATGTCGCCAGGGCGGACTTGAGCCCGATGCTGTTGTAATGGTGGTCACCGTACGAGCACTGAAAAGACAGGGCGGCGTTTCTAATAAAAATTTGAAGGAAAAGAACGTACCCGCGATGAAGCGTGGACTGGATAATCTTTCAAAACATCTTGAAAATATCCAGATGTTCGGACTCCCGACGGTGGTAGCGATCAACCGCTTCCCGTCCGATAGCGACGAAGAGATAGAATATCTGGTCAAACTATGCGATAGTATCGAGGTACCTTCGGCAGTTGTAGACGTACACAAAAAGGGTGGACAGGGAGGTATCGAACTGGCCGAAAATGTGGTGAAACAGTGTTCCGGACAATCGAGATTCAGCCCGCTATATCCGCTGAAGGAAGAACCTAAAGAAAAGATACACGACATAGCCACCAAGATATACGGAGCCAAGAACGTAGTTTACACTCCACAGGCGGAAAAAGATCTGCGTCTGATAGATAAGATAGGGCTTAAAGAGCTGCCGGTATGTATGGTAAAAACACATTATTCACTATCTGACGATCGTAAGCTTCTCGGTCGACCGGTGGGATTCAAGATCAAGATACACGAAGTACGTGTCAGTGCCGGTGCCGGATTTATCATACCCATGGCAGGCGATATCACCACCATGCCGGGACTGCCAAAAAGGCCGGCTGCCCTGGATATAGATGTGGGGGAAGACGGGAGGATAACAGGACTGTTCTGAGTGATCATCATGAAAGTAGAACTTATAAACCACACACCTGACCCAGACCGGGCGGCGGCTCACGCTGCACTTAACTGCTACCGCGAGAAAATACCGGATAAGGAGGAGATGGATAACGGATTGATACTAGACATCTTGAACCAAATAAAAGATAGCGGACACCACAGTGTCATCGAGCATGCTTCATTCACATTCGCCGTTCACGGAGTTTCCAGAGCACTTACACACCAGTTGGTAAGGCACAGACTGGCATCCTACAGCCAGCAGAGTCAGAGATACGTAGATATAGACGACTTTCAACCGGTGATACCGGAATCGATTCTAGATGACGAGCATGCTTCAGAGATATTTAACGATCTGATGGAAAAGATCCAAAAAATTTACAACGAATTGAAAGATAGCGACATCCACAAAGAAGATGCTAGGTATGTACTGCCCAACGCCACGAAAACGAACATCATAATCACCATGAACGCCCGTGAATTATGGCATTTTTTTTCTTTAAGATGCTGCCGAAGGGCGCAGTGGGAGATACGTGATATGGCAGATAGGATGCTTGAACTCTGCAAAGATGTTTCCCCGATCATATTCGAAAACGCCGGTGCACCGTGTCTTCGAGGACCGTGTCCTGAGATACCAGAATTTTCGTGTGGTAAGCCCATGAGGAATGATTGATGAAAACAAGATACGCGTTCAAAGTTGTGCTCATCGGTGACGGAGCCGTGGGAAAGACTTCTCTGGTAAGAAGATTTGTAGACCAGAAGTTCGATGACGACTATATCACTACCATCGGGGTGAACGTTAAGAAAAAAGTTATACCGGAGTTTAGAACGATACTCTCCATATGGGATATCTTCGGTCAAAAGTCTCTCGCCCCTCAACTGCACTCTAAATACTATCAGGGAGCGAAAGGAGCGTTGATTGTCTTCGATATCACTCGGAAGAACACCTTAGATAACCTGGACGATTGGATCAACGATCTTTACAAGGTGACCGGGCCTATTCCAGTTTACATACTGGCAAACAAGGTAGATTTGATCACCGACTTTCAAAAAGAGATGGGTATCAGCTTGAACAGGAGCACACAAAAACGATTCCATCAGTATATGGTTGACCGCCATTACGTAGAAAGCCTGTATCTCAAGGAGCCGGAGTACCAACCGGTCACCTCGGATATCATACGGAAATGGTACGGAGCTAGAAAGAAAAGGAACAAGAAACTCTCCGGCTGCCATCTAACCAGTGCTAAAACCGGAAAGAACGTCGAGAACGCTTTTAGGTATCTGACTAAAACTCTACTCGAAGAGACTGCAAGAAGATAGAGCTAGGGGTGGGAATCCAGTCAGAATATTCACTGCGTTCATATCCTAACAGCTCGTGAAGCAAACCTTCACTCACCAGTCTGAATATTCTCTGCGTTCATATCCTAACAGCTCGTGAAGCAAACCTTCACTCACCAGTCTGAATATTCTCTGCGTTCATATCCTAACAGCTCGTGTATTTTAAGTAAAATACACTCACGAACCCCTTTATGGGTTCTCTCACTCCTATAACAGAAAAGTGAAAAAATAGAGCTGGGGGTGGGAATCGAACAGTCAGAAAAAATTTCTAACATTCTCATCCCATCCTCATCTTTTCTCCCTCTGGTCGAAAAGCTGGGGGTGGGAATCGATATATCGCAATCAAAGATTCCAATAATCGATTCCCTCGTTTAAAACAATAATTGAAATAATATAGAGCTGGGGGAGGGAATCGAACCCCCGGGAAACCGCTCTGCAGGCGGTCACATTAGCCGCTCTGTCACCCCAGCATGGTGAGTTTTGATAAAAAAGAAGGTCAGGTATAATCTTTACGGTAGTAGTTTTACGTAGGCATCATAGGTATTTTCCAGCAATGAGAGTACCGTGGTCGGACCGACACCGCCCGGAACGGGAGTGATCTTAGCTACTATCTTCTTGGCATCTTCGAAGTTAACGTCCCCCACCAATTCTCCGCTTTCCAGCCGGTTCATACCCACATCGATGACCACTGCGTTCTCCTTCAGCATGTCCGCCGATAACAGATGCGGTACGCCTGCGGCGGATATGAGAACATCCGCTCGTGATGTATGTTCTGATAGATTTTCGGTGAACTCGTGAACAACGGTTACCGTCGTGTTGCGATTGAGCAGCAATATGGCCATGGGCTTCCCCACTATCATGCTGTGACTTACGATGCAAACCTCAGTGCCCTTTAACTCAACCTCTTCGTGATCAAGCATGGTCAATATGCCTTTGGGTGTGCATGGAACCCGAACTTCGGTGCCGGCTATCAAGCTGCCCAGATTTACCGGATGCATACCTTCCACATCCTTTATCGGATCGATTTCTGATATCAATCTATTGGTGTCTATTCCTTTGGGCAAAGGCATCTGAAGTAAAATTCCGTCTACTGCATCATCTTCGTTCATAGAACGTATCTTGTCTATCAATTCTGATTCTGTTACCGTATCTTCATAACGATGAGTTACAGAGTCAATACCGACTCGTTTGCATCCTTTATCCTTTGTCCCTAGATACACTTTGGAGCCTTCATCTTCTCCGGCGAGGATAGTGTCCAACCTGGGCGGTCTATCCAATTCTTCGATCTTTTTCTTGAGAATCGCTTCCTTCTCAGAAGCTATCTTTCTACCATCTATGATATGCGCAGACATTATGGATCACCTGGGAACCCAATCGGGATATGTAGGATCTTCAGCTGTCATGTGATGTGAATACGATTTGATATCTATAACGGGAGTACCATCCAGGAAGTCCAAACCCTTGACTGTCAAAACATTTCCGTCCCTCTTTATCAACTCGCAGACCGTGATACCGATGAGATTCGGTCTCACAGGAGAACGAGTAGCGAAAACTCCGGTGAGTGGATTTTCGGGCTTTTTCATTGGGCGGACTTGTTGTATGGTTCGATCGCTCTTGTGGAGCCATGAGATTATCACTACGTGGGAATGCTCTTCTATACCAAGTAGAGCATCGATGTAATCTTCGTGAACCACGATGTCAGATACTCTATCTCTGTAATCCTTGGGTATCTCATCTTTGTAGTCGTTCTCAACCCGAGCCACTTCCTCAAATTCGAATCGCCCGTCAGCCATGATGTTTTACTCCCTTATCTCCACTGCCTTCATGGCACCTTCTTCCATATCATCAACGGTTTCGTATCCAGCCTCTTTCAGCATCTGTTTGGCTTTCTCTTCGTTGGTGCCCAGCATTCTGACAACGGTTGGGATCTTAGGTTCGAAATCAATGATCCCCTGGGCTATCTTGTCACACTGGGTGATGCCTCCGAAGATGTTTAGATACATGGAACGAACGCCTTCTTTCATACCGATTATCTCAAGAGCGTGAAGCATATCTTCAGTTCCAGCGCCGCCGCCGAGATCAAGGAAGCACGATGCAGCGCCGCCGTACTCTGCTACAGCATCCAAGGTGGCCATGACCAGACCGGCACCACTTCCGATGATGCCTATATCTCCGTCAAGATCCACGTAGGCAAGGTCATAGCCATCGGCTAACTTCTCCCTCTCAGTCACCGTCTGGCTCTCTTTTCGATCGAATTTCTGCCTGTACAGAGCGTTGTTGTCTATGTTGAAAACTGCATCTATAGCTAGTAGTCCGTCAGGTGTAGATACAACCGGGTTGATCTCCGCAAGCTCAGAATCGTGATCTTCAAAGGCTTTGTAAAGCTTAGTAGCGATTTTGACCATCTCTTTCTTCTCCTTGCCCTCTAGACCGATCTTCTCTGCCAGGTACAAGGCGTCATAGGGCTGTATACCTATAAGAGGATCTATACGCTTCTTGGCTATTTTCTCGGGACTTTTCGAGGCTAATTCCTCTATGTTAACCCCTCCTTCGGAGGTCATTATCAAAGTCGCTCGTCCGGATTCTCTGTCCATCACTACACCGACGTAGTATTCGTTGATTATCTCTGCCTTCTCCACCACAAGAAGCTCCTTAACTTCGAGGCCCTGAATATCCATACCCAAGAGTTTCTTCGCCTTTTCTACGGCTTCTTCTCGATTCTCGGCGAAGAGAATTCCTCCGGACTTACCCCTCTTTCCGACGGTAACCTGTGACTTCAGGACTATCGGTCTGTCGACTTCTTTTATCTCTTCCGGATCCTTTATAATATATCCTTTGGCTACGGGTATACCGTATTCTTCGAATATTCCTGCGGCTTCATATTCCTGGAGTTTCATTTTCAATCACGATTCCTTATGTGTAGATTGTGATAAACAGGTGTTATAAAATAGTTGTGCGAGTTAGACATTGATCTGCGTTCTATCTTCCTGCTTTGTGTAAACTATGATTAAGTACCTTACTTTTTACCGATGAAATATGGTTTTTACATTCGCTAAAAACTACCGATATCCGTATCTTTTGTGAGCTTCTTCTATGCCCAAAATTTCATGTATCATAACAAGACCCCGTTCCTCATCTATAGTGTAGATAGCAGTATGTGATCGTCCGATGTGCATACGATACGCTTCTTTTCCTTCGAAAACGATCTTCTCCGTATCTCCTAATCCTGACCCCGGTCTCGGATACGGATCTTCCTGAAGTTTCTTCAAATTGTTTTTGATTATTTTTTTACTTTTTGTATCTTGAGATAAGTAATAGGGCTGAGAGCCCTTTTCATGCAAGATGATTTGATAACCCATTTAATCCAACTCATCCAAAGGTGTGAAGCCTTTTGGAGCTTGTTTCTCGTTGTCTTTTATCCGATTGAATAGCTCCTGACGATTACGTTTCCAATGTTCTTCGAGTAATTCCCCTATCACATCGTCATATGAATCTCCTAAATCTTTCATATGATGAAGTAATTTCATATTTTCTTCGGATATTCTGATCCTTTTAGTCGCTTTCATCGTTATCAACTCAAGTACTACATGTTGCACATGTACAACGGTGTTTCTACATAATAAGCTTTTCCTGTGTTGTGTTATCTGCAAATTATTTCGCTTCTTAGTAATTTTTTGTGCATCCATTATAAGTGCAAAACAAGAATATAGTTTACACAAAGAACTATCTTCCAAAACGCTTATACATATGTATTAAATACTGGGAGTTGTTACAAGTGCTCGTTCGCATTCGTTCGGGCCCATAGCCCATCGGAATAACAAATTCCAAATAGCTATGTACCCACTCATTCACTCACGTTCATTCGTGGGCCCATAGATCAGCAGGAATCAAAGATTCCTCCAATCGATGGCCCCTCATTCGCAACAGCTCATTTCGGGCCCATAGATCAGTGGAAGATCGCTACCTTGGCATCTGCTGGAAAC
>SKVC01000136.1 GCA_007129655.1 Thermoplasmata archaeon
CATCTCCGGATGTTCTTTACCCTTAATCACCGCAGCCAAGTAGATATGAGCTCCGTGCTCGATGAGTATCTTCATGTTACCGTATTCCAACCGTCCTAACCCACCACCGGAATCACCGGAATGATCGAATGAATCTTTGACGAAATTTTGTACCGCTGAAAGCATACCTGCAAAGATATCACCATCCATCTCCTCATCGCTTTCGTCAACTGTAGCTGCAAGAAGAAGCCCCGAATTATCAACGGCAAATATTTCTGAGAACGATGTATGTTCTTCTTCCTCGAAAAGAGGCTTTTCCATGACATCTTTTAATGCGCCGGAAAACAGATGGAATGGGTTCGGAGAGTTTATGTCACCTGAACCTGATAAAATATTAAAGTCCTGTTCTTCGGAGATGTCCAAGAATTCGGTAACCAAACGAGTTTTACCTATACCGGGTTCGCCGGATATAAGTAGAGCTAGGCCCCTTTCATCCTTTACACTATCCACGATTTCAGAAAAGGTCTTCAGTTCGGCCTTTCGACCTATCAATGGTAGTATATCTGTGTGCCTGGTCTCCATATTATCGATTGTAATGTTTACACTGCTTATAAATTATACTGTTTTTAATAGGTATAATTTTCTAACGAGAAAACACACAAAATTTCACTTCTATGGAGCGCACGGCGATCTGGCTGTTTCATATGATTTTGTATGTAAAAACGGCCATTTTTTTACGTATAAAGCGAAAAGCTTAAATACACTTGCACGTATATACAAGTGTGCAGAGTATAAGGCACACCATATGACGATAATCACCCTCCCTCCCTTTTTGTTACAAAGGGATTCACCATCACGATAATCACCCTCCCTCCCTTTTTGTTACTTTCTTTTTCCGAATAGAGTTAAAACTGCATCGAGATTGAATGTAACAAAAAATTAAAGAAAGGGGTTTTAGGCGAGTTCTTCAAGCTTTTCTTTGACAGCCTGTAGTTCTTCTTCCAGTTCGCTCATATAAGCTTCCAGTTTCTCACGCTTCTCACGTTTGGAAGTATATTTTCTCCAGCCTCCACCGTGTTGACCGCAATTACACTGTGATCCGCTAGAACATCCGCAGTCGCACCCGCATCCGCAGGAGCAGCCTCCGTGATGATGTCCTCCGCCGTGTCCGCAATCGCCTTTACTTTTTCCGTGTCCGCAACTTTTTCCTTTCATGGTATATCACTTATAGCTAGTAACAATAATAAACTATATAAAGATTGTAGTTTATAGCTGTATAGTTAAGTTACACGTATTAAGTAGGTGAAATACAAAATGGCCCACCAAGAACATGAATGCTGCGATGAAGAAGGAATATGTCTGTGCACTACCGAGGGAATACTCAATGTAATTTCTAAGAAATGGACCATCTGCATAGTGAGTTTGCTCGGTGCGAGATCGGAAGGATACCGATTCAACGAATTGAAGAGAAGATTGGAAGGCATAAGTCCAAAATCCCTTTCCGACAGGCTGAAAGAATTGGAGAGTGAAGGTTTGGTCAACCGGAACGTGAAACCGACACAGCCACCGGAGGTAACCTATACGCTGACGGAAGACGGCCATTCGTTGAAAGCTTCACTTAAACCACTTGAGCGATGGGTCAGTGAGAGAGAGTGAATTCAATCCATACCAAATTTTTTTCTTAGATTCTTGATCATCTCTTCCGTCATAGTTGGAAGATCATACTTGTGTTCCCAGCCCCAGTCTTTTCTGGCAGCTGAGTCGTCTATGGAATCCGGCCATGAATCCGCTGTTTTCTGACGTTTATCCGGTTCGTAGTGTACCTTCAATTCGGGGATGTGTTTTCGTATGGCTTCTTCCAGTTCTTTTACTGTAAAGCTGAGTGCTCCGTGATTGTAACTCATCCTTACCTTGATATCTTCCGGATCCGCATCCATTATCATCAAAGTTCCTTTAACGGCGTCGTCCATGTACATCATGGGTAACTTGGTATCTTCCTTTACAAAACAGGAGTACTCTCCCTTCTTGATGGCTTCGTAGAATATCTCCACCGCGTAGTCCGTGGTTCCTCCGCCGGCTTCCTGCTTCCAGCTTATCAATCCCGGGTAGCGAAGACCTCTGACGTCCAATCCGTATATTTCGTGGTAGTACTGGCAGAGCAATTCGCCGGCCACCTTGGTTATACCGTATATGGAGGTAGGCTCTAAAACAGTGTGCTGCGGTGTGTTATCCAAAGGAGATGTAGGTCCGAATACAGCTATGGAGCTGGCCCAGAATAGTTTTACATCTCGGTCTTTGCAGATGTCCAAAAAAGTTCGAAGACCGTTTAGGTTAACGTCCCAGGCAAGTTCGGGCTTGTCTTCGCCAACTGCCGATAGGAGTGATGCCAGGTGATAAACCTGTGTGAATTCGTATTTTTCGAATAACTTTGACATCTCTTCCGGATTTCTTACATCACCGGTTTCTAGAACACCGTCGTAGTCCTCAGGTATATGTCTATGGCCCAAGGCGACCACATTTTCCTTTCCGTATCGTTTCTGCAATTCGGGAACAAGCTCAGAACCTATTTGACCGAAGGGTCCGGTAACCAGTATTTTTTCAGACATCATATTAACTCCTTTTTGCGATTTTAGGCCACATCAATAACTACATAATAAGTTCTTCGGAAAGTTAATCAAGGTGAGAAGTATCGGCTTCCAAGATCACTTCAACTTCTTCTTCTATATCCAGAATACTCACCGAGCAGTTGGCGTGATATCCTTTGTGTATTTCTTTTAAAGGAATTCCGGTCAAAGTACCGAAGATGATCTTGTTGGTTCCTCCATGGGCTACCAGTAGGATATTGCCTTTTTCTTCAGCTATAATTCGGTAAACAAATTCCATCACCCGATCCCTGTGTTCAATAACGCTTTCGCCACCTGCAGGATGTTTCAAGAGGTGGTCGTCGCTGGCTTCGATGAATTCACGGAACTTAATACTCGCTTCCTCTTGGCTCAAACCACTGTAATCACCGGATCCAGCTTCGCGCAGAGCTTTGACGTAGGTGATATCATCGATCCCACACTCTTTCGCTATTATCTGTGCGGTTTCTGCAGCCCGGGGTAAGTCGCTGGAGTAGAGCTCGTCTAAATGGTATTTGGATAGTTCCAGGGCAGTTTGCTTAACCTCCTTTCTACCCATATCGGATAGTGGAGTTTCATCGGTGGAAACCACACCGGCCGCATTTGCTTTGGATTCCCCATGCCTTACCATGAATAATCTCATGATTTTGGTTTATTCGGGAAAGTATTTGAAGGTTATGGCACCCATGAATGCGAACAAAGACAGAGATAATATTCCAAAATTGTACGATGCGGTGACGGCGACAACGAATCCCACCAGCAGTGGTCCGGAAACTCCAAGGCCGTTGCAGACACCGTTCATGACACCGGTAGCGGCACCGAGTGTTTCCGGAGGTGATTTTGTTTGTATCAATGTAAAGTAAAGTGGAGGGCCCATCTGACTGAAGAAGAAGTATAAAAACAATAGGAGGATCACGACCGTGTGACTAGTGATAGGCAATAAAGTCAACAATACCAGGAACAAGCCGGCGGCTGAAAGCGAACCGACGATGACCGTCTTTCTTTTTCCTGTTATATCGCTGATCCATGAACCGATATACATACCAAGGACGGCACCCACATAGGGTAAACTGGCTCCCAGGGTAACGTCTTCCAGGGCGATCCCGTGGCCTTCTACCAGGTAGGTGGGAACCCATAGGCTCATACCCCACCATAGGGCCGTCGAGAAGGTGGTTACCAGTAATATTAGTTGAAAATCCCGTTCCTTCATGAGTGTCTTCATGTCATCTATTACGGGATTCGGACTGCGATAATTGTTTGAATTTCCCTTGGGTATCAGAGTTAAAATGGGTACGGTGAGTAATATCCCCAGTATCCCGATCATGTAGAATGAACTCTCCCAACCGGTTCTCAGTATGAAGGGCATCATCAGTACCGGTGCCATCATCACTCCCATGGGACCTCCGCTGACGAATATGGAGTTCGCACGGCCCCGTTCTCCGGGTGGGAACCACTCTGCGGTTAGCTTGGTGGCGCTGGGAAAAAGGACTCCCTGACCGATACCAAGGATAACTCGGCTTAGCAGGAACATGGAATATATGTATCCCCACAAGGCACCCATGAATATAGCTACCGACCATACCAGTATGGCGATGGTCAACATCTTTTTGGCACCGTGGATGTCGATCAGCGGACTGAAAAATATGTTGGAAAAACCGTAACTCACCAAAAATATCCCGAGTAAAACCCCGCCGAAGCTACCCTGATCCCTTATGCTCCAGCCCATGTCAAGAGAGACGAAGGGCAAAGCTACCGAAATACTCATCCGAGCCAGGTATCCGATGAATATGCTCAGTACCAGCAATATGAGAAGTAACCAGCGTTTCGGGTGAGCTTCGTGTGAATTCATGGTCAGCCATTGGAACAGCAACTGGTTGATAAACCTTGAGGTTATCTAGCGGTGATGAGTTGTTTTTTGGAAATCCGAGATGGATATCGGATTAAGAGGGACGTCGGTTTTGGATTACAAAACTCGATAAGGTCATATGACCTAAACCAGCGTTTGTTAGCCCGCTCAACCAGACATCAAAATCACCAACAAACCTCTTCCAAGAGTTCTATAACAGAAGTCACCAGAAAGGACTCTAAAATTAAAATTTCAGTGATGAAGGGGAAACATTTGTTACTTTATTCATACTTATGTGGTATAAAGGTGTCAAAATGTGTCCAAAAGCCACGTTCAGTCTCTCGAAGAGAGATAGAGATGAAATAGAAAGTCTGGTCAAAACCGGCCACTTCACAAGCAAGAGCGATGTCGTTAAGACCGCCATCAGAATGCTGAAAGAAAATCATCCGGAATATAAGACCGATATAGCGGTGGAGATGTTCAAAGATGGTAAGGTTTCCCTCGGGAGAGCCGCCGAGATCGCAGGGATGAGCAGGGAGAGTTTTAAAGATGTTCTGGATGAAAGAGGGATAACCAGAGAGATAGAGGCTAGAGAAAATTCAGAAAATAGATTAAATGAGATGGATGAAAAATAATGAAACTTATATGCGATACTGATCTATTATCGGTTTTTGCAAAAGTAGATGGGCTAGACCTACTCCAAAGGGCCTTTCCCAAAGGGGAATTTTTGATATCTAAATCCGTGTATGATGAGTTGTTGTTTTCTCTTGAGGAGGGGTTTGAATTTCCAGAAAAAATATTCAAAATGTGCGAAGTCGTCAGTCTTGAACAACGAGAAGTAGAACTGTACAAGAAAAGGAGAAAAAAATCGAAATATCTGACCATCTCAAAGGCAGATCTGAGAACCCTTATAATAGGAAAAAAGAGAGGTTCCCCGATACTGTCAAACGATAGAAAGTTGTTATATCTTGCCGACCGAGAAGGCATTCTAGCTCTAGATATCTACGATGTTTTCAGGAAAGCCTGCCGTCTTTCCTGATACCTTCCGAGACAAGCTCGTCAGGTTTTCAGGATATTATTCACAGAAGATATGCTGACCGAAGAGGAATCTAGAAGGGTTCTTTCAGAGATGGAAGATAAAGCGGTATTTAGAGATAAAGAAAAAATATTTGATTGAGCTATTTATTAGAAAATATTTACCATCTCTCGCCTTGTTCTTCGAGTGTATGAGCGACACTACCAGTAGCTCAGCGATGTCTACGGTGAAAGCCTTTACACGACCTGTCAGGTATCTTGTGGCATCCCGTAAAACGTTCCAAACGAAATTATGGTTGTAGAAATATCGGTACCTCCACAATATCTAGCAACCGCCCTCGTAGTAGTAAAATTTATTAACTAAATACATCATATCGTTATTAAATGGTTGAGAATTACTACTTGAGCCGGAACGAACAGATGCTGATGGATATCGCTGCGGATGCAGATATCATTGTAACGGCGGATCTTATTCAAGCCACACATAACATGATGTCTCCTCAAAGTGTGAGAAATGCATTGTCATCACTAGGGTCCAAGGGACATCTGTTCAGGTTGAAGAGAGGGATATATCTGCGATGCGAGGGCCCGGGTATGCCGGTGATAGAGGACCCGAAAAAGATAGCCTTGTTTCTATTCGACGGATATATCGGATTCTCCTCCGCACTTCAGCACTGGGACCTGATCGAATACGAATCCTTTGATGTCTTCGTGGTATCCCAAAACAAAAGCGGATGCAGACAGGTTGGTGAATACGAGATACGGGCGGTTGCCATGGGAGAAAAGGCACAGGGGATGATTTTCGACAAAGGTATCTACGTATCCACTTTGGAAAAGACCATATTCGATTGTATATACAAGCCTAGGCATTCCGGTGGATATCCCTTGGTAGCCAAGGCGATATCTGAATCGACTCCCGACTGGAAAGAAGTACACCGCTGGTTCGAACTTATGGCAAGCAGATCGCTGTTCCAAAGGGCTGGATATGTTCTTTCTAAAGCGGGAAATGTACCTGAATGGTTGTTGGACGATCTTAGATCTAAAGTGGAACATAAATCGAGATTGGATCCATCGGGAAAAAGCAAAGGCACCTACATCAAAGAATGGAAACTGATAGACAATGTGGGGGTGTGGAATCTTGGATAGAGCGAAACAACGTAAGATAAGGCAGATCTCCGCCGGTACGGGACTAGGCTTGAAGTTCATCTCTAAGGATATGTTTCTTACGGATACCATAAAGTATATGGAAAGTGCACTGGATGATTCATACGTACTCAAAGGAGGCACTGCCATAGCCCGGGCGGGTTATCTATACAACCCAAGATTTTCCGAAGACATAGACCTTGACCATTACGGAGAAAAAGATGAAAAAACAACAGCCAAGAAACTTTACGATACTTTAAAACAACTAGATAACTATACCATAAAAAAGCCTAGATTTCAAGGGGCCTCCATACGGTGCGATGCATACTTTGAGAATCACTTTGGTGAGAAGGACAAGTTACGAATAGAAACCACCTCCCTAAAAGACAGTCCACCGAATGAAGAATACGCACCTAGAACACTACTTCAATCACCCTTCACCTTGGGGAAGGCAAGTTTGCTGAAAACCTATTCGAAAGAGATGCTTTTCATACAAAAGATCGGTGCTCTCTCGGGTAGGATGGACGGTAAGGACGTTTTTGATCTGGTTGGTATGTGGAGAAGTGGTATCTCCATGGAAGAATTAAGGATACTTCTTGAAGATAGAGATTGTATCATAGACGATGCTCTGATCAACCTGAATAGAATGAAATCCGATATCAATGTTATAGGTAACGCCACAGATCATTTTATCCCCAGGAAATCAAGACCCAACTGGAAGATAATGGTAGCGGATTTGGAGACAATATTGAAGGAGATCAGAGTTCGATAATATCATGGTGCAGGTGGCGACGAGGGTTCGGAGACGGAAGAATGATCACATCTGAAACATACTTACGACAGCAATAAACACAAACTATTATATACTTCTTGTTACGTTTATCGCTTGATACGTGATTATAATGAGCAAAAGCGTAAACTTCGGGCCCTTGGAATCCAAGCTCATCTTCGAGTTGGAGAGATTGGGGAAGAGCATATTTGATTTTTCAGATTCGAAGGATATACTGAATACATCCGATTCGTCCGTTGCAAATGTATTATACAGGCTGAAAAAGAAGAACCGGATTCAGGAGATACAGAAGGGGAAGTACGTTCTGAACCCTGCGAGGTCCGGTTTGGAGGGGCATTGGATGGAGAGGATCTACTTGATAGTGGATCATGTTGTTCAAGACTACTACATCGGTTTTTGGTCGGCCATGAACTACTGGGATATGACCGAACAGCTACCCATGGTGACCCAAGTAGCTTTTACGAAGCGTAAACGGGATATAGAATATCTCGACCATAAGATCGAATTTATAACGATAGTCGAAAACAGATTTTTCGGAAGTGTGGAGGAAAAGCTGGAAGGCGGGCGTTTTTTTATTTCGTCTAGGGAAAAAACCATACTCGACGCTTTGACCTATCCCCAGCACTGCGGGGGATTATCCGAGGGGGCAAAGGCGATCTGGAACACCAGATGGGATCTAGACAGAGACGAGATCTTGAAATCATTGGAAAGATTGGGCCTGGATGCAGTAACAAGGAGATTGGGATATTTACTGGATATTATGGACATAGAAGATGAATTGATCGATGAACTGAAAAAGGATTTTAAAGGATACAGATGGTTGGACCCTTCAACTTCCAAAGAGAGCTTTACCTACTGTAAAAAATGGGGTCTGAAATTGAATATATCTAAAAAAGATCTGCTTCGGTGGGGGGAGCTGTGTTGAAAGAAGACGATCTGAAGATATTGTCCGGAAGAGAAAGGATTCCTCAGGGTATTATATACAAGGACTATGTAATAACCGTGGTTCTCGAAAAAATATCTGAATTGACGTATTCAGACACACTTGTTTTTAA
>SKVC01000025.1 GCA_007129655.1 Thermoplasmata archaeon
TAGGGTTCTCTATATCGTAAGGTCCTTTGAAAAAGTGATGCAAAAGCTCTTCACTGTCATCTCTATCGAGAAAGCCTACAACGTCATCGCAAGCGTTGATCTTCGCTTCCACAAAATCTACAAGGGTGTTGTCAAGATCAAAGATAACACCCTTTATCTGCTTATCCCGCTCTTCTTCAGCTTCCGACATATTTGTGATTCCTTTTCAAGTTCGCACTTTTCGGTAACCACCATCAGTAAATCAGCTTTGTTGCTGGTTTACATGATAGATGTTGCCCATGTTTTCTCAAATATATGGACGATTAAAAAGTTTACCTACTCGGTACCGCTATCGATTTGATCAAAGAATGACACCGGAAATACTTTATCTGTCTTAGACTATAAAGTTAAAGGAGATGAGAGATGTGAACCAAAAAGAAATAGATGCGTATGTGGAAAAGGCGTTGGCGAAGCTTGATGAATGGAAGGCTGAAATAGATAAAATCGAGGCGAAGGCGAAACAAACTAGTGCAGATACGAAGATTAAGTATCAAGAGCAGATAAAGTCGTTACGAGAAAAACGAGCGAACATGAAACATAAGCTCGACGTTATCAAGGAAGTGGGCGAGGAGGAATGGGAAGAACTCAAGAAGGATGCAGATGAGATCGCCGGCTACTTGAAGAAAGAGTTGAAGGATCTAAGAACTAGAATGTGAACCATCGTACTACGATTAGAGTTCGAGCCGAAAGCTACTTCACGTGTCTGATGAGGATCGACCCTATCACACTCATCACAAGAACATAGGAAACGGCAAAGGCGGGGACGATTTCGGTGATCGCCGGTATCGCGTAGGGACCGACTGCTTCGGATGCCAGTGCTGCGATTATCAGTGAAAATTCTCCCCGGGTGATCATACCTACTCCGACACGGGTGGAACTGACATCGTCCATCTTGAAGAACTTAGCACCGTAGTAAGCGGTGAAAAATTTGTAGATCGATGATGATATAACCGTGAGGAAAAGTAAAGTTAGTATTCCCCAGAATAACATAGGGTTCGTTTTCATACCTATATAAAAAAAGAAAATACCGCCGAAAAGGTAACGTAAAGGATATAAAAAGCGTTGAAGTTTTGCCATGTGTTCGGTTCCACCGAAAGCCACTCCCACGAAAAATGCCGCTACCGCTTCGCTTATACCAAGAATGATGGCTACACCTGATATGAGTGCGATGACACCTACCGCACGCAAAACGAAGGTTTCATCGGATGAAGTTTTTAGTAGCCTGTTAAAATATTCTGGTTTAAAATATAAAATAAAAACTAAAGAGATGATGAAAAGCATGGCCAGCCCCAAACTCTTTGCGATAGTATATATAGCTATTTCTCCACCGAGAAGAAGGGTTGATATGACGATCAGATAAAAAACTATCACGATGTCTTCAAACACCAGTCCTTCCAACATCTGTTGAGCTTCGGGTGTTGACTCCCAACCTAAGTCAAGCAGTGATTTACTGATTACGGCACTGGAAGATATATACACTACTCCGCCTATCAAAAATGCTACCATTATATCCTGGAAAAAGAGATATCCGAGAAGCATTCCAGGTGCGAAATTGAGAAGATCTATAGTTCCTATTAGAGTCATCCTGCCTCTATGTTTCAGAAGCTTCTTAATATTGAAGCTGAGACCCATGAAAAAAAGAAGGAACATTACACCCAAATCACCGGCCAATTCGATGAACATCTCGGCCCGGGGAGTGTTTCCCACATAGAACTCCATGAATTTTCCGATGCCGTAAGGACCGAGTACGATGCCCGCCAGGATGAAAAACGGAATGTCAGACTCGTTAAAACGGTCGGTGAAACCTGCAATTATAGCTAAGGAAACTATGACTATGCCTAATTCCAAGAGTGCTACTTCTCCGATCATTTGAATCGACGTTATTTTTTTTTATTACTGGATTAGAGGGGGTATCGGGAGTTCATATAATATGCTTTACGTTACCGCAGCGAATATTTTTTATCATAGCTTGATATCAATGCGATTAACATGCCTGCAAAACGCATAAGCGAACATCCCGTTTTGGAATTTCAGCGAGGCGAGAAATTCTTTTTCGATTTCGAAGGGAAGAAGATACCCGCGTACCCCGGCGATACCATAGCTGCTGCACTCTACGCACAAGGACTACAAAAGTTTACCGAGAGTAAACTGTTGAAAAGACCTAGGGGATTTTTTTGTGCGATAGGCAAATGTTCGTCCTGTATAATGAGGGTGAACGGAGTACCGCATGTGAGATCGTGCATCACATTAGCTGAAGAGGGGATGAAGGTTGAACGGCAGAGCGCCATGCCGGATTTTCCGGATGTTGCACTACCGTGCACACCGGTGAACGAACACAAAATCGAGATCGCCGTGATAGGCGGAGGCCCTGCAGGACTCTCCGCTGCCATAGTAGCGGCAAATAACGGCGCCGACGTTCATCTATTCGATGAGAACGCTAACCTGGGCGGACAGCTGGTTAAGCAGACACATCAGTTCTTCGGAAGGTACGAAGAGCACGCCGGTACCAGAGGTGTTGATATCGGTAAGGCGCTGGCAGAAGAAGCACATGAAGCCGGGGTCAAGATACATAGCGATTCAACTGTGTTAGGATACTATCCGGAGATGACGGTAACCGTGGATTCCAGCAACTCTCTGGAAATATACAGATGCAAAGGAATAGTGTACGCAACCGGAGCCACCGAGAATTTTTTAGCCTTTGAGAACAACGACTTACCGGGGATATACGGTGCAGGAGGGGTACAGACATTGATGAACGAATACGGTGTTACTCCCGGGGACAAAGTGCTGATGATAGGCGCCGGTAACGTGGGATTGATCGTAAGTTACCAGTTGATACAGGCCGGTGTCGAAGTGGTTGAAGTACTGGAAGCTCTTCCTAAGGTTGGAGGATACCAGGTACACGCATCTAAACTGCGAAGAGCCGGTGTACCCATAAGTACCAGACACAGTATAATTAAAGCCATAGGAACAGAAAAAGTCGAAGGCGCCGTCGTTCAGGGATTGGACGATGATTGGAAACCGATAGATGGAACGGAGAGAACCGTGGAGTGCGATATAATCTGCATCGCCGTAGGACTGCAGCCGGATAATCACTTCCTACGGCTGGCGGGTTGTGAAACTAAACATGTGCCGGAACTGGGTGGTATCGTACCACTACGGAATGAATATCTGGAAACAACGGTATCCAACCTTTTCATCGCCGGAGATTCGGCGGGTATAGAAGAGGCAACGGTAGCGATCCTGGAAGGAAAGCTGGCCGGTGCGGCTATCACTGAGAAGATCAAGGGTCCTTCTTCGGAATTAACTACCATTAAAGAAAAAGCGATCCTAGGCATAAACGATATGAGAGAAGGGCCGTACGGTAAAAGATCGAAGAAAGGGGTAAATCTGTGTACCTTCGAAGGGGGATGCATAGGATGACGGGCTACGAGAGAACCGGTGTCTTAGACAATAACCACATCAAAAAACCATCCAAGGAACGGCTTGAACGGGGACCGGTAGTCATCATAGAGTGTGTGGAGAATATTCCATGTAATCCGTGTGTTGAGGTATGCCCGATATCCGCGATCGGTATGGAGGACATCAACGACACTCCGGATGTAAATCTAGACGGATGCACCGGTTGTGCATTGTGCGTCACCGAATGCCCTGGGCTGGCTATCTTCGTTATAGATTGCAGTGAAGACGATGGATGCCTGGTAACCGTGCCTTACGAGTACTTGCCGGTTCCAAAGAAGGGTGAAGTGGTGACAGCGTTGGACAGAGAAGGAAACGATATGGGCGATGCAGAGGTCATCCGTATAAGAGAATCGGGAATGACCTACGCAGTAACGCTGGAAGTGGAGAAAGATAAGATATGGGATGTACGGGGCCTGAAGGTGAAAAAATGACTGTTATCGTGTGTAGATGTGAAGATATCACCGAAGAGGACATCTTGGCTGCTATCGAAGACGGTTACTGCGAAATTGAGATACTTAAACGACATCTCAGGATCGGTATGGGGCCCTGTCAGGGAAAGACATGTATTTCTCTTCTGGAACGTATATTAAAGAGAGAGCTTGGAACATCATCAGATAAGATCGGAAGACCCACTGCTAGACCACCTTCGAGACAGGTATCTTTTGCCATACTGGCAGGTGATGACCATGAATGAGAAGGCCGGAGTGGTGATAATAGGTGGCGGTATCAACGGCGTCGGTATTGCATACAATCTGGCGAAGAAAGGGTACACCGACGTAGTGGTACTGGAAAAGGATTACCTGGGAAGCGGCGCATCGGGAAGGAACGGTGGAGGTATCAGGCAGCAGTGGAGTACACGCGAAAATATCGAGCTGGCCATAGAGAGTACAAAGATGTTCGAAAAATTACATGAAGAACTGGATACCGAGTTCGAATTTATACAGGGTGGCTATCTTGTTCTGGCATTCACCGATGAAGAAATTACTCAGTTCAAAAAGAACGTTAAATTACAGAACGAACTCGGATTGAATTCTGTTTACATCTCGCCGGAGGAAGCTAAGGAGATAGTTCCGAAATTGAATATTTTGAAAGTGAAGGGGGCGACATTCAACGGAACCGATGGGATCATCTATCCGTTTCCGGTTGTTTACGGTTATGCAAGAGCTGCTAGGAAAATGGGTGTGGATATCAGGGAACACACCACTGTAACGGATATCGTCACCGATGGAAAAGAGATAACGGCGGTAAAAACTGACAAAGGAATCATCGAAACGGACACCGTGGTTAACGCCGCAGGCGGATGGTCAACGGAGATCGCGAAGATGGCAGGAGTAGAGTTGCCGAACAGACCATACAGACACGAGATCATGGTTACCGAACCCTTCGCACACTTCCTGGATCCCATGATCATATCGTTCCATCACGGTATCTACTTCAACCAGGCGGCCCACGGCAACATCGTAGGCGGCATAGGAAATCCGAAAGAATATCCCGGGATAAACCAGCGGGCATCACTGTGGTTCCTGAGGACCATGGCCAAGACCCTTGTGGAATTCATACCTAATTTTAGTGCGGTAAATATGATACGGCAGTGGGCGGGATTGTACGATACCACCCCGGATGCTCAGCCCATACTCGGCGAGGTACCGGAGGTCGACAGATTCTTCCAGGTGAACGGATTCAGCGGCCACGGTTTTATGGTTTCTCCAGTGGTAGACAAGGTAACGGCGGAGTTGATACTCGGTGAAACTCCCTCTATGAACATCGATCGGTTGAAGGTCACCCGTTTTGAAGGAATGGACCTGGAAAAGGAGTATTCGGTAGTCGGTTAGGGTATTTCCACGTCTACATACTCTACCAGTACAACAGCCCTGCCTTCAACCACGGTGACTCCTTCCTGGTTGATACAATCCGTTCTCAGGGTGACGATAGGTTTGTCCTTCCTTATATCTAAAACCTCGACCGCCGCGACGGCAGGATAAAGATGTTCCAGTTAATCCGCATCGAAGGGTTTGAAGAGAACGGATAGAGCAAGAGAGATGAACAAAATAGGTAAACCGATCATCGACAATACTATGGAATCTATTTGGCCATATTCTATAAAGGTATAGATAGCTATCGCGATACCCACGAAAAGAAAGATGGACATGAAATAGATCACGAACAGGGCATCCTTCCGATCATACAAAAAATTCTTATTATATCGGTGTCCAAACAAAAATATCAATATCGAAAGAACTACTATAGAGATATAAGGAAACATTCACATCTCTTTATTTATCCTTAACATATATCTTTTTCGTTCGTCGTAGAAGAAAATGGAATATCCGAGGGTTATGACCGCAGATAATGAAATTATCACCATAAAAAAAGTTGATAAGAAAAAGTGTACCGGATGTTCGTACTTCAAAAGTAGATATCTGAACAGAGGGATAACGGAAGCTAGAATTAATGAGATGAGATACAGCATATAGATGGCGGAAATATCCTTTGGTGTTGTGTGTTTATGTTTTCTGTACGCACTACTTCGTAATATCAGGTAGACAAAAATGCCTACAAAGACCCACATAATGTATTAGTAGATCTAGACCCGCTCGGTGGTTGTGATATAGAGCTGCGATAGCGTTTGATTCAACATGTGTATCGACTGTAAAGTCTTATTCAGTATGATTCCAATCACATCCATGTAGATGATATCGTGCTAGTGCATTTTAAATTTTAGTAACACAACTTTGGAAAACTAGAACCTTTATATAAAAGCTGAGGATCGCTAGGAAAACAATAATTCATCATCGGAATAAGGAATTATCTCAAGCGTTTATCTAAAATCTATGAAATGCTATTTCTCAGACAGGTTCCAAAATTCCATTCAATAAAGCTATATAAAGTGATGAAAAGCCCGATGGTCCAAAGACTGCCAAATATTGGGGGGAATCCGAGGTAGATGGCAAAAGAACCTGATAAAAACAGTATAAAACCGATGACAACTCCAATCTTATATCTTTTTGTGCGATCCGATTGGTTATCAGATGGCTCATCATGTTCATAGTTCGGAAATAGCTTCTCAGATAAATATTTCAGACGGGTTCTTTTTTTCTTGAAGTACCATAATGTGTCATAAAACACGATACCCAAAAAAATCGCGCTGAGGACTGCAAAACTCAATCTCAACATCCCCGATACAACAATTATCATGTTTTGATCTTGTGTCTCCGTACCCAATGTTATTGAAATGAAGAAAATTATGGCAAATATTAGACAGAGAACAACATATTTTAATATGTCTGATTTTAACTTTGTTAGCGACATGTTATTCATGTACTCCCTTTTTTTATCATTTCTGAAATATATCAGTGAAAAGCAAGTGAAAAGCGAGAAGCCAGCATAAAAAGCGAATGCCATAAACAGTAACTGGATATCTATATTTCTCCCCCCTTTTGTTAATAAGCCGCAATTCTGAAATAGCTAATATCTATGGTCATATAACTGTATGCTGTGGCAGAAGAGGCTATACCGTTACAAGTTGCAAAAGAGAGAGCATGAAGATTGTAAATGAATCTATATTTGCGACCGTTATATAATGTACTGTACATATTGAAGTTTCTGTATATATTCCAGTTTTTTGACGCACGGGGTATTCCAAAGGGATACGCTTCGTAGTCATCAAATGTCCAGGTTGTTGAAGCCACCGTATATCCCGTAGCTGTATCGTAGAGAGTTCCTTCTAACCTCAACTTTACTTGACCTCTACTAGCACCCCACCAACCAGCCAGACTTGCGTACGCATTGCTTGACCCGTCTATTTTAGCTCTTAATCTAAACTGAGAGAAGGATGTGGCATGGTTCCATGTGAACCTATATCCCATCATAGATGCACCTGCATTTGCCTGAGCTTCAGCAGTTCCAAGTCCACCTCCTATGTATGTATGGGCATCAGTATTTGCATACATCTTACCTGAGTATCTACTTGCACTACTTGTTGAGGTTGCATATGCAGAGGTGTAATATCCGCTGGTATCTGTATTTCTTGAGTAGTAGTGCCCCGCAAATTGATAAGGGGGGTAATAATATTGATGTATGTTGTAATTTGGAGTCGGTGATATCTGATAGCTATTAAATATTACTGCAAAATCGGCATTAGTAGTTGGTGGGGAAGGATACAATTCTTTAATAGATATATGACCCGTATCTGTGAGATTTGACCAAAATCTATAATTAATCCCCTCTATGTTCCAATTATCTATTGTGTTGTAAAGTATACCACTCTCCAGTTGATAATAAACTCTACTTTGTATGTTGGGAAAAGAAATAGTAAATTCAGCAGTTGGTGGCGATTTTACTACATAGGGATCAGTTAATGATGCTGATATTGTTGTCAGTACCGTATCCCCTGAGATGATATCTTCTTCCGTCACCCACAACCAACTGTAATAACTCGACAAGTCGGAAACATCTTCTCCTTCGATATACAATAATTTTCTGGAATGTATATCGAAAGTGGTATTGAATTCTATAGTTCCGTATTTTTGATTCATACCGATAGTGTCTTTTGAAAGTTCGTCTATGACATAAGTTATACTGAAATTGTTTTCCGTCATATTTTCCAATTCAACTATTTCTGTTTCAAACTCAAAATAGTTCCCGACCCTCATCCATGGCAGAGGAGGTGGGGATTCCAACCAATTCATTCCTCCATCTGCAGACCATAGCTCTACTTCTTCATCACCTGAAGATAACTTCTCGGTCCACTTGACATGTAACCATCCTTCTTCTGTTTGTTCGATCGATGGATTGACAGAAAATGTATAAGGTGTATTTGACAATATCTGCTTGGTCGGATTTTTGTCATTACCTATTCCCATGTTGCCCTGCCCTTTTTCCGTCCATCGATTGTTTGCATAAACTATCTCCGTAGGCCCCATTCCCTTCCCCACAGGTTCTTGCCATACCATGTGAAGAA
>SKVC01000021.1 GCA_007129655.1 Thermoplasmata archaeon
AACTCGACATGCCCTGGACTATCGTCCACTTATGTCTCGTTCATAGAACTCGACATGCCCTGGACTATCGTCCACTTATGTCTCGTTCATAGAACTCGACATGCCGAGGTAGCTAAGTCTGGACTACGGCGCCGGCCTTGAGAGCCGGTGGTGCTCTGCACCACGGGAGTTCGAATCTCCCCCTCGGCGTTTTTAACATCTATGAGCAAAGCGAATAGATTTAAAAATCAAGGGAATACAGAGTATTCCCGCAGACTTCTGACATTGCGAGTTCACGAGCAATTTAGAAGCAAGAGGTACGCATTCGCTTCTCGGGAGAGATTCGAAAACTAGGGGTGAATACTCCGTATTCCCCCTGCTCGTAAATCACAGATTTACTCGCTGTTAAGAATCAAAGATTCTCAACGCTCACAAAACAAAGTTTTGTTCGTCATTCAGAATGATAACGCATTCTAAAAACTCGTGAAGCATGGCTTCACTCGTCAGCAGGAATGCTTTGCATTCCTCCAAATCGCTAAGCGGAGCTTAGCTCGTCTCCCCCTCGGCGCTTTTTACAATTCGAATATTCATGAGAATTTAAAAAGTAAGGAAAATCTTTGATTTTGCATAATCAAAACGGTTTTTGAGCTTTGCGAAAAAATGTTTTGACAAGAGTGACGTTCTTGCCTTCCGGTTAAACTCGATAACCACCAAGCATCACCATCTATCTACAACAAGATTTTTTACCAACGAAACATATATCCATGCGATGGTAAAGAACCTGATAGCTAAAGTGGTACTCCTGGGAGATGGAGGTGTAGGTAAAACATCACTGGTAAGACGATTTGTTGAAGACAGCTACCGTGATGAATACATCTCCACGATCGGGTCGAAAACAAGTAAAAAAACGATAATGTACCCCGGACTTTTTCACGGAGACGATGTGCGACTGAAACTGATGATAGTTGATATATACGGTCAAAAATCATTCTCTAAGCTACACGCATCCAATTATATCGGTGCTAAAGGTGCATTGATAGTTTTTGACGAAACCAGAAAAGATACCTTCAACAGCATACCACAGTGGAAAAAAGATCTGAACGAAGTAGTAGGACATATCCCGTATCTAATATTGGGTAATAAACACGACTTAATCGAAGATCATCAACGCGGATCCGAAAAAAGTTTTGATGAATTCATGACTGAGGCACACCCTCAGGTTATAACGTTCTACGAAAACAATCCACAATTCGGAGATATCCCTAGTTTTGAACCGGTTTCTGAAAAATCAGTTTCACGCTTTGCCCAAGAGCAAAACGCACCATACTTTCTAACCAGTGCCAAAAGCGGAGATAATGTAGAGGAGGCTTTCCACAAATTAGGAAAGTCGATAATTGAAGACATATTAAAGGAGGAAAAAGACAATGACTGAAAAAGGCAATATCGTCATGCCCATAGAAGCATTCGATGCACTGGAAACGATTCTACAAAGTCCGGATGTGGGTACAAATCAATCGCTTTCAGCCTTCGGTTATAAATGGGGTGAACATCTGGTCTCGATGCTTGAAGAGCACTGCAAATTAGAAGAACTGGAACAATACCTCAAACAGATCGCATGGGAGGCCGGTATCAGCAAATTAGAACTGGAAACAACGGACGAAAGCATACACATACATATAAAGGAATCCGGAATCAACAATCAATACTTCTTAGGCGGATTTCTAACCGGGGCAATATCAGAACTTTTGAGTACTGAAGATGAACAGAAACAGTATGGCTTCGAATTCGGTAAGGGATCCAAAGAATTGTCCATGGTGATAAAAGAGACAAGTTTCACACATTCCGGAGAACCCGAAGACGACTCACCTACCAAATATCCCGATATAGAACGAGGTGAGAGATACATGGTTCTAGAAAAAGAGGCTACCGATCCTTGTTTATCCTTCGACATACTTAAAGATTTGACGCATCACGGCTATAATGGCCTTTGTATGACCACAATGATCCCAACCAAAGCGATGGAGAGCTACGGATTGAATGAAACAAACTTCGTCTGGCTAACAGATTACCGCACCGGTACCCAGGAATTCAAAGAGATGAACCCTAAGCGTTTGGAATTTGAAATATCTCGGGACACACGTAAATTCCTTAGTGATAACGAAAAGCGAATCCTGGTCATCCATGGATTAGAGTATCTGATAAGGCACAACGGTTTCGATAAAGTTGCAGAGTTTTTAGACACTATCGGTCGGATCGTTTCTGCCAGCGATAACATTTTGATATGTCCGATTTACCCAAAGGCTTTAAGGGAGATAGATTATTCTAATCTGAAAACCATATTCAAGATCATAGGTGATCGACCATGACTGAAACATATAAAAGCAAGATTGTTATGCTGGGAAACGGGGCGGTAGGTAAAACATCATTGATAAGACGTTATGTCGACCAAAAATTTTCCGATTCCTATATCGCTACGATCGGTGCAAATTTCAAAAAGAAAGTCCTGGAATACGATGATAGAGGTATTTCCCTCAACATGATGATCGGAGACCTCCTGGGCCAGCATGGTTTCCAACAAACCCAGAAGGCGAATATGAGGGGAGCTAGAGGAGCATTGATAATATGCGATCTAACACGACCGGAAACACTAGAATCAATAGAGGGATACTGGATCCCTCTACTCAAAGAAGTCCTCGGAGATGCGCCACCGATAATATTTCTGGCGAATAAAGCAGATCTTGTTGACCTGGAGGATCAATCCATGGCGAGATACAGGGCGGATCTCCTAGCTCTCAGTGAAAAATACGGCACAAAATTCTTTTTCACAAGTGCGAAAACAGGAGATAATGTTGAACAATCTTTCCGTGACATAGGTTTACTGTCCCTTAATCAAGAACCGGCTAGCTATCATTCTGAAGAACTCTACCGTGCACAAGAAGGCATATCTACCCTGGAAGCATTGGATCTTTTCAAGGCACAACTTTATCTCGAATTGGGTGGAGAGGAGTTTGTGAATCCCATACTCCAAGCACAATTGCCCAAAGTAGGTATAGATGTAAGATACGACCCTAGTGTAGAACAACTAAGAGAACTAGTAGATAGGATCAAGGAGGTCGAACTCGATTTCCTGGGGGAGAAAGTTGCCAATAAATACTACATGAAGAGAAAGGGTATACTCAACAAACTGGATGGCAGTGGGGTCTGAGAAGGTATCACGATGAGAGGACTTTTTATAGGTAGATTTCAACCCTTTCATAAAGGTCATCTTTACGTAATTGAATTGATGAAGAAAGAATGCGACACAATAATTATCGGTATAGGCAGCGCTCAAAAGGAAAGGGAGCTCGATAACCCGCTTTCCGGAGGCGAACGTATAGAGATGATAAAGCGTGTTCTCGACGAAAAAAATTTGCCCCCTTATGAATTATACCCTGTTCCAGATATCGACTGCTACCCTGCCTGGCCACACTACGTGAAAACCATCTTGCCCCCATTCGACGTTATCTATGCGAATTCAGATATAGTTGCAGAACTTTTTGAAAGGATAGGTGTAAAGGTTAAACGTATAGATAACAAAAACAGAGATAATTGGAAGGGTAGAGAGATAAGACGTAAAATTCAAGATAAAGAGGATTGGAAACGATCCGTTCCAAAGGAAGTTGTAGAGTATTTTGAGGAAATAAACATGGAAGAAAGAATTAAACCGCAGATCCCCATCTTAACGGATACTGAACGAGAAGTTGCCCACCTTTTAACAAAAAAAGGTTTGAGCATCGCAACGGCAGAATCTTGTACCGGCGGGTTGATAGCTCATCGATTGACCAACGTTCCGGGCTCGTCAAGCTATTTACAGGGTGGAGTTATCACTTACAGTAACGAGACTAAGATCGAAATACTCGGTGTAGATAGCAACTTGATAGAGAAGAAGGGTGCAGTCTGCCAAGAAGTTGCCGAAGAAATGGCTAAGGGTGTACGGGAATATATGAAAACAGATATCGGCTTGGCGGTAACTGGTATAGCCGGTCCCGGTGGCGGGATCGAAGGAAAACCCGTCGGAACGGTTCATTACGCCATAGATATGGGAAAAAATCAAGTTCACACGGAGAAGTTATCTCTACAGGGCAACAGAAAAGGGATAAAAGATCAAACTTCTGAATTTGTCCTTAGAAAGCTGGTTGAGCTTATAAAATAACTCTCAAAGTCCTTCTTTAATAAGATCGATGGCTTCTTCGATTACATCGTTGAAATCAGAAAGTTCAGAATCATCATCTACGACTACCGCCAATAATTCCTTCCTACCGGCTTTCGCTATGATGAATTTTCCTTTTTGTGCGTTTACAGATACACTTTCCGGAGATCCGATTTCTAAGTCCGAATTGATGGTATGTGCAGCTCCAAAAATAGTAGCACACATTATAGCAAATGTTTCGCTGTGTATGCCTGATGGTAGGTCTGCTATCAAAACTCCTCCATCACGAGTTATCAATGCCGAACCCATTACTCCCTCTTTCTCCATCAAATTGTCCAGAGCATTAACCGTTTTATCATCCATCTGAATACCTCAAAAACCCTTTTTATCTATATCGAATTCGCAGTGATCGTCCCCCAGGCTTTCGCACTTAGATTCTATCACATCTACCATCGCCCCCGTTTGTTTTTCATAGACTGCAGCGATCACACCTCTGAGTCTATGACAACAAGGAGATACAGCTTCTTCATCGACTTCTACACTCCCTTCGGCAAAGGCTTTTTCATCTTCAAGTATTATCTCATCCACCCATCCTCTGGCTTGAATTAGCTTCGCCGCCTTTTCCAATATATTTTCGGATTCCGGCACTACATCTAGAATTCCCTTTCCTATCACTTTTCCCTCTCGATAGAAAAGTCCTTCGTAGGCCGTGGCCATTACCCCTTGATAGAAGGTAGCCATTTCCTTCAATTCCTTTTGGGAGATTTTAACAAACTTCATTTGATCAACTCGTTTTTCTCATCTATCGCATTCAGAACAGAGTAACTGTCCGTTGGTCATCGTCAACCTGTCAGAATATATTCCACAACTTTCGCAATAACCTGCTATCTCTTTACGTTCTGGTTCATCGTACTCTTCTATTTCTTTCGGAGAACTGATCCTTGCATATTCCCTGGTGATATCTAGAAGAGCAGGGGACAGTTCGATTATATCGTTTTCCGTCAACATTCCTATTAAGTCGCCTTCCTTTGTTACAGGTAGATGTCTCACATTCAATTCGGCCATAACCTTTGCCGCTTTACGTAGGAGCATCGTACCTTCGATAGAGTGGACCGGATGTGACATTATATCTTCCACGTTGGTTTTTTCCGGATCCAAACCTTCTGCAACTATTTTAAAAACAATGTCCATCTCGGTGATTATACCGGAAAGTGAACCATCATCTTCCAGGACAAGTAGTGAACCGACCTTTGCTTCCTTCATCAAACCAGCAGCCTTTCTTACGGTTTGGCCTTTCTTTATTATTATCGGATTAACACTCATAACGTCCTGTATCCGTACATCCGGGTCTTCGAAGGTTTCCATAGGTAATCATATATGAGAAATATAAAGTACATGATAAATCTTTCGAATAATTTAGTAGCAATTTTTCTGTTATAGACTGTCGATTTCATGGGCTATATACTTATATCTCCCCTCTGAATATACCTGCGGTCATGATGTATTTCGAGTTGAAAGCGATCCTCAGCTTCAGTGGGGATCTAAGAGAAGGAAAAGAAACGTTACAACAAAATATAGAAGATGCAAATAAAGACCTCCTTAAACGTGGTGTCCCAAAGAACGTTTCCGGTGGAGCGTTAATAGAAGATTATACCATTGAGGGCAGCGACCTCTGTATAAAGATAACGTCTGACAGGTATGTCAGGGCCCACGATGCTTTGATCCGCTTAAAGAAAAGTTTGAGCGAAGCCATGGGTAGAAAACACAGAGTCGGTGTCAGAGACATCAAAATAATCGATTATATGATCCGATTCGAAATTGACAGACCGCCGGTAGAAAAGTTGAAACTTCCCTTTGTTGACGAACTAGAATTGGACGGTAAGACCTGCATTATATCTGTAAAAAATCTCACACAGGACCAATTAGCCAACAATTATGTAGACCGGATAATCCAGCGTATCAAGGAAAAGATCGATGCTCAATATTATGAAGGTAAAGAGGAATTATGGGAACTCATCTGGGAATCCGGAGACAAAAAGCCTGTTTGGACACGCGATCCTACGGAAGAAATGGAAAAGAGAGGTTGGATCAAACAAGGACCTACCAAAGGTAAATGGTTCTACAGACCCCAGGCAGCAAAGATACTACGCTGCATGGAAGAGATAGCCGTTAAAGAAGTACTTGAACCTCTGGGATTTCAGGAAGTTATAGAGTCGACGATGGTCCCATTCGATGTTTGGCAGGAAACCGGGCACATGGAAGGAGTTCCCAATGAAGTATATTATATATGTGAACCCAAAAGCAGAGATCCTGAAGAATGGGAGGAATTTGTTGATTTGGTAAATATTTCAAAAGAAGTCCCGGTAGATAAATTAAAAGAACTCGTTACTGCTCCCAGGGCAGGTATTTGCTACGCCCAGTGTCCATTGATGTACTGGTCACTAAGAAACACAACCATCGCAGACGATAGTCTTCCCGTGTTACTTTACGAACGTACTGTACCCAGTGCTAGATACGAATCAGGAGGCCGTCATGGGATCGAAAGGGTGGACGAGTTTCACCGTATAGAACCGATATATATAGGGACTAAAGAACAACTGCTAACTCTGAAAGAAGATTTGATAGAGCGCTACACACATGTCTTCCAGAACATACTTGACTTGGAATGGAGGATGGCCAAGGTAGCACCGTTCTACATGCAGCAATCCGGGCATGGTGATGAGGATGGCGAAGAAGATTTGGGAACAATTGATTTCGAGGCATATATGCCCTATAGGGGCGATAGAAACGACAGCAAATGGTTGGAATTCCAGAATTTAAGCATATTTAAAAAGTACACAAAGGCATTCAACATAAAGGCACAATCAAAAGATCTTTATTCCGGATGCAGTGGAATCGGCTTGGAAAGATGGTCGGCGGCCTTCCTTGCTCAAAAAGGTTTAGATCCAAATAATTGGCCCTCAAAATTCAATAAAATTTGCGGAAATCTACCGAAAGGCTTAAATCTTCTATGACTTAACACCAAAAAGTTGTTATATGCTAGGCAGATAACATCAACTCACCTTAACTAGAGGAATGAAGATGGCTAAGCGAAAGACCAGAAGGACTGCAAGGCGCGTGAAGGATAAATGGAAGTCTAAGAGATGGTACAGAATTATCGCTCCCGACATGTTTGAGGGCGCGGTAGTTGGCGAAACACCGGCTTCCAGCCCCGAATTATTGTTGGATAGAGTGAGTGAAATCACCCTACAAGATCTCGTGGGCGACTTTTCAAAAGTGCACATAAAGGTAATGTTAAAGGTAAATGGTGTAAGAGGTGGAGAATGCATCACACGATACGTTGGTCATGATATGACAACGGATTACATCCGCAGACTTACCCGAAGGCGACGTTCTAAAGTCGATGCCGTTATAGATGTACAAACCAAAGAAGGCTATGTCGTACGTGTAAAGGTTCTGTCTGTAACCGATAAACGTGTAAACACATCTATAAAGAATTCAATACGACTGAGGCAAGAGGAGATCATAAAGAAAGAAGCTAAAAAATCCACGCTCTCTACTCTTGTTCAAAAGTTGCTATTCGGTAAACTCGCAACCGACGTTAAGAAGGCTTGCAAAGATATATACCCTCTGAAAAGAGTTGAGATAAGGAAAAGCGAAGTTCTTCTGGTTCCCTCGGATGAGGATGTTGAGTTCAAGATAGTTACAGATAAGGAATTAGAGTCTGAGAAAGAAGAAGAACCCAGCGAAGAAGCTAGCGAAGAACCTGAAGTCGAGAAGCCAAAGAAGAAAAAAGAGTTGACCAAAACCGAAGTTCTTGAAATGTTCCAGGAGATCGAAGGTGTTGGACCAACCATGGCAGAGAAATTATACGACGGTGGCTACAAGTCGATCAAACAGTTGGAAAAAGCTTCTAAAGAGGATTTACTTGAGGTAGAAGGTGTAGGGCCTTCATTCTCTGAGAGGATATACGAGGCATTACATCCCGACGGATAATTAATACTCACATATCACTAAATAAACGTCGCTCGAGGCTCAACACATCATTAATCATATTCATTTCCCGAATTGTCGGAAGAGATAAAGGCTTTGCGAGGAAGCAGTCAAGCATCTTCCTCGCACATTCGTGGCTGTAAACACCCACGAATACAGCCTGGTAGAGCGCCGGACTTCACGCTGTTCGTCCTGCTACTACCACACATCGCC